>NZ_FLKP01000002.1:1200000-1571385 GCF_900087015.1 Christensenella timonensis
AATTTGCAGGGGCGCACGGTAGATTACGCATCCAATGGATTTTTGAATAACGCGTTTTCAGAAACCGAAAAAGCGTTGACGCTGAATACGATCGTTAAGCCTCCCGACAAAGACGGCGAGGCGTGGGGTTATGGTATCCCAACAAGCGATAAACTGTTCCTTTTAAATTCGGCACAGGCAACAGATCCAAAATATTATAAAGACGCGGCGGCCAGAAAAGTACTGGCGACCACGGACACAAAGAATAAACTTATGGCAGATGGCTACACTTCGGAAGTTACTGCGGATGGATATATACATTACTATATTCCGGAGCCGTTCTCCTCGGCGAAATATAATCAGGTAAGTATCATTAATCAAGCCGGTAATATCGTGGGAGCAACTGCTTCTTTGTCGGTTTGTATACATGGCGTGCGCCCCGCGACAAACCTCGACAGTTCCTCGATCATGCTTGTCGCGGCAGGAAACGACGGCAGCGCGCCGCGCACAAGCGGAACGCTGACCGAGACAACGGGCAGCGCACCGGACTCTTTTGATACGGTTTACGGCAGCGATTCGCAGACGTTCCGTGTGTTTGAGCGCGTAACGGACGGCAGCCTCACGATGGGCAATATCAACGGGGATGTCCGCACGGCGCTGGCAGGCGATATGCTGGACGTTTCATACGAGGGAGCAACGCGCTCGAAAATTGGCGCGGATATTTACGCGGGCGTACTGCTTGTCAATAAAGTGACGCACGAGAAATACCAGGCGCGGTTACAAAAAATCACGGATGAAAACGGTACGCTGCAAATCACGCTGCCGTCCGGCCTTGCAAGCGGCAGCTATGCGATGTTCCTATGGGCAGAGAACGAACAACAGCGCAAGGCGAGCCAGCCGGTGAAATTTACGGTGAATATCGGGCAGGCAAAAGAGGAAACCGCGCCGGTTTTGAGCAACGGTACGCAGGTTCCGGCGGCGGGAACGAAAGCGCCGACCAAGAATATCACGATTACGGCAAGCGACGCAAGCGGGATCAGCAATATTTTCGTGGCGACGAACCCCGGCGCGATGAGCGGTATTTCCATGACGGCAAACGGCGGCAATGTGTATGAAAGCCAAACACTGTACACGAACGATACATACTATGTCATCGCCTACGATGTATTCGGAAACCGCAGCGTGTCCGGCGCAATCCCGGTATCGGACATCGGGATGAGCGACGGGAACCCGCCGGTGATCACGAACGGGAAGCAGGAAACGGACGAACTCAAAGCGGAAAAGAATGTCACTGCGGACGTTATGCGCGGCAGCGCGGAGATTACGCAGGTCTATGTGACGGAACGCGACAACTCCACGGGCATGGAAACAGGCGATGTAGAGATGCAAAAAACTGGAAGCGGGGATGCCTACCAGACGGTATCCGCGCTGAAGAAGAACGGCGTCTATTACGTGGTGGCGTACGACGCAGAGGGCAACCGCGCGGAAGTGCGCGTGCTTGTGGATAAGATAGAATTGGTGTCAAAAGACGATATTAGTACGTACTATGACGGGATCGTGAACGGCATGGGTACGGCGGCACGCGCGATGGTATGGTTCGGCGGATGGCCGCAGTCCGCGCCTGCGGCTACGGCAAACGAGCCTATGCTTTGGCGCACGCTGGAAAGCGACGCGGGCAGTATCACGCTTCTTTCTGAATACGCGCCGTATACGTCGTATTTTGATAAGGATACGGGCAATTATAACCAGTTCTGGTACAACAACGCAAACAAGGTATCGAGCGATATCCGTGCGTGGATGAACGGCGGCGCGGGTATGGTATCGGATGGCAATTACAGCAGGTATATCAAAAGCGATACGACGTATCCTTCGTTCTATATCAACGCGTTTGGGGCAGAAGAGAAGGGATTGATCCTGCCGACAAAAATCACGACAGAGGCGGGGAATGCTGCTGCGTGGGGCGGCCTATATGGGAACAACGGACAGGCGTATTCGGTGTTTGACAAGGTATTCGCGCTTTCGGCAGGCGATACGAAAGATGTCAAATATTTTGCGGGCGATACGGATTTAAAAACGATTATTACACCCAATGCAAGCAACAACGGAGCCAATAATAGTTATACGTCGGTTTATGGAACAATGACTGGAAAAGCTGGATATCACTACAATAATTATGGGTACTGGTTTACGCGCTCGCCTTATGATGGGACGGCTCACCAGGTTCATGCCGAGGGATATACCAGCGCAAGCGGATATATAGCGGATCATAATGCAAATGTAACCAATAATGACGCGGCGGCGCGTCCCGCGATTAACCTCGACTCGTCGGCGGTGGTCTTCACGGCGGCAAGCAATACGGGCGGCAGTCCGGCAGTGCTGGGCGAGGATACGGCGCTCGTCAAGGCGGCGGGAGACGCGCCCTCTTCGTTTGCTTTAGCATATGGGACGGACAGCCAGAGCTTCCGTGTGTTCCGGCGCGGCGGACAGGAAATGACGCTGACGGCAGGAACGGGCTATGGCGGCGTGGATACGGTGACCTTTGATTATACGGGCGCGACATATGGACGCGACAACTATATTTCGGCAATGCTGGTGAATACGGCGACGAAAGATAAATGGACGGGGCGGATCGCAAAGGTTACGGCTGCTGATGGCAGCGTAACGGTCAAGCTGCCCGTCAACGTAGGGGCGGAAGGGTACCGCCTGTATATATGGAACGAGAGCGAAGCGGATAAAAACACAAGCGAACCGATGATGTACGCGCTTGACCAGATGGGGCCGGAGATCGTGAGTGTGACGAATTTATACCGTGGGGCGGTAAACGAAGAATGGACAAACGGCGAAAAGACGGTAGAAGCGGTCGTTAGGCCGCGCAGCACGGCGGTGGACGATGCGAAAGTATATATCGCGGACAGCATCGACGCGGAGCCAAGCGCGGCAACGAACGTTTTTCTGTCGAAAAAGGCGGGCGCAGAGAATACCTATGAGGCCACAAAGGACGACTGGGTAAACGGCGGGCAGAAATACCTGATCGCGTACGACACGGCAGGCATGCGCAGCGCGTTTAAGTTCACGCTGTATGTGGATAAGTATTCGCCGAATATCTCAAATGTCATGGTGGGTAACGAACCGTCAACTTATGTACAATATGTTACCGCGCAAGTAATTGATACGCAGTCGGGCGTAAACCCGTCGCGCGTGTTTGCGTCGCAGGAATATAAAAATGCTGTGGACGGCATTTTGTTCACGCAGACAGTAGGAAGTAACCAATATACGGCGATGATTCCGGCCGGAACATGGTATATCTATGCAGTAGATAACATAGGCAATATCACAGACGAGATGAGCGTCTACAAGATCGAGGTGACGGGCACGGAAGATCCATCTATCGGGGATATTTCGCAGTACTATGACGGGATTTCCAACGCTACGGGCGCGCTCGACGAAGCAAACCGCGCGATGGTGTGGTTCGGCAATTTTATGCAGGGCGCCGATGGCACGCGGCATCCACTGCTATGGAGGACATTGGAGAGCACCACCGGCAGTACCATACTGATGACGGAATACAACCTCATTTCCGGTAATGTGCATAACAATACAGCCTCTGGAAACGAATACATACTGAGCAATGTCAGGGGATGGCTGAACAGCTATTTGGTGACCGACTTTGATTTTTCAGGGGCGGATCAGGGATTTTTGAATAACCTGAACGACGCAAATAAAAATTTGATTATGACAACTGCTCTCGCGCCGGAAAGCTCAGCAGCCACGACACTGTATGACAAAGTATTTGCCATCAGCAATACCGAGCTTTATCGATATTACGACGGGGATATTACAAAAAGTAGAGCGATGGGAACGGATTGGGCAAAAACAACCAGTTATTCGGGCGGCAAACTTGAAGACGCGGACGGTTATTCCGCTTACTGGCTGCGCACGCCGTCAACGGAATCAAGCAGACTTAAAGTAGCTGGGGCGATCAACTTCTCAACGGAAATATCTGTGGAATCCTCAACGATCGGGCTTCGGCCTGCTGTTAATCTTGACCCAAATCAGGTCATATTAACGGCCTCTGGTACGTATGGCGATGCGCCTTTAACTGTGGGGAGTACGCTCACGAAAGTTACAGGCGCTGCTCCTGATAGCTTTAGTATAAATTATGGAGCTGATAGCCAGTCGTTCCGTGTCTTTGAGCGGGACGTCAATCTTACGCTTGGTACGACGACAGCCAAACGCGTGATCGCAGAAGCGGGAAATACGGTGCGTATCGACTATTTCGGTGCGAGCGCGTCCGACCAGAATTACTTCAATATGCTGCTCGTGGACAAGACGAGCAAGGCAAAGTGGCAGGGGCGTATCGCGCCTATCACGGCTACAAATGGATATGCGGAATTTATTCTGCCGGCGGATCTGCCGGACGGGAGCTATGCGGCGTTCATCTGGAACGAGAATGAAGGAACGAAGAAAGCAAGCGAGCCTGTGAAATTCAGCGTAAACATCGGCAGCATACCGGAAGATACGCAGCCGCCTGTGATCGCAAACGAAGCGCAGCAGCCGGCGGACGCGGCGCAGGTCAAGAAAGTTGCGGCGGACATCACGGATAACATCGGCGTGACGAACGCTTTTGTTTCCATGGATCAAAACGCGCTTGCGGGAACGTCGATGACTCCCGTGGGATCGGGTAACCAATGGGAAAGCCAGAACATCTATTATGAAGGGACATATTACATTATCGCGTACGACGCGGCGGGCAACCGCGCGGTGTCGGGCCCGGTGGTGGTATCGGATATTGCCAACCCGAACATACCTGTTATAACAAACGTGAAGCAGGTGGACAACGCAGTGGCAAACAGCCGCGCCGTGCAGGCGGACGTTGCGTGGAGCAGCGGGGCAACGGGACAGCGCGTGTTCGTTGCGTCCGACCCGAACGCAACGACGGGGATCGAATTGGTGCTTTCGGCGGGCGATACCTATGTATCGGAAACGGGCGTGGCCAAAAACGGCACATGGTATATCATCGCGGTGGACAGCAACGGAAACCGCGCGAGCGCGCCGGTGTATGTGGATAAGGTGTCCACGGTACTGCCGACGGACGTGAGCACGTATTATGACGGGATCGTGAATGGCAGCGCTACAGATAAAAGAGCGATGGTATGGTTCGGGAATTACCCGCAGAGCAGCGCAAGTGCGAACGAGCCGATCCTTTGGCGTACAGTAGAGAGCACGACAGGTAACGTGCTGATGATGAGTGAGTATTTACTCGCAGGAGGAAATTGGAATAACGCAGGCAATAATAATCTGTATGCTTCGGAAAGTGGAAGCAGTCACGCGCGTGCGTGGCTGAACAGTACACAGGGATGGGATTATGATTTCTCCTCCGGCACGGGTATCAATGGTGGTTTCTTGAATACAGCCTTCACAAATCCGCAAAAAAACATGGTGGTGGAAACGGTTGTCGAGGGGGAATCCAGCACGGCCGGCACAGGGAAGACTGTGTTCGATAAGTTGTTTCCGATTTCGTATCAGGAAGCAGTTTCGTCTGTGTATTTCCCGACTTCGGGATCTAGAGCAGCAATCGCAACGCCTGTTTCCAAGACACAGGATGGAAACTGGCATCCTGCGGGTGGGCTAACCGGTACATATTGGATGCTCAGAACGCCTGACAGCACGACCAACAGCAACATATATCGTGTTAATGACACAGGGCAAATTTCGACGACAGGACCTGTAAATACGACGTGGAGCATTCGCCCCGCACTCAACCTCGATCCGTCAAAAATCGTTTTGACGGCGGCAAATAATGCGGGCGGCGCCCCTGCGGCGACGACGAATATCACGACAACAGCGCTTGGAAGCGCGCCTGCGAACTTTGCTGCGACGTACGGAACGCAGGATAACGAAAGCTTCCGCGTGTTTGAGCGCGGCGGGAACGGCGTGCTGACTGCGCAGATCTCGCACCTTAAGGGACATACGGAAGGGACGATCCGCTATTCAAGCGCGAGCTATGAAGCTGGGCAGACATACATCGCGGGGTTGCTGGTAAACAAAAATACAAAAGAAAAATATGCGGCGCGCCTTATCGCGACGGACGCAAGCGGATATGGCACATTTGATATCACACTTCCCGCGGACGTGGCGGATCATCCTGAAAATTATGCGCTATACATATGGAACGAAAACGAACAGGCGAGGACGACGAGCGACATCGTGATATTTGACGGGACGACGGAAGGGCTGAAATCTGACCGCGAGCCGCCGGTCATAAAGAGCGTTTTCCAGATACCGGATAACGATACATGGGAACAATCGCGCAAAATCGGCGCAACGGCGCTGGATGCGGAAACGGGCGTGCTTAAGCTGTTCTATACGGATCGCGCGCAGGGCGCGGAGTCGGGCACGGATATGGAATGGAACGCGATTGAAAACTGTTGGGAAAGCAAGGAAGAGATCACAACGCCGGGAACCTACTATGTGTACGGGATCGACAAGGCGGGCAACGTGACGAAAACGGGAACGCCGGTAGAACTGAAAAAGATCGACGCGATCGCGCCGGAAATCCTGGGCTATACCCTTGACAGCGCGGGCACGTTGAGCGTGACTGTCAAAGACACCGGCGGGAGCGGGATCGCGAAAGTTACGTGGAGCAGGACGGAAAGCGGCGCGGGGACGCAGATGCGCGAAACAGCCGAAGGAAGCGGCGTATTTGAAGGAACGGTACCGACGGACGGCGGGGCCTACTGGCTGAGCGCGACAGACGGCGCGGGGAATGTGACGAAGCTGCAGACGAGCGGCGTATACCTGATTTATACGGAAGAGGACCTGCGGGATATTATAAACCATCCGGACGGCATGCATATCCAGAAAAACGATATCACGCTGACAAGCGAGTGGATTCCTGTGGGCAGCGCGGACACACCGTTCACAGGCAGCTATGACGGAGGCGGATACCTTATTTACGGACTGCGCGCGGCAGGAGAGGAAAACACGGGGCTGTTTGGCGTTGCTAAAGACGCGACGCTGAAAAATATAGGCGTTGAAAACATAGAAATAAAGGGCGGAAACAACGCGGGCGCGCTGGTTGGCTTGGCGAAAGGCAGCATGGTGATAGAAAACTGCGACAGCGGCGTGGGCAGCGTAACGGGCAGCAGCAATGCTGGCGGCCTTGCGGGCTCGGTTATTGCCGGCGACGGATGCGCCGCGCATATTACGGGCAGCTACAGCAAAACAGACGTTACGGGAGGTATGAACACGGGCGGCCTGATTGGCTTTGCGGCGGGCAGTACCTCCGGCGATACGACCACCATTCAAACAAGCTACAGCAAGGGGCGTGTGAGCAGCGAAGCGGGCAGTTTTGTGGGCGGCGTGATCGGGCAGCTTACGGATGCAAGCCTTGCGGACGCTTATGCCACGGGCGCGGTGGCGGCGAGCGGCACGGCAAATATTGGCGGCGTTGCCGGCGGACTGTCGGGCAAGGCGCAGGCCAGCGGCTGTTACTGGAACGCAAGCGGCAACGGCGCGGTGTACGGGATCGGCGCGGCGGACGGCGGCGGCAGTGACGAAACGGGCAAGACAGGGAAGCTGGCCCGGCCCGATATGCTGGGCAAGACGTTCGGCCTGCCGACAGGGGATGCGGGTTATACGCTCGTGCGTACAGGATATCCGGATATCACGGCAAACCCGGATAAACACCCAACGGATGTATATTATATCCGCACGGAAGAAGATTTAAAGGATATGGCCAACCATCCATATGCGGTGCATATCCAGCTCAATAATATCGAGCTAACTGGAAACTGGACGCCGGTGGGCAGCGCAAGCGAACCGTTCAGCGGCGTATTCGACGGCGGTGGTTATGCGCTGGATGGCCTTGTGGTGAGCGGTACGAACAACCTGGGCTTATTCGGGTACGTGAGCGGCGCAGACATCAAAAACGTCCGGCTCGAAAATGTGACGGTAACGGGCAACCAGTATGTAGGCGCGCTCGCGGGGCGTTTAGACAGCAGTATCGGCGCAAGCAGCATTACCAACTGCGCGGCGGTATCGGGCAGCATAACGGGCATGGTGTTTGTGGGCGGCCTCATTGGGTATACGTCGTCAAGCAATGCTTCGGTGATCGACGGTTGTTATAACCTGTGCGGCGTAAGCGCACAATCAGGGACGCAGGCGGCAAACGTGGGAGGTATCGCAGGGTATTTGTACGGCGGAGCTGCGGGTGCGCCGACGACGGTCAAAAACAGTTACAACAAGGGAAATATTGCCACAACGAGCACGAACAGCAGCCAGAACACGGGCGGTATCGTGGGGAACGCGGGCGCAAATACGCGGATTGAAGGCTGCTATAACATCGGCAGCATCCAAAACGCACGCACGAGCACCTATACGGGCGGCATCCTTGGGAATCGTAATAACGTGACGACGACGGTATTGATCAATAATTATTGGAGTATCGATGCGAGCGTGGTGACGCGCGGCACGGGGGGCGTGAGCGCGGCAGGCAGTGAAAAGGCAACGGAAGCAAAAAAATTGACATCGAGGCAGATGCGCGGCGGGGATCTGTTTGGATTGCCGGAGGACGCCTATGAAGGAAATGCGGCGGGCTATCCGGAGATCCGGGAGAACCGGGAAGGCCAGCAGGTCTATGAGGTAGCCAGCGAGGCAGACCTTGCGGCCATGGCGCAGCGGCCGTACGCCATGTATGTACAAACGGGCGATATTGCGGTAACAAGTACGTTCTGGAATCCGGTGGGCAATGCGAACGCGCCCTTTACGGGCAGCTTTGACGGCCGGGGCTATGCGGT
Organism: Christensenella timonensis; assembly: GCF_900087015.1. Taxonomy (NCBI): domain Bacteria; kingdom Bacillati; phylum Bacillota; class Clostridia; order Christensenellales; family Christensenellaceae; genus Christensenella; species Christensenella timonensis. Next base: position 1,208,778 of record NZ_FLKP01000002.1, read on the forward strand.
AAGCGACGTGAAGATGCCGACAGGAACGGGTACGAACCGCGGTTTGTTCGGTTATGTGAGCGGGGCGGATATCGCCAATGTGAACGTACGCAACGCGGTATTTGTGGGCGGCAGCAATATCGGCGGCATCGCAGGCTATGTGACGGGGGAAACAAACATCCTAAACAGCGACGTGACGGGGACGGTCACAGCGGCTACAGCGTCGGCCGGCGGGATCGCGGGCAACGTCGTGTCGGCATCGGCACATATCGAAGGCTGCTACAGCAAAGCGGCAGTGACGGCAGGCACGGGCGCCGGCGGGATCGCGGGCAGCGTGGGCGGCGCTGCGCCTCGGCCAGCGCACGGGCAGTGATCGCGGGCAGTTACAACAAGGGCGTTGTGCAAACGACAAAAACGGGCGCGGCACAAAACCTGGGCGGTATCGTGGGCATAGCGGCAAACGGCTACGTGCAGGTGCACGATACCTATAATGCAGGTATGCTCAAAGCGGCCGCAGCAGGAAACTTTGTGGGCGGGATCGCCGGAAACGGCGGAAGCGCAACTTTCACGAATAACGGCTGGGACGGCGATGTGGGCGGCGCCTCATACGGCGTGGGCGCCGGAAATGCCGCCGGCACGGACAGCGGAGCGCAAAAGCTTGGAAAAGCGGATATGCTGGGGCAGCTTTTCGGCCTGGACGCCGGGATATACACGGCAATCACGGCGCCGGAGGCGGATTACCCGCAGGTGACAAGGAACCCGGAGGAAATGCGGGAAGGCACGCCGCCAGTGATCGGCAGCGTGAGCGAATATCCCGCGCAGGCGGATACGGCGTGGGCGCAGGAACGTACACTGCGCGCGGAAGTGACGGACAGCTGGCCACTGCTCGGCCGCGTCTGGTGTTCGACGGACGAAGCAGGCAGGGAAAACACTTGCGAGATGCAGCTCAATGATGCGGCGGCCCATGTGTACGAGAGCGTACACGGGATGGCGGAAGGGACATATTACGTGCATGCGGAAAGTTTTGGCGGGCAGCGCGCAGACAGCAGCGCAGTGGCGGTCGGCGGGATCGATACGGCGGCGCCGCTGGTCAGCAATGTGTTATTTACGGATACGGGTGCAAGCGGCACAAAGGTGACGTTTGAAGTAACGGATACGCAAAGCGGTGTAACGGCGGCGAACATTGTGTGGAAGACGGAAGCGGATGCCGGTTATGGACGCGGCGTAACGGACGAGGGAAATGGAAAGTATTCGTTTGAAACGGCGGACGATCCCAATACGGCGGTGCATATGATCCGCGCGACGGACAATGTGGGAAACACAAGCGAGAAGCGCGTGCTTGACGAGGGAAATGTGCTGAATGTATCGGTACCGGTGAAGCTGATGTTTGCGGTGCTGCCGAATACGTTTGGCGGCGGATTCCTTGCGCCGGATTACACGGTGAAGAACAACAGTGCGTTTGTAAAGACGAAAGCGATCGTGACAGGTATGGAAGATACGGCACAATACAGCGGGGCGGAAAACGGGTTCAGCCTGGTAGCGCCGGGCAGCCGGTTGGCGGCAGACGAAATGGTGCTGTATGTAAAGGAAGCCTCTGCGGATGCGGGGGCGTTCACGGGCATGGAAAAGAGCGCGCTGGTACCAAACAGGCAGGGAACGTTCACACCCATTCTTTTGGGGGTGATGGATTCAAAGGCGCAAGGCAAGTTCACCTTTGCGGGCGATACGCCGAACTATAACATATTCAGTATACCTTGGACGGATATACCGACGCTGCGCGCAGGATTTTCCATGACGCTGAAGTTTGAACAAAGCGGTTAGCGCAGGCGCCATATGGCGGTCACGGCACTGGTAAAGAAACGCGGAAAAAGAGAGAAGAGAGTATGGCGGAAGGAAAGAAGAAAAAATACACGGCATTGGTGGTGGTTGTGGTCGTCGTGCTGGCGTGCGCGGTGGTTGCGGGCCTGCTTCTGACGGGCGTGATCGGCGGCTTGTCACCGGCGGAGTTTTTGACGGACGACCGCGCCAAAGACGGCGCAATGAGCGGCCTTTCACAGGAAGATATGTTGTCGCAGTTGCAGCAGAGCGTGGATGAAAGTACATTTTCCTTCAAGATCAATTCGCGGCCGGTATTCAAAAACGCACAGGCAGAGGGCGCGCTGATGATCGAAAACCCGGCGACGAACGCCTATCCGATGAGCGTTACGATCGTACTGGACGATACGGGGGACGTGGTATACGAGACCAAAGGGATCATGCCCAACCAGAGTATCGAAACGGACAAGCTGGATATTGAGCTTAAAAAAGGCGAGTATGCGGCGACAGCCACGATCTATGCGTACGACCCGGATACCAAACAGCAGGTGGGACAGACGGCCGCAGGGCTGGTGATCACAATACAAGGCTAGGGAAGAAGATATGAAACGACTGGTCAGTATCATACTGGTATGCATATTGGTAAGCGCAGGGGGCAAGGCAGCTTTTGCAACGCCTGCGTTCACGGAACCGCCGCAGGGGCAGGACATATCCTCATCACCGTCCGATCCGGCCAGCCTTGCAGGGGAAGTGCCGGTCTATGGATATGTGGGCAGGGCTGCTGCCGGGGGGATCGACGTGGACGGCGACGGGACTATAGATATCGAGGTGAAAGCGGACGACATCCTGGATGTAACGGTACCGCTGGAAATACCGCTGGTCGCGGCGTCGTACCAGGGCGCTGCCAAGATGTTCGCACCTCCCGCTGTGCGCGTGTACAACAACAACGAAGACAGCTCCACGGCAGTCCGGGTAAGCATCATCGGCTTCGAGGCGCAAACGCCTACGGACGGGATCGTCCTGACAGACGACAAAACGGCGGCAACAGAGGATACTGTGGCGCTCAAGGTATTAAAGCCGGACGGTGAACGCAATCCGTTTTCGTTCCCGGGCGGGGAAGGGTATGTGTGCAATGCAAGCAGCACAAATGCCCTGGTACTAGGAGAGGTCGAAGGCGGCGGGATGAGGTGTTTTACATACGGCTCGCCGCTCGTAGCGGGATTCATCACAAAGCATATGGGCAAAAAACTGGCCTATGCGAATGTGTTCCGGTTTGACAAGGTATGAGGGGGAAGAAAACCATGGGAGAAGGCAGCAGGGAAACAAAGCAAAAGAAAAGCAGGATCGTACCCATACTGATCATAGTAATCATAGTAATCGGGGCGGTGGCAGGATACCTGATCTACCAGAATGTAGCAAAAAGCGACAAGCGGTTTGATATCGACCAGGCGGCAAAGGACGGCTTTTTCGACGACAAAAGCCAGGAAGATATCGAAGCATTGCTAAGCCAGGTGGTCGAGGATGGGATGTTCAATATTTCCATCAACTCGAATCCCGTGTTTGAGGACGGGAACAGCGAAGGCAACCTGCGTATCGAAAACGTGCCCAACAATCCATATTACATGACGGTGAGGATCACGCGGGACGATACGGGGGAGACGGTCTACGAATCCGCAGGGATCAAGCAGGGACAGTATATCCAGAACGACAAGCTGGACGTAGCCCTTGGCAAGGGAACGTACCCATGCACGGCGACTTTCACGGCGGTGGATCCCAAAACGCTGGAGGCAGTGGGTACGGCGGGCGCGAAGATCAATGTATTCGTACTGAACTGACGGAAAAAACAGTGGCTACACTGTTCATATATATCGCCTTAATTAAGGGCAACCTAAAAACATAAATTTCTCATGTGAAAGGAGAAAAAGAAATGAAAAAGACAAAAATGATCGTAGCGCTGGCACTGGCAGCTGTGCTGGTTGTGTCAGTGGGCAGCATCGGGTTTGCGGCAGCCGGGGATTCCACGACCATCCCGAATTCCGGCATGGGCAGCGAGCCGGGGACGGCATCCTCGCTGGTAACGGTGGAGGTAGCGACGGTAGCGCCCGTTAACGTATCGGCAACGGTACCGATCACCATTCCGGTGGTGGTCAAGGGTGGTACAGGCGCAACGGCGCCGCGTACATACGCACCGACGACGGGCGTCAATATCATCAACACGACGTCCGGCGGGGAAGACAGCTGGACGGATGCTGAAAAGGACCAGGCCTATGCGATCAAGGTAGACAAGATGGTCGCGCGCATCGCGCATCCTTCGACAACGGCATGGGGCCTCAAGGACTCCGTGACGGACGATACGGGCGATAAGAACAACCTGCAGCTGACGATGGGCGGCGCAACGTTCGGCACCCTCGCGGGTACAAGCTCCGGTACGGCGTCGATCGAAGGAAGCACGCTGGAAGCAGGCCTGCAGAAGATCGAGCGCGATGGTATCGCTCCGATCAGCGTAACGGCACAGGCGGGCGGCAAGGAAACGGATTATCCCGCGGCAGTGGGTAAAGCGGACGCGTTCAAAATCGAGATCGTGATCTCGCAGTTCGATAATGCGGTCATTACGCCATCCGTTCCGTAAGCAGGACAGGCAAAACCGGTAAAAGCCGGTTTTGCAGGGAAAACAACGCGTTTGTTTTTCGTGCATGACCGGCTTTGGTACAGGGGGGAAGAAAATGGCACAAAAGAAAAAGAAAAGAGGCTGGATCGCTGTCGTGGTCATCGTTGCCGCGATTTTGGCAGGAATAGCACTGTTGTATGTAAACGGCGTATTCGGCGGGGAAAAATCAAAAGCGCAGCGGGATCTTGACGCGATGATGGGGCAGCTTTCGTACAAAAGCGATGAAGATATCGACGAAACACTCCGGCAGATCGTTGCGGACGGAATGTTCAACATCTCCATCAATTCGTCGCCCTATTTTGAGACCGGCGACGCAGAGGGTGTACTGGGCATCGAAAATATACCGGCCAACAAGTACCTGATGCGCGTCATTATCACGCGGGACGATACAGGGGACGTGGTATACGAATCGGGTGTCATCGAGCCGGGATATTATATCGAAAAGACCAAACTGAAAACACCGCTTGAAAAGGGCGTTTATCCGTCGACGGCAACGTTTTATGCGTACGACCGGGAAACGGAGCAGGAAGTAGGCTCCGCAGGCGCAAAGATCGTCATCACAGTGGCGGGTTAAGGGAAAAAGAGTATGGAAAAACGGAACAAGAAAAAAGGGAACCGCGGCCTTCTGGTGGCGCTCATCGTGATCTTGGCCGCGATCCTCGTAACCCTGCTGTATGTGTTCGTATTGCAGCCGCAGGGCGAGCAGCAGGCAAAAGAGGACGCGATTGTGGCGGAAGAAAACGCGCAGATGGGGATATTGCCTGATATGAGCGACGAGGAGATCCGTGAGCGGCTGAATACGATCGTCGCAGACAGCATGCTCAATATCTCCATCAATTCCAACCCCGTATTTGCGACAGGCGGGGCAGAGGGGAACCTGCGCATTGAGAACATTCCGGGCAACCAGTATGGGTTCGTAGTGGAAATCAAGCTGGACGATACGGGGGAGACCATATATAAATCAGGATTGATCGCACCGGGATACTTTGTGGAAAAGGCAACGCTCCTGCGGGAACTGAAAAAGGGAATCTATCCGGCCACGGCAGTATTCACAGCATACGAAACGGACGGCAAACGGGAAGTGGGCTCTGCCGGTGCGCGGATCAACATCACGGTTACGGGCTGAAGGCAGGAAAGAGGAAGAAATGAAGAAAACAGCGGCGGCTATCATCATCGTCAGCATGCTTTTGACACTCCTTGGCGGGGTGTGTTTTGGCGCGCCGCCAGGCAGTATCCAACCGGGCGATACGTCGTATATCGATCCGCTTACGGGGGAAGAAAGCGACAGCATGACAGTGACCATGGAGGTGGATACGGAATACCGGCTGCTGTTTACCGTACTGGATGCACAGACGCACCAGCCCATTGAGGGAGCGGTGGTCAATACCGTGCCGGAGAATGTGGATACGGTACTGATGGCGGTGACCGACGAAAAGGGACATGCGGGCATCAAGCTTCCAGACCCGCCGGACGCGTCCGGAAAAGGGTACGTGTTCGTGGTGACAAAGGTGGGATATTACGACAGCGAAGAGGTCAGGGTCACCTACACAGGGCAGTTTTTACAGGAAACCGTATACCTTTACCGCGGGGACAATCTCGTGTATGTGGACTTTGAGGTGACGAACGATGCAGGCGATCCGGTGGCGGGCGCGGCAGTTTCGGTACAGCCGAAGGATGCGGCAACGCGCGAAGCGGCGGCAGATACGCCGCCCGGCGCAGTGATGGCGGAAACGAACGCCAAAGGACAGGCAACGGTGCAGGTTCCGCTGGGAAATTATACCTACCTGCTGCAGCACGAAACACACCAGGATACAGCCGGGGAAATCTCGGTTGTAAAAAACAAACGCCATACGGTACCGGTAGTCATGCAGCGCAACAGGTACGACGTGAACGTGTATGTGGTGGATGCACTCGGCAATGCGGTCGCGGACGCGGTCGTGACGATAAAGGGACAGGCCGTGCGTACAGACGGTGCAGGGCATGCGCTCTTTACGGATCTTTATGCGGGAGGTTACGACTACAAAATCACCAAAACTGGCTATGGAGAGGGAAACGGTATTTTGCGCATTCCGGAAGATGGGGACAATGTAAGGCTGCTGCTCCCGGATCCTGCACCGCTGCCAACGCCAACACCTGTGCCGGCGGAAACCCCGGCGCCTGAAGGGACAGACACTGCCGCGCCTGCGGATACACAGATACCGGCAGCCACACCGTCTGCAAGTGCGGACAACGCCGGAACGTATATCCCCACGGAAGAGGTTCCGATGCAAAGCGCCGTTCCCATCGATTTGGCAGTCAAGGTGACGTATACAAACGGCGAGGCAGCGGCCAACCTGCCGCTGGAGCTGCACTCCAAGGTACATTACGGACGGACGAACAACGCGGGCTGGGAGGTATTCAAAAGTGTAGAGATCGGGCCGCATACCATTTATGTAAAGGATGACGACGGAAATATCCTGGCGAGCAGCGAATTTGAACTGACATATGATGAAACGACAGACCTGCAGATTGGCGAAGACGGCACGGTGCATATCGTTGCGCGTGTAGGGCTCAATACTGTGATCGTGGAGGTGGAGGTCGACGAAGAAACTGGCAAAGCGACTGTGACGGCGGTGCGGGAAGGGACGGAGGACAACCTGCCCAAGGGCGTTGCGGGCGTAGACGGCACGCAGCTCAATGTGAGCAAAAAAATCATGGGGATCGATGCAATGATGTGGGCCATGGTTCTGGCGATCATCGTTTTGGGAATCGTGATCCTCGTAATATTGATCCTGCGTAAAAAGAAAGAGGAGGAACAGCCGCCAAAAGAGGAACAGCAGGCGACGCCCGGTGCGGGAGAGGAAGACAGTTGAATACGATAACGATCTTGCTTTTAGCAGTAATAGGGATGATCGCCGTGTGCACGGCCATGAAAGGCAAAGGGCGCCGGAAGGGCATGGCAGCAGCGGTCGTGCTGGGGAACGCTGCCGGACAGCTTTTGTATTTTTATGTGATCTATTTCCGCAATATACAAACGATCCTCTTAAACGTAGGGCTGTCAAGCGTGTTGCTGATCCTGCTTTACGTATGTATCACGCTGGCGCAGCAATACGCGGACGCGGTACACAAGAAGACGGAAAAGCCGGCCTTGCCGCAGGAAACGGCACTGACTGTACTTGAAAAAGATAATGGAAAAAAACGGGAAATGGCGCTCCTGCGGGAAATGATAAAAGCCGGACATACGGATGAGGCCATCAAACGGATATTCGGAATGCTTAAGGCAGGCGGACTTACGCAGGAAGAACGCAGCAGGCTTAAACTGATACTGCTGGAGCTTGGGGAAAAGACGAAATGAGATACATGAAACGGATCATACAAAGTATCATACCGTGCATGTTGGCGGCAGCCATATTCCTTGCGGGAGCCACGGCTGCGGCGCGGGCATATGCGGGCGACGGATTTTCCATTGAGGTCCCGGACGGCAGTAATGTGTATTATTATACCCCCTCCGATACCAATATGAAGGATGATATGCTCAAAAGCGCACAGAGCGAGCCGGATGTCGGACTGCTGACAGGCGTATATATAAAGGATGCTGCTGACGGCCTGTTAAAACTGGCCTATTCTCTCAAAGTGGCTTCGCAGCCTCTGGAAGCGGGGGAGGAAGGTGCGGAAGCAAGGACAGCGCATCTGGAAGAGCTCATGGCACAGATGAGCGACGGATATACGTTCGGCGATATTACGCAGGAAGAGCTTGCCGGTGAAGAGGCTGGCGCTGTTACCGGCGACAGTACTGCAGAAGCGTATTCCGCCAGGATATATACGGTGGCAAAGGACGGGACGTTGTATACCGTGACCCTGATCTATAAGCAGGCGGGGGACGACCAATATTTAAACGGCGCGCTTTCCCAGCTGCGGACGCTCGAGCTGGGGACGCAGGCGGGGGCTCCGGTCACTGCTGTACCCACGTCCGCCCCGCAGTCCACAATAACGCCTACGCCCTCTCCCGCGACAGCGTCAGTATCACCGGATAAAGCGACAGCCACGCCGTCCGCAGCGGGCGCGGTTCCCCTGACGCCCATCGAGCGGGAGGATACACCGGGGGTGGTAGCATTCCTGCAGGAAAATGCGCTGTTGGTATGTATCGGGGCAGGGGCCGTCGCACTGGCGGTAGCGATCGCTATTCTGGTCGTGCGGGTAAAACGACAGAAGAAGCGCAACGAAGCGCTCAAAGAAGCGCAGGGCATCGTACCGGATGCAGTGCCGCGCAGCAAGGCGATCCCCTGGGGGGAGATCCATATCGCCGCCAGAGAAATGGAGAAACCGGGAGAACAACAGGAAGAAGAGGAACCTGCGAAACAACCGGAGGACGGGTTATGGACAATGCGCGTCGTGGAGGGCGCGCTGCGGCAGGCATATAGCCTGAAGGGCAAGAAGGATTACATTTATGCAGCCCGGCAGTTCAACGATGTGGTCAAGCATACGAACGAGATCGAGGTCAAAAAAGCGGCGGAGATGCAGGTGATCAAGTGCCTGATCAGTGCCAAGCAGGCAGAGGCCGCGCTCAAAAAAGCGCAGCAGGCTTTAAAAAAGGACTATGGATATACCGTGGACGAGCGTGTCAAGCTTAAGTCCATCATTCAAATATTACGAAAACAGACGGGAGGAAATGAAAAATGAAAAAAGCATCAGAAGTATTGGGACTTAAGGTCATGGGCATCCGCGAGGGCATGGAAAGCGGCAGTGCGCAGGATTTCATGATCGATGCGGGCAGGCGTACTGTGGAATACCTGATTTTAAAGGATCAGGACGGCTACGGCTTCCGGGCGATCGCGACAGGGGATATCCTGGGGATCGGCGCGGATTATATCATGACGTCCACTGTGGACAACGCGCGCAAAATGTACGAATCGAAAGATGTCTTAAAAGTGATCGAAACGGGCTTCTTTATCTTGGGATCGACAGCGCTCACCAGCGCGGGTGATGTCATCGGCCGCGTAGCGGATTTCAGCTTTGACGAAAAATCAGGCGCGCTCGATACGCTGATCTTAGACGGCGGACAGGAATTCGACGCACAAAAGATCGCTTCGCTGGCAGGCACAATGGTATTTTTAGACCCAGCCGGGAATTCCATCCTTAAACAACCAGCACCGCAGATGCGTGAAGAAGCGCCGCAGGGCACTGCGCCCAGCCTCCTGCAGAAGGAGTCCATGGCCTATTTGCTGGGCAAGACGGTCAGGGAAGATGTGGTGTCTGCGGACAATGCACTGCATATCGCGGCAGGCACCGTACTCACAGAAGAACTGCTGGGGCAGGCAGCGGATCACAGCGATGTGCTGCTGGCCTTGACAATGGATGTATAACAAAAAGGGAAAACCAGCCATGAAAAGGCGTGTTGTAAAAAAAGCATATTTGCGGCATATGGCGGCCGCTGTTCTCTGTATGTGTATCTTGCTGCTGAGCAGCACCGCCGCACTGGCACTGGAAATGCCCCTTTCGCTGCCGGATGGAATGGGGGCAGCAGGGAATGAAGCATCCCCGTCAAGCGAAACTGCGCTGCCGTATACCATGCCCGAAATCTTCAAAAAACAGCAGGGCCAGATACCGGAAGTGCGTATGGGCAGCGTACTGTGCGATACAAAGCTTTTCGCATTGCCGGAAGAGGGGGCGCAGGCCGTGGCGGAGGTTTCCATCGGCCAGGAACTCGCGGTATATGCCGTGCGCGTCAACGACAGCTTCAATGCCGTGATGACCGAAGATGGGCAGATGGCATATATCGCGGCGGATGAACTATCGCTCACTGCACCCACGCGCGACGACCGCCCGGAGATCCATTTGACGGACGGCGGCGGGAACGGTTATCCCGGTGAGCTTTATAACGACCCCGTATATCTTCGCCTGATCGCCGAGGCCAAGCAATATATCGGCATGCCGTATGTGTGGGGCGGGTCTACGCCCGACACATCGTTCGACTGCTCGGGGTACGTTTGTTGGGTGCTTAACAATTCCGGTGTGTTTTCCATTGAACGTACCAACGCACAGGGGTTGTTCGACGCTTGCGATCCACTTGACAGCACGGATGCGCGTCCCGGCGACCTGATCTTTTTCCAGGGGACATACGACGCCAACTGGCCGGTCACACACGTGGCGATTTATGTGGGCAATGGCTATATGCTGCATTGCGGGAAACCCATAGGTTATTCGCGCATCGATACCCCTTACTGGCAGGAACACTTTTATGCTTTTGGAAGATTGCCCGTATAACAAGATTTTATGTTTTCAAAGGAGGAGCTTAGATATGAATAAGAAACAACTCATTGACACCGCTGCACGGCGTACCCAATTTTCGCGGCACGACACCGAGATCGTGGTCGAGGCAGTTCTGGATTCCATTACCAATGCCCTGAAAAACGGTGAGCGCGTACAGATCGTCGGCTTTGGCATGTTTGAGCCGCGGGTACGCGCCGCGCGGGCCGGTGTTGACCCCCAGACCAAAAAGAAGATCGCCATTCCCCAATCCACAGTCCCTGCTTTCAGGGCCGGTAAATCTTTAAAAGATTCCGTCAATCACAGGGCTTAGTGGGTTACTGGCGTATACGAACAAGGTTGTGGATAAAGCAGCCTTGTTTGTTACGCGGAAAGTCTTTTATAATAAGGATTTGCGTATGCGCTGTATGTCCTGGAAATTCTTGACAAAGAAGAGTGGAAATGATAAAGTTTTAAAGGCAATATTTATTTTTACAGAGGGCTTTTCGGGCGTTTTTGTATCATAAAATAATACCTGACAAAAGAGATAAATTATAAAACGCGATAGGTATGGGAAAATAAGAAAAGAGTGGGAGATGCCGGTTGGACGTCAACATCGTCATTATGATTGCTCTGGCGGTTGTAGGAGTAATTTTGGCTTGTATAATCAACAAAGATAATCCGGGATACAGACTGGGCATGATCGTGGCGATCATCGTGGGTTGCGTCGCTGGATTATTGTTGTATTACTATATTTCTTTTTTCCAAAACGCTAAGTCGGTCTTATTGGTGGCCGGGGGCGCAGTGATCGTACTGATCCTTGTATATATCATGACCGTGGCGCTGCAGCATCATGCGAAAGCGAGGAAAAAGAAGCGGGAGGAACAGCGCATCGCAAAAGAGCGGCAAAGATTGGCGGCACTGGAAGAAAAACAGCGTGAAGAAGCATATGCACAGCTTCAGGCACAAATGAAAGAAGCCGAGGGAATGGCGTTGCAGCATGAACTGGCAGAGAAAGAAGACGAAGAATTTATGACGGCATTTTTGGCAGAAGAAGATGAAATTGCCGGAATTGAGATCGAAAGGCAACAGGAGGAGCCGGAAAATCTGCCCTCTGATTTAGAAGACGGGGGATTATTCGGCGAAGAACAAATAGCGCGGGAAGAAACCGTCTGGGAGGAAGAAGAGGCGGTTTACATGGAAGCAGGCAATGTCCCGGGATTCCTGCCGGGCGACGGTTGGGGCGAGGATGAAGAATCGATAACGGATGAATCGCCTGTTGCAGAAAAGGCGGAGGAAGAAAGGCAACAGGAGGAATATGCGGAGGATGCCGGGGAAGACGAAGCGCTTGACGAAGGGACTGCCATGGAGCCGGATGAGCCGAAGCAGGATATGGAAGGCCCGGTGGAGGAACCAAATGTAACGGCAGAATCTCTGATCGAGGAAGCAGCGATTGGGGAAACGGAGAAGATGGCCGCGGATGAGGCTGTGGAAAATGTGGCGCTCACCGTGGAGGAAGCCGTCTTCGCCGAAGGGGATGCCTCTGTGGGAGCGGATGAAGAAGAAACAGATCAGGCGGCAAGGGATGATGTTGTACAGATCGCAAGCCGTGCTGCGGCAAAGCTGAAGGAAGAACCGGAAACGCCGTTTGACCGGAAAAAGGAAGATATCGAAGAATTACGCGCACTGATCAAGGTAGGATTTTATGAGGAGGCGCTTAAGAAGGTATTTAAGATATTGAACGCCGGCTATTTGATGACGCCGCAGGAAAAACAGCAGATGAGGTTGGTATTGATGACGCTGAAAGAGAAGATGAAGTAGATGAAGGCATCGGAGAAGCTCAAGCGTAAAAATGCGCGCAACGACAAAAAACAATATGTATTCAATATTTTGATCGTTGCGGTGTTTGCGTCGGCATTGCTTCTGATGGGCGCGTACGGCGGCATGCATCAGGTAACGGATAATAAAGTGTTTGCGCAGGGGACGGTCGTGAACGGGTTTGAGCTTGCCGGGAAGACCTACGAGCAGGCAAAGGAAGAGGTACTGAAGCAGGAACGAGACGACCTCAAGCAGATCAGGGTCAAGGTGACCTATAACGGCAATATCCGTGAGTTCACTGCGGCAGACCTTGGTGTGAGCGGCAATGCGGAAGAAATACTAAAGCAGGCATATGAGTATTCCCGGAGCGGCAATGTATTTTCGGACTATGACCATACCTATGCGGGAGAACAGCTTGAAAGCAGTATTTTGATCGACAACGAGATTCTGGAAAAAAATGTAAAAAGCTTTCTGGACAAATATGATACGGAGCCGGTCGAGGCTACGGCAAAATTCGACCAGTATACGCATAAATTTACTTACACAGAGAGTTCGGTCGGTTCCATGGCGGACGCAGACGCTGTGTGTGCACAGATCGAAGCAAACTTAAAGAGCGGAAAGGCCGAGGATATCAATGTAACGGGACAGCGCTTAAATCCGGATATGACGGAAGAAGAGCTTAAGCAAAACACGGTGCTGATCGGGCGGTGCGAAACGATTGCGACAGAGAACCCGAACCGTGACGTCAACATCCAATTGATGTGCAAAGCCCTGAACGGGCTTGTCCTGCAGCCGGGGGAGACGCTCTCCGTTAACGGCCTGGTGGGCGAACGGACGGCTGAGAAGGGCTTTAAAGCCGCGCCTGCGATCATGGATGGGAAAAAGCTGACGGATGAACTCGGCGGCGGTATTTGCCAGGTGGCGGGAACCCTTTATAATGCAGCGCTTTTGGCGGATATGGAAATCGTGGAGCGCGTACACCATTCTTGGCCGTCGGCCTATCTGCCCGTGGGACTGGACGCGACGCTCAACTGGGACGATAAGGATCTGAAATTAAAGAACACAAGCGAATATCCGATGTATTTGGGTGCGGACTTCTATAAACATTCCGTCGTCATCGAAATATATGGGCAGCCGAGCGAATATGATATTGAGATCGAAAACAATATCTTGAAGGAAATCGATGTGCCGAAGCCAGAGATCATCTATACTGATGAAATACCGGCAGGGGAGCGGAAGACGACCATCACAGGCAGGAAGGGATATGAGGTGGACGTTTACCGCAATTACCTGAAGGACGGTGAAATCGTCAAGAGCGAAAAGATATCGCACGATTATTTCCATGAAATCAAGGGAGCCATTCTGGAAGGTACCAATAAAGCGGATAAATAAAGAAGCAAATTATTTATAGGTAGAAAAGACTGCGGATAGGAGAATAAAAAATGAAAAAATCGTCAGAAACATTAGGACTCAAAGTAATGGGAATCAGGGAAGGCCTCGAAAATGGGATCGCACAGGATTTTATGATCGATGCGGCAAAAAGGACGGTGGAATACCTGATCCTGAAGGACAACAACGGATATGGGTTCCGGGCAATCGCAACGGGCGATATCCTTGGAATCGGCGCGGATTACATCATGACCTCGACGATCGAGAATGCAAAGAAGATATATGAATCCAAAGAGATACTCGAAGTGATCGAAAAGGGATTTTTCATCCTTGGCGCAACGGTACTCTCCAGCACGGGCGATGTGATCGGGGGGATCGTCGATTTCAGCTTTGACGAAAAGACGGGTGCGCTCGATACGCTTTATCTGGATAATGGAGAAGAATACAGCGGGAATAAGATCACCACCCTGGCAGGGAAAATGGTCTTTGTGGATAAATCGGGCAACGAAGCGTTGCGCCAGACGGTGGAAGCGGTAACGGCGGCGCCGGCCGTGGAGGAGGCCCCGAAGCCGAGCGCGCTTGAGGAGGAATCCAAAGCATATTTGCTGGGAAAAGTTGTGAAAAACGATGTGGAGAGCAGCGATGGGGCGTTCCGTTTGAGCGCGGGGACAGTGCTCACGGAAGAAATTTTGGAACAGGTGGCGAAGTACAATGATGTGCTGCTGACGCTGACGATGGATGTCTAAAGAAAACAACTGTAAAGACTGCGGTGATTCCGCAGTCTTTTTTTGCAGGAAATCGTGTCCAAAATAGGTTTGCAAACAAACGGATTCAGTATATAATAAGTGGGTATCACAGCAGGAAAGACAGATGGGAGACACTATGGTTTATGATAATGTTCTGGAGGCGATCGGCCATACGCCGATGATACGCCTCAGACGCATGGCAAAAGACGGTGCGCAGGTACTGGTCAAATATGAAGGATTGAATATTGGCGGTTCCATCAAAACACGAACCGCTTTTAATATGATCGATGAGGCGGAAAAAAGCGGGAAGATCGGGCCGGGAACGGTCATCGTCGAACCGACCAGCGGGAACCAGGGGATCGGCCTGGCGCTGGTGGGGGCGGTGAAAGGCTACCGGACGGTGATCATCATGCCGGATTCCGTAAGCGAAGAACGCCGCAAGCTCGTACGGCATTATGGTGCGGAAGTGATCATGGTACACGACGACGGCAACATCGGCGACTGCATCGATGAATGCCTGAATATAGCGCTCAAAATGGCTAAGGAAGACCCAAACGTCTATGTGCCTCAGCAGTTTACAAATCCTGCGAACCCGATGGTGCACCGCCACCATACGGCGCTCGAAATCTTGGAGCAGGTATCGGGCCCGATTCACGGTTTTTGCAGCGGGGTCGGTACGGGCGGTACGATCAGCGGGATCGGTGAAGTGCTGAAAGCGCAGAATCCGCAGATGGAAATATGGGCGGTGGAACCGGAGAACGCGGCGATCCTCTCGGGCGGCAGTATTGGTACGCACCTGCAGATGGGGATCGGCGACGGATTGATCCCGGAAAACCTGAATACGGAAATTTACGACGATGTGTGCATCGTGACGGATGATGAAGCGATTCGGACGGCGCAGGAACTGGCGCGTCTCGAAGGACTGATGTGCGGTATCTCCAGTGGGACGAACGTGGCTGCGGCGCTCAAGCTGGCAAAAAAACTGGGAAGAGGCAGGACGGTGGTGACGGTATTGCCGGATACAGCGGAACGGTATTTCAGCACGCCGCTGTTTGAAGAATAGGAGAAACGGTTTGGCACAAAGAAAGCTCCGGATATTTGGAGACGATATCCTGCGGAAGAAAAGCAGGGAAGTAACGGAAGTAAACGACAGGATCAGGATGATCTTGGACGATATGGCGGAAACGATGTACGCACAGGGCAATGGGGCAGGGCTTGCGGCGTGCCAGGTAGGGATATTGAAGCGGCTGGTTGTCATTGATATGGGCGATGGACTGATAAAGCTGGTGAATCCGGTGATGGAAGAACAGAGCGGCCTGCAGGAATGTGAGGAAGGATGCCTGAGTATCCCCGACCGGTTTGGAAAAACGCTGCGTCCGCAGTCCGTCACGGTCACGGCGCTCGATGAAAACGGAAAAGAAACCAGGATACGGGGCGAGGGCGATCTGGCAAAATGCTTGTGCCATGAGCTTGACCATCTGGACGGCATT
The DNA here is from genome assembly GCF_900087015.1 of Christensenella timonensis. Taxonomy (NCBI): domain Bacteria; kingdom Bacillati; phylum Bacillota; class Clostridia; order Christensenellales; family Christensenellaceae; genus Christensenella; species Christensenella timonensis. Next base: position 1,224,908 of record NZ_FLKP01000002.1, read on the forward strand.
TTATTTGTGGATCATATGATCGAGGAGATATGAGGGTATATTTCCAGTTTTAAGGAATTCTTAAAACGTTTTGCCTGTTTTTCTGGTATAATATGGTCATGGGGAGTAATGATGGGGGAAAATGGGTATGAATGTTTGGTTTGTTGTCTGCCAATGGGTCGTGATTATTTTATCGGTGTATTCGGCGCCATTGATGATTTGGCTGTTAACCACCGCGTGTGCGGGACTCTTGCCATCTAAGGAATTGAAACCGGAAGAAGAAAAGCGCCACCGTTTCGCGGTGCTTGTTTGCGCACGCAACGAAGAACGCGTAATCGGGAACCTGATCGCCAGCCTGAAGGCACAGGATTACGACGGGGATGCTTACCATATTTTTGTGGTTGCGGACAACTGCACGGACAAGACGGCGGACGTGTCGAGGGGCTATGGCGCGACCGTTTATGAACGCTTTGACGCGGAAAAAAGAGGCAAGGGCTTTGCATTGCACTACGGGATCAACCGCCTGATTGCGGAGCATAAAGACGATTTTGACGCGTTGTGCGTTTTCGATGCGGACAATCTGGCGGCTAAGGACTTTTTGACGGAAATGAACCGCGCACTGTGTTCGGGCGCGGATGTCGCGCTCGGCTATCGCGATACAAAGAATATCCATGATTCTTGGATCAGTGAAGTATATTCGGTATACTGGCTGATGCTGCAGCGCTTTTATCACGGTGCGCGGCATAAGCTGGGGCTTTCGAGCATGGTCGGCGGTACGGGCTTTGCCTTTAAGCTGGAAGTGTTGGGAAAAGAGGGCTGGACGACTTATTCCCTGACAGAAGACGTCGAGTTTTCCATCCAGCAAATTTGTGCGGGCAGGAAAATCCTGCCGGCTAAAAAAGCGGTCTTTTACGACGAACAGCCGACAACGGTTGGCGTGTCCGTAAAGCAGCGGTTCCGCTGGATGATCGGCGGGATGCAGTGTATCCCCCTTTATTTTTCGAGAATCATCAAAAAGGTGTTCAGCGGCGACTGGAAGGCGCTGGATCTTCTATGGTATGTGTTCTTTATCCCGGCGACGGGGCTGGCGCTTCCGCTCAATGCGGCGGTCATAGGCATGCTGTTTTTAAACCCTGCGCTGCAGGCTTTCAGCGTTCCCATATTGCTTGGGATGCTGGCTGGCAACTGGATAGCCGCCATGGTCACGGCGATCCTGACGCTCGCGCTGGAAAAGCGCAAGTTACGTCCGATGCTGCGCGCGGTGGTATTGTACCCGGTCTTTATGCTTTCGATGATGGTGATCGCGCTGGCGGCGATTTTCAATCCGCGTACGGAATGGGTACCCATCGAACACAGCAGCCAGCGTAAGATTGAAGATATCGAAAAGGCGACGGCAGTCCTGGAAGAACCGGGCGAGCGGTTATAGGATGGGGCAGGTAAAGCAGAAGCGGCCGGGAGATAATTGTTTCAAGCGGCAGCTTCTGTTTTAATTTAATGGTAAAGAAGCGTATCACGGGAGTAAAATCATGGCGGCATTTGAAGAAATATATCAACGGCTTTTAAAGGCCGATATGCAGGGGAAAAGCGCGCAGGAAATCGAGAAGATAAAAAAGGAACGCGAAGGGCTTGCGGAGCTTGACTGCCTGCTGCATCCTGAAAAACAGCCGGTTATCTGGAAGTTTGGCAATTGCGAATGTTCGCCGGAGGAACAGCAGGGCTGTGCGGACGAGTGCGCGTTTGACGCCATCTGCGCAGGGATGGAAGGCGGCATCCGAATAGACCCGCGCGTATGTGTGGGGTGCTGTGCGTGCGTTGACCATTGCAAGGACAAACGGCTTACGGCAAGTAAGGATATCATGGCGGTATTAAAGGCCCTGCGGGAAACAAAGGGCTTGGTATATGCGCTCATTGCTCCGGCGTTTTTGGGGCAGTTTGAAGCGGAGGTCACCCCGGGGAAACTGCGGGGCGCATTTAAGAAAATGGGTTTTGACGGGATGATAGAAGTTGCCCTGTTTGCAGACATCCTGACGCTCAAGGAGGCGCTGGAATTTGACCACAACATCGCATCGGAATCGGACTACCAGCTGACAAGCTGCTGCTGCCCGATGTGGATCGCCATGATCCGCAAGATATACCATGAATTGATGCCGCATGTGCCGGGCAGCGTGTCGCCTATGGTGGCATGCGGCCGCACGATCAAGGTACTGCACCCTGACGCAGTGACTGTATTTATCGGCCCGTGCATCGCCAAAAAGGCGGAAGCGCGTGAGGCGGATATTGCGGGCGCGGTGGATTATGTGCTGACGTTTGAGGAAGTACGCGACATCTTTGCAGCGCTGGAGATCGATCCGCGTGACATGGAAGAAAGCTATAAGGATCACTCTTCACGCGCGGGCAGGATCTATGCGCGCAGCGGAGGGGTGAGCGAAGCGGTAAAAGAGGCTGTGGAGCGTTTAAGCCCCACGAGGGAGATCGTAGTGCGGACGCAGCACGCGGACGGCGTACCGGCCTGCAAGGCTATGATAAACGGTATCCTGGCGGGGGAAACCGGGGCGAATTTTTACGAAGGCATGGGCTGCGTAGGCGGCTGCGTGGGTGGGCCGAAAGCCATCCTTGACCGCGAGGAAGGGAAGGAAAACGTCGACGATTATGGGAACGGAGCGACCTACGCTACGCCCATTGACAATCCCTATGTGGTGGAACTGTTAAAGCGGCTGGGATTTGAAACGGTGGAAGACCTGTTGTGCGAAAGCGATATCTTTACGCGCCGCTTCCAATGAAAAAAGTGTAGCGCAGTAATTGAAGAAAATTCCGGGATATGGTATAGTAAGACCGTTGATTATCGTATGGAGGAGTAGGGCCAATGAAAAATTACCCCGACTACGAGGTGCCGGTGCTTAACAGTTTAAAGGAACTGGTTGACTATGCAGCGCATGAATATCATGACGCTGCTGCTTTTATGTTTCGTGATGGAACCGGCGTCGCGTCGAAAAGCTACAGGGAATTCAGGGAAGATATCCAGGCGCTGGGAACGGCGCTGCTTTTACGGGGCTTTCATGGCGCGCATATTGCTGTGCTGGGAGAGAACAGTTATGCGTGGCTGGTGACCTACTTTGCCGTTGTGAACGGCGGGAATGTGATCGTGCCGGTCGACAAGGATTTGAGCGAAGCGGAAATGGCGGAGGTGCTCAAGCGCAGCCATTGCAGCGTCCTCATCCATTCCCGCAAATACCGCGAGACTGCCTTAGGCATCGGTGCGGGACTCAAGCTTTGCGTGGATATGGACAGCGCGGACGGCAATGGGTTTGACGCATTGCTGTGCGAGGGCAGGCAGGCGGTCGGCAATGGCGAAAGAGGGTTTTCGGACTATGAGGTCGATATCCACAGGCTGGCGGCCATCGTTTACACATCGGGAACCACGGGAAAGAGTAAGGGCGTGATGCTTTCGCACGCTAATTTGATGGCGGATGCGGTTGCGGCGCGCAGGAAAATCAACCTGACGGGGCCGTCGCTTTTGATGCTGCCCTTGCACCATACGTTTGGCTTTACGGCCAACGTACTGTGCGGCATATTCGCGGGCTATACCATTTTTATCAATGACAATTTGAAATATGTAATCAAGGATATGCAGGAATTCAAGCCTGTAAACCTGTTTGTTGTCCCGATGATCCTGGAATCCATGTACCACAAGGTTTGGTCGACGGCCAAAAAATCCGGCAAGGATAAAAAACTTTTAACAGGGCTCAGGGTAAGCAATGCGCTGATGAAGCTGCGTATCGACCTGCGGAGGAAGCTTTTTGCAGAGGTACTGGCTGCGCTTGGCGGCAAGCTTGAATTTTGCATTTGCGGCGGCGCTTTTTTGGATGAAAAAATCGCGGAGGGGTTCCGTGAACTGGGCGTACACATCATGAACGGTTATGGTGTGACGGAATGTGCGCCGATCGTGGCGGAAAACCGGAATGGCTATTATAACGATAAGAGCGTGGGCGTTTTGTTGCCCTGCAACGAAGTAAGGATCGATCGGCCGGACGAAACGGGCGAAGGCGAAATATTGGTGCGCGGCGCCAATGTTATGTTGGGATATTTTGAGGATGATATCGAGACCAAAAAGGTATTCGACAACGGCTGGTATAAGACGGGCGACCTGGGACGGCTGGATGCGGACGGCTTTTTGTATGTGACGGGACGCATCAAAAACCTGATCATCCTTTCAAACGGCAAGAATATTTCCCCGGAAGAAATAGAAGGGGTTTTTCGCGCTATTCCCTATGTAGAAGAGATCGTCGCCTATGGTGAAAACGACCGTATTTTAGCGGAGGTCTTTTTGAATCGCGATTACTTTGTACAAAATGGCATCACGGATATCCGTGGAACGCTTGACCGGGACGTGGACGAACTCAACAAGACGCTGCCGCCGTATAAGCAATTAAGCGGCGTCAAGATACGGGAAACGGATTTCGAGAGGACTACGACCCAAAAAATCAAAAGGGAACATATAGGAGCGTAAAAGCAATGCTGGAACAGCGTGTGATTGAAATCATCAGCGATCATCAACTGATCGACAAAAGTACATTGAGCCGCGATACGCATTTGCTGCGGGATTTAAACATCAATTCTTTTGATTTTATCGACCTGATTTGTGCGTTTGAGGAAGAATTCAAAATCGAGATCGACGAGGAGCGGGTAAAGCAGCTTCTGACCGTAGGGGAAATCGTCGATTACCTGGAAAACCTGAAATAATTGTTCCAACCTGTCCGAATGTGTTTATAGTATTGTTTGAGGTTTCAAAAAGGGGGAACGATTATGGCGGAACATGCACAGACGCCGCTCGCATACCTGATGGATATGCTATACATTCAGGGAACGAAGCTGGCGGGTGCGGTACATGTCGACCGGACAGTAATCAGCCGCTGGAAGAACGGACGTACCAAGCTACACGCGAAATCAGCTTATTTTCAGGACGTTGTCAATGCGCTTCTGGATTTTAACGAAAAGCAGGGTTTAAGGAAGCTGGAACGCTTTTTTAAATCGACAAATAATACGGAGATCAAAAGCAGGGACGAGCTTTATGCGTTTGTGGCTTCGTGGCTGCTCTCCGAGGAATTCGAGCAGACATTCAGGGAAAAGGAAAAAGACAACAGCCTGTATTCGGCTGCATATAAAATCTATAAGGGGCCGTCGGGGAAGCGCGCAGCGATCCTCGATTTTCTTGACGTATTGCTGACCTTGCCGGAGGGGGAGGAAGTGCGCGGATTTGATGTGCAGTCGCGAATTTTTTATTCCCTGGTCAGCGACCTTGCGACGTCACAGAAAAAATTTCTCCAGGCGGAAAAGAAAAAGCACCAGCTTACCATGATGTTTTATATGAACCGGCCCGCGGAGCAGATCCATAATATGTTCCAATATTGGCTGCCGATTTTTTTGTCGACCAATGCGCATGCTTATTATACCTATGATACGGAAAGCCCATTTTATGACTATGTTTACAGCATCAAGGGCAAACTTGTGTTGGTGGGCTCCAATTTTGACAAGAATCCTGCCAATATGTATACAGCCATATACGACGATCCTATGACCGTGCACCAGTTCGACATGTTTTTGGAAAACCAGCTCACAAGATTTAAGCCCCTGACAAAGCATCTGGAGAGCCGCGACATGTGCTCGGATTTCAATGCAAATCCTATGAAAAGGTATTTTACGACCAACATGGATCAGTATGTAATCACGGAGTCAACCCCGTTTATTACCTTCAGCAAGGCAACTTTGGAAGACGTGATGCTGGCCATCGATCTTTCCGCCAGTGAAGAAAAGAAGATCACGCAGTTTTACCGGAACTGTATAGTCAATACCAAGAAGTTCCTGGGTGGAGACAATTTGATGCATATCATTTTCAGCGCGGACTATATCCACGACCTGCGGGAAGAGGTCATTACCGATTCGCCGACCTTTACCTACCTGCTGGGCCGGCCGATCAGGATGCCCAGTAGGTTTATCCTGCGGGAAATCGAGTATTTCCTGGAAACGGTGGAACACGATCCTAAGGTGAAGATTGCGCTGCGGCCGATGGGCTCGCAGCCGTTCATCCCGAACCTGAACATGTGGGTGAAGGAAAATACTATAGCATATTTTCATCCCTCAAATGATTATTCGGTGCGGGTTTTAACGGATGAGTTTGCTTCGGTCAATTCGTTTTATTCGATGATAGAGCAATTTTGGCTGCAGCTGCCTTACGAATGTACGGAAAAGGATTGGGTCTATGAGCAAATGGACAAACTGATCAATCGATAGGTGTAAAGTTGAAAAACAAACATGTAATCGTCTTGCTCTAATAAAATATTATTTTATAATCGGCAGTAAATATTCGACAGACGTTCCAATATTACATGCGCTGGAGATACGGATCCCAAAGCTGCTCCCTAAAAGAAGCTTGATCCGTGAATTAACATTTTTAAGTCCAATAGAAGATTTGCGCGCAATATCTGTTGAAAAGATTGGAGAGTCATCGTTTCTGGAGAGTGCATCATTGATTTTGTTAAGCCGATCGATCGGGATACCCAAGCCATTATCAGTGACGGTAATGGCAAGGAACGTAGCAGTGCGGTATGCAGAGATTTTTATTTCGGGCTTCGCACCTTTGCAGATGGGCTCGATGCCATGACTTATCGCATTTTCTACAATTGGCTGTATGATTAATTTTGGGATTTTGCAGGATATGACGTCTTGATCGATATCGCTCACGTATTCAAACTTATTCTCAAAACGTATTTTTTGGATGGCGATATAATTTTCAATCGATGCCAATTCATCTGAAAGCGTAACATATTCAGCCGGCGATATGCTATAACGGAACAATTTGGAAAGAGAATATGCCATTTGAGCTACTTCCTGATTGGAACTTTCTAATGCCTGGGCACGTATGGAATCCAAGGTGTTATACAGAAAATGAGGATTGATCTGGCTTTGTAATGCCAAGATTTCAGCTTGTTTTTTCAATAACTGTGCATTCGCTTCCCGCAGAAGCAGTTCTTTCATCTTATCCATCAGTATTTGGAGGTTGCTAAAAATTTTTTTAAAAATACGATTATTTTTGTAGGAACTGAAATCAAAATCGAATTCTTCTTCGACGGCGCTGGTTAACACTTTTTCAAATTTTAGAATGGGCAGGTACAATCTATACCGAATTATTATAAATATGACGATGCAAATGAAAATATATATCATCAAATAAATAATGGTATCAATAAAACAGAATGGAGAGGAGGAACGGACTGAATATCGGACAAGGACATTTCCTATGGGATGCTCTGTGGTTATCACAGTACAATTTTGAAAGGCAATCTCGTTGCCGGTCGGGAGCGTCGATAAAGCGGCATGATTATTGTAGTATTCAACGGAAGCATCGCTGGACAGGATGGCAAGCTCGCCGTTGAAAGCGTCCAAAATTATTTTTTCGTCGACATCCAATGAACCATCCGCAAGGAAATGTTGGATAACCAAATCCATATAATTCATGCGCTGTGCGACCATGTCGTCTTCGACCATAGACCAATATTGTGAGGCAGGCCAGAAAAAGCCTGCAGGAAGGATAACCAATATACAAAAGTAAATGATAAGTACCATTTTTAAGGTTTTAGTTATATAAAACTGTTTTGCACTGTTTTTCATCATATCACCTATGGCATCAGGCAAACATTTTCCGAAACGCGGCAGGAGTCATACCGACATATGATTTGAAAAGCTTGCTGAAATGTTTGGAATCGTTGTATCCAACAAGGGAAGCAACATCATTGACGCGATAGCGGATATCCAGCAAATATATTTTTGCCATCTCCATACGTTTTTGTATGAGATATTTACTGAAATTTATGCCTGTTTCTTGCTTAAAAATTTCACTGACATAGTTGGGATGCAGGAATACCTGCTTTGCGATATCCTCCAGATGGATATTTTCATTATAATGCTCGTCTATATACTGTTTGATTATCGCAATCAAGGTGCTGGTCGTATCGTTTAATGGATTAGAAATCATATGTATTTTATTGATGCACTCACAGACACAAGCATCCAGCTCTAAAATAGTAGCACATTCCTCAATACTGTTATATATATCATTGCGGGAATATTCTGAAAAAAACTTTTGAGATACAAAGGACGTCATAGAATCCAATAAGAAATCTACTATTTTACGTGTCAATTCAAAGATGTCGGTACTGCTGAACGACATCGCAGCAATTTTTTCATAATAAATTTTGTCTACAGTAGCCTGTATTGTTTCATGGTTCTCGGCTGTAATACAAGACGAAAGCAACTTTTTGATATCATTGACAAAGAGTTTTTCGATCATGTTTTTTTGTAGTTTGTTTTCTGAAATTTCAATAACGGAATTTTCGCCGACTATAATTCGCGAACGCAAAGCAGCATTGGAATGTTCAAATGATCTACGGATGTCCTTAATATCATCGACAGGCTTTCCTATTCCTATGGTTATGTCATATTGGGACGTATACATTGAAGAATGGATGATATCAGAAAATGATGATTTTGTCTGTTGAATGATTTCTGTCGCTTTGGATCGAGAATAATTAATAAGCAAATAGCAAATATTGCCGATGGAAAAGGTGAAAATCTCTGCACTGATATCAGTGAGGTTCTTTTCTAATACAGAGCATATGGAACGGTTGACGACATGGTTTTTTTCACGGTCTGCCGAAACCTTGCCTTGGCGCAGAGAAGCGCTGACAGAAAAGATTATGAATAGTTCGTCTGTAAAATGGCGCATAAAAACATTATTGATATAATCGATATCATGAACATTTACAGCAGAAATGCTCATTAGATTTTGCAGGTATAGCTCAAAGCTTTTCGACGAACTTTCCAGCAGGGCTCTTTGCAAAGAAGTATTGTCAGAAGTATGGAAGGAAAATATTTGTTTTTTTGCAGAAAGCACAGCCCTCTCGAGTTCATCACTGTCGACAGGCTTTAACAAGTATTGGAGAACCCCAAATTCTATAGCGGTTTTTGCATAGACAAAATCATCATAGCCACTGATGATAATAAACTTCGTATTCAGGTGTAAAGTTTTTTGCAATACATCCAAACCATCCATACCAGGCATTTTGATGTCTGTTATGACTAAGTCGGGGGTATCCTCGATAATAAGGTTGTAAAGAGTGATACCATCTTGGGCACAGCCCACTATTTTAAACCCCAGTCTTGTCCAATCAATCATGTTTTCCAACATTTTGCAAATGCCGGATTCATCATCTGCGATTACAACTCGAATCATTTGGTTCCCCTCTTTATCTAAATAATTTCGTCCTTTAACAGTTTTGCAACGGAATATAGGTGGCTTTGCCGTGGTCTAAATAAAGGCAACGGTTACATATGGAAGAAATATCTTTCAACGAAGATGAGGCAAAAACAATGGAAAGGCCCCTTTTGGTGAGGCTTTCCAAAATAGAAAAGAAATCCATATTGTTAGCCACATCGTAATGATTGGTAGGATTATCCAATAGTAATATATCCGGCGCAGTAGATAAGCATTTTGAAAATTGTATTTTTTGTAGTTCGCCGGTGTTGAGCTGCTGAATGGATAGGTTGGTGTTCACAGAGGAACCAGCGACTTTCAATAATGTCTTAGCAAAAACAGCCTTTTTTTTGCGGTTCAGAAAACCCATTTTTTTGATTTTTTTCATGGATGGTAAAGAAATATTATCTTCTACTGACATATCTGGAATCAAACTTGGGTAACTTGAGAGATCGGAAAGATACGAAAAACCATTTTTTATGGCATGGTAGGTCGAGCGATTTAAGATTATGTGACCATCTTTTATGATCGTCCCGGAACAATTCTTGGAATATCCGAAAATCATATCTAAAACTTCGGTTTTATATAATCCCACAGGATCATAGATGCCAAATATTTCTCCTCTTTTTACGGAGAAACTAATATCCGAAACAAAATGCCCGGACAGATTCTGGACGATAAGGCGATTGTTTTCTGAGGAGGATAAAGTATTATTTGGATTGAATGTGGCGGGGTTGGCAATGGAATGGATCAATGCTCCAATATTATTTTGCGAAGCGGAAAATTCCCCTAGCGAGGTACCGTTGTGCATGACTAATATACGATCGGATAACTCCAATGCTTCTTTTATATTATGGGTGATATACATGACGGAAATATTCCTACTTTTCAGTTTTTGTATGATCATTTTGATATAAGCAAAATCCAGGTGAGTACAGATAAAGGAGGGTTCATCAACAATAAAAAGTTCTACGCCGCTTGCAAATACGCCGGCCAACTGGACCATGGCTTTTTCTTTGGCATTTAATTGGGATACCTTTTTATTGGGGCTGATATGGCAATCGATATAATCCAAGATCAATTGTGCTTTACTGTTGAGTTTTTTTACGTTGACGAAGTGAAACCCAAGAGCACCAAGGAAGATATTTTCGGCAATGCTTAATTCATCTACGAGCATATTCGTGTCGTTGGCGACAAAAACCGATTTGTGTAAAAAATCATGGTTAAGGCTATTTAAAAGCATTTCATTAAAATATATTCGGCCGGAAGATGCGCTATCACACCCAGAGATAATATTTACTATAAGAGTTTTCCCCGCACCGTTTACACCGACAACAGCGAGGACTTCTCCCTGAAAAACTTTAAAGCTAATGTTATGGAGTAAAATATCTCCATTGACATTTTTGGTAATGGAATCGACTCTTATTCTCTCTTTTTTCATGACACCTATCGATAATGAAATATAGAATCGTTTACACGATAAACCACGAATTATGGCTTAATTCAATTATAGTAAACAATTGTGCTTATGGCAAACAAATGTATACAAAAAGAAGTAGACGAAATCAAGAAGAGGGAGGGGGAATTTCAGATATATAATTTAACATGGATAATATCGTTGAAAATCACACCCTAAATTTGAAAATCATCTCATTGTGGAATGACTTTTGTGGCAATAGAATGGTACTAACGAGATTCCATATCGTAAATTCTTTTTTTTACCGAAATGAAACACCCAATAATCAATTGAACAAGGAGGAAGGAACATGAAAAGATCTAAGGTAATTGCAATGGTGGTTGTAGTCGTAATGCTGGTATCGCTTCTGGCGGGCTGTGGTACGCCTACGGCAGAGGAAAAGACGGATGCTGGAGCAGAAACGGCTGCAGCGACGCAGGAGGTACAGGAGGGAGCACAAGCAACGGGAACGCCGACAGAAAGTGAAGCGGCAGAAGCCTCAGGTTCATCGGATAAGATCCTGGCTGAAGTGATCGACACTGATATGAGCGTACTGAAAGGTAAAAAGATAGGCTGCGCACAGAGGATCACAACGATTGCATGGCAGATTGCGCAAATGGACAGCCTGACATCCGCTGCAGAAAAATATGGTGTAGAGTTCATATATACAGACGCCGATAACGACCAGTCAAAACAGATATCCGATGTGGAGGATCTATGTGCCCAAGGCATAGATGCCTTGCTTTACCCTGCTGTGGAATATGAAGCCGGCGCGGCAGCTCTTGAAATTGCGGCGAAATATGATGTGCCGGTGTTTTTAATGGGGCAAAATTGCGAAAAAACTGACGATCAATATGTAGCGGCAGCCCTGACGGATTTTGAGCTTGACGGGGGACTTTGCGGACAATGGATCGTAGAGAATATGGATAGCGCTAAAATTGTAGAAATACAGGGACAACTGGGAACAGATACTGAAATAGGAAGAGAAAAAGGATTTGGAGAAGCCATTGCGGCCGGAGGGGAAAATTATGAAATCATTGTACAGCAATCCGGGAATTTCATGATGGATGATGCACAACAGGCAATGGACAATATTATCCAATCCTACAGTGGAAAGTTTGACACTGTGTTTTGTCATAATGATGAGATGGCTCTAGGCGTTTTGGCGGCCCTGAAAGCAGCGGGACTGGAAGGTAAGATCACGGTAGTGGCAATAGACGGACAGAAAGCGGCAGTACAAGAAATTATCAATGGTAATATAACAGCGATAGCCACTTGCGAAACCCGTATAGGCGATCTGATGTTTTCTATGGTGGCAGCTTATATGAACGGTGAGGATCAGCCTAAAGTGACGAGTATCCCATCTGAAATAATCGATAAGAATAATGCGGAAGAAGCGATGACAAACGGAATGGCGTTCTGAGAATGATATGGTGAAGTATAGTCAATAGAGTGGACAGAAAAAAGTGAAGATAATTAGGGGAAACGAGCATCAGCTTCATCGGGAGTCAAATAACCAAGAGAAGAATGGGGACGTTTGGCATTGTAGAAGGCTTCAATATAGGAAAAAATAGCCAACTTTAAATCGTGAAAAGAAGAGTAGCTTCTACGGTTAGCTTCTTCCTTTTTCAGATATTTGAAAAAAGATTCACATACAGCATTGTCAAACGGATATCCTTTCTTGGAAAAAGACTGAACAATATTAAGGGAGTCCAAAAGACTACGGAAAGCAAAAGCGGTATATTGAGTTCCACGGTCAGAGTGAAACATCAGACCCTTGGGAGCGCTGCGGGCGGCATAAGCTTTACGGAAAGCAGTGATCGTAAGGTCCACATCCTGTTTGGAAGACAGGTGCCAAGCAATGACCTTGCGGGAAAAAAGGTCAATGACAACGCAAAGATAATACCATTTTCCGCCAGCCCGCAGATAAGTAATATCACTCACCCAAACAAGATTAGGGGCATTTTGAGTAAAGCTTTGGCGGAGACGGTCGGGACAAAGGCTGTCATCGGAACGACAGAAATAATGTCTGGGGTGAGCAGTAGACATTTTTGGTAAATGCATAGAGCGCATCAGGCGGTACACTCGTCCAACGCTGATGCGGACGCCATAGTCACGCTGGAGGACATGGTGGATTTTATAGGCGCCAAGGCGTTTGTCATAATCAGCATAAATAGTAAGGATAAGGCGTCGAAGATCCTGATTAAGAGAAACACGGGGAGCGGGAGGAGAATAAAAATGCTTGTAGTAAGTGCTTCTATTGACATTCAGGACACGGCAAAGCGTTTGAATACGGTGCTGAAAACGGAGCCTGTGGACAGCGTCTAATCGTTGTTTGAGTGAGGCGTGAATATGGCAATCGCTTTTTTTAGGATAAGGTTTTCTTCTTCGAGCTGTGCATTCCGTTTTTGGAGTTCCTTAACCTGTTTGGCAGTAAGGACTTCACCGTCGTCGACCTGAACGGTAGAATACTGCTTGATCCACTTGCCAAGGGCGGATTGAGAAACGCCGTACTCTTTACAGAGTTGGGTCTGTGTTTTGCCATTTTGGAAAAGAGATACGAGAGACTTTTTAAAATCATCATCGTATTTTTTGAAGTTATTTGCAGCCATGAAAGAACCTCCTTTTTGTGTCTCTTTTATTGTAATAGACTGTTTACTTTTATGTCTACTTTTTTAGTATAGATCCAATGGGAAACGGGTAAAAGGGAAGCTTGCTTCCCTTTTACCCCAAACGGAGGGAACAAGCAATGCATGAAGAAAAACCTATCTTGCTGGATATGCGGGGGATCTGCAAATCTTTTATTGGTGTCAATGCATTAAAAGGAGTCGATCTTGTAGTACGGGAAGGCGAAATACATGCGCTGGAAGGCGAAAACGGAGCAGGAAAGTCTGTCTTGATAAAAATTTTGACAGGCGTATACACCAAGGACGCCGGAACAATCATTTATCAAGGTGAAGAAGTTGATTTTACTGTTCCCGCGCAGGCGCAGAATGTGGGAATCCATACGATTTACCAAGAATTGAATACGATCCCCTATTTGAGTATTGCAGAGAATATGTTTTTAGGAAATGAGATAAGAAACAAAAATGGACTGATCGATTGGGAAGCAACTTATTCAAAATCGGAGGAAATATTAAAAAGTTTTAACCTGAATATAGATGTAAAACAGCCGATCAATATGTTATCGGCAGCAATGCAACAGATGGTTTCCATTGCGGCTGCGGTGTCGAAAGATGCAAAACTGGTCATTATGGATGAGGCGACTTCTTCATTAGATGAAAAAGAAGTTGCACTGCTTATGAATATCGTTGAACAACTCAAAAAGAAAAATGTTGCCGTGATCTTCATTACACACCGCCTGAATGAAGTATATGAAATATGCGAGAAAGTTACGATTATAAAGGATGGGGAATTCATGGGACGGTATGATGTAGCTCAGCTGGACAAACTGAGTTTGATTTCTAAAATGATCGGACGGGATGCATCTACCATCATGGATTACAGGAAAGAATATGATTATGATGTCGAAAATAATGAAGCAATATGCGAATTTAGAAAAGTGGAAGATGGAAAGCGCCTAAACGGAGTGAGCTTTGCCCTTAAAAAAGGGGAAGTGTTGGGGCTAGCGGGGCTTCTGGGATCGGGAAGAACTGAAATCGCCAATACCTTGTTTGGAAATCACAGGATTACACACGGTGATATCAGGCTAAAAGGGAAACATGTAAAGATTAAGCATGTCAAAGATGCTTTGAAAAATAAAATGGTCTTGTGCCCGGAGGAGCGAAAGCGGGACGCAGTTTTTCCGGATATGTCTATCAAGGATAATATTACGATGACGATCCTGAAAGAAATCAGCCGGTTCGGATTCATAGATTTAAAGAGGCAAGAAAAAATTGCGCAAAAGTATATAGAACGATTAAAAGTTAAAACGCCAAATACCAAGCAAAGGATAAAATTTTTGAGCGGCGGGAACCAACAAAAGTGTATTATCGCAAGGGGACTTGTATCTGATCCTGAAATCGTGATCCTTGACGAACCGACACGGGGAATCGACGTAGGCGCAAAGATGGAGATAGAATTATTAGTCAGCGATATCGCAAAAAAGGGAATCAGCGTAATCATGATATCGTCAATCCTGGAGGAACTGGCCCGCGATTGCGACCGTGTGGTTATCATACGTGAAGGAAAAGAAGTAGGGGAATTGTTGCGCGAAGATATTACGGAAGAAAAGATCATCCATAGGATATCCGAAGCATATTCGTAATAAAGTGAGGTGGAATAGATGAATCAATTCGATACAGAACTTCAGAAAATACAAGAACGCAGCAACAAGGCCCTAAAACGCAGGGAATTTGTTACCAAATATGGTGCGCTGCTCGTCTTTGGGGTGTTGATGCTAGTGAATGTCTGCATAACGCCTAATTTTGTAGAGATGTCGACAATTTGGAATATTATCATACAATCTACGCCGGCATTGTTTGTTGCAATGGGCATGACGTTTGTGATAGCAATCGGAGGGATCGATATCAGCGTTGGATCCACAATGGCTTTATGTGCTACTACCACTACGCTGATGATGTTGCATGGCTATCCTGTTTTGGGAAGCGTACTGGTAGGAATACTAATAGGGCTGGTCGTGGGACTGGTTATAGGGGTTTTGACCATACAGCTGAAAATACAGCCGATGGTATTGACATTAGCTATGATGATTATATTAAGAAGTATTTCGCGTATTATCTGCGATGTGAGAAGTGTGCAGGTGACAGATGAGGGGTTTATATCCTTATCATTGACTAAGTTTGGCGAAGTTCCGATTCAGCTGGTCTATGTAATTTTGATTGTAATTATTTTCTATGTTGTAGCTGAGTTTACTGTATTCGGAAAATCAATAGAAGCAATCGGTAACAATGCAATCGCGGCAAAACTTTCGGGAATCCGTTCCAATATGATGTCGATTCTGGCATATGTGATATTGGGGCTTCTTTCCGTCGCTGCGGCAATGCTTTCGGTTTCCAGGTCTATGAATTGCAATCCAAGTACATTTGGATCAGGGATGGAGCTGGATGCAATTGCGGCCGTAGTAATCGGTGGTACGTCTATGTCCGGAGGAAAGCCCAGAATTTTAGGAAGCATGATAGGGTGCTTTATTATGACGTTGATTACTATGACGGTAAACATGAATGGGATCGATACCTCGTATTCAATGTTACTGAAGGCATTGATCATTATAATTGCAGTTTATATGCAGTCAGATAAAAGCATGAAGAAAAAGAAAATAAAGGCTCACAAGGCTATGGCAAGAGGGGGTCAATAATGGAAACGAATCGTATCAAGGGCTACATAAAAGAATATTCGACGCTGATAGCGTTGATTGTAATAATCATAGTCGCTTCTTTTGCTTTTGAGAACTTCTGTTCCTTAAATAATTTCAGTAATTTGTTTAAGCAGGCAAGCATGATTGGGGTCATGGCAATAGGCGGTTCCTTTGTTATTTTGACAGGCGGAATCGATTTATCCGTGGGATCGCAATGTGGCTTTGCATCGGTGATAGCCGGTTACATTGGGGCTGCAACAGGCAATGCGGCATTGATGGTTATAGGAGCCATAATTACGTGCGCGGCATGGGGTGCATTAAATGGATTTTGTATCACTAAACTTCGCGTTCAACCTTTTATTGTTACACTGGCAATGATGTCGGGTATTAGCGGCGTGGGACTTCTTATTACAGAAGGCGGAAATTCCGTTAGTATTGTGCTCGAAAGCTTCCGGGCAATCGGGATCGAGTCGGTAGTCTTTATCCCGATTCCTGCGATCATAATGATTTGTGCGTTTATACTGGCCGCATTGGCAGCTAAATATACTGTGTTCGGCAGAAACTGCTATGCAATTGGCGGCAATGAAGATGCGGCGGTCATGAAAGGTATTCCCGTCGATAAGACAAAGTTTTTTACTTATGTACTTAGCGGTGCGTGTGCGGGACTTGCAGGGGTGATTCTGGCGGCAAGGACTTATTCCGGAAATATTTTGCTGGGAGAAGGATACGAAATGGACGTTATTGCCTCTGTTGTATTGGGCGGCACATTGCTGAGCGGAGGCAGGGGGAAAGTCCTCAACTCCATGTGGGGAGCGCTCATCATCACAATTATAGGAAATATCATTAATCTGAATAAGGATATTCCCTATCAATGGGAAGGATGCGTTACGGGAGGAGTGCTGCTCATTATTCTTATTATCCAATCAAGGATGACAAAATCGGAAAAACAGCTGTGCTGCTAGAATAAAATATTTTATCGGATTAGGAGAAAATACCATGTCGAAGTTTTATCAAGAATTATATGAGGCCATCCTGGCATTGCCAACGATTAATACACATTCGCACCATATGGAGGATGAAAAATTTGAACGGTTTGACCTGGATCAAATATTGAGAACATCATACGTGGATTGGTGTAAAGTTCCCTTTGATTCTTCAAAGAAGTCGAGGCAAGAGTATTTGGAAAAAGTAAAATACAAATCTTTTTTCAGGGGACTGCAGCGCAGTATTATGAAAATATACGACGTTTCCGAAGAACTGACCGTCGATAACTGGGATGAGTATAACATGTTGATAGCAGAAAAATATAAATCTGCAGAGTGGCAAATCGGTTTATTGAAAGACATTTGTAATTACGACAAGGTTATCCTGGATGCGTATTGGAATCCGGGCGACGACAACGGACATCCGGATCTATTTGCGACAACATTTCGGGTGGATCCTGAGTTTTTCGGATACGATAGAACTGCCCTTGACCATGATGGCTTTAATACATATACACATTATGGAAAATCTTTTAACAATATTGATGACTTTATGGAATTCGTCTATATTCTTGTGAGAGAGCACATTGAGGCGGGAAGCGTTTGCATTAAGAACGCAATAGCATATGACAGGAATATAGACTACAGGAGTGTGAATAGAGCAGACGCGAATAAGGTGTTTGAAAAAAAGGATTACGACAAAAAGGATATATTGAATTTCCAGGATTACTTTTTTGACGGCGTCTGCAAACTTGCAGCGGAATTAGACGTTCCAATCCAGTGTCATACGGGAATGGGGCAGCTCGGAAATACGAGAGCGATTAATATGCTTCATGTTATAAAAGAAAATCCGAAGACGAAGTTTTCCTTGATGCATGGCAGCTTTCCGTGGTGTTCTGATATACTTGCATATTTGGATATGTATCCTAATGTATTTTCTGATATTGTATGGTTGCCGTCACTATCGCCTACAACCGCAAAATATATGCTGCACCAGTTGATTGAAGTGGGAACCTCTGACCGAGTGGTGTGGGGATGCGATACGTGGAATTCGGAGGAAAGCTATGCGGCAAAATTGACCATGGCAGATACCCTGGCCTGTGTATTGGACGAAAAAATCGAAAATGGATATTTCACTTTGACAGATGCGTATCAGGTGATTGAAAATATCATGTACAACAATGCAAAATGCTTGTTTAAGATAAAATAAATGACGATTGAAGCCGCACCCTTCGCAGGCATGACCTTATAGAATCCAGCCGATATGATGAGGCCACGGCCAATCATCAATCATTCATATTGTTGCTGATAGCAGTTATAAGGCGGAAAATTGCTACTTACCCTCCTGCCAGACAATAAAAACCGTTCTGTACGGAAAAGCAGAACGGTTTTTTGTCATCCCTGTATAATGCGTAATGCTTCGGGACATTTTTCATGAATTGATGGTTGACAAATGAAAAGGGCTCTGGTACTATAAAAACAATAAAATTATATAAAACATATATGTTTAATATGTTTTATATAGGGACGGAGGACTTGATGGACTGGCATAAGGTGCAAAAATCCAGATCGGCAAGGGAACGAATGCGGCGATGTTGTAACGGGAAAAACAGGAAATAAAGATACCTGTATGCAAGGATGCATCCAGGAAAACCACACGGCTTGACCAAATAAGGAGAAAAACAATGAGCACTTTTAAAGACAGGGAAGTAAAGTTCGAGACCTTGCAACTGCACGTAGGACAGGAACAGGCTGATCCGGTAACGGATTCGCGCGCTGTGCCCATTTACCAGACGACGTCATATGTGTTCCACGACAGCGATCACGCACAGGCGCGGTTCGGGCTTGCGGATGCGGGGAATATTTACGGAAGGCTGACAAACCCCACGCAGGATATTTTTGAAAAAAGGATCGCTGCGCTGGAGGGAGGAACGGCCGCGCTGGCGGTTGCTTCTGGCGCGGCGGCAGTGACATATGCGATACAGAACCTGGCTTCGGCGGGAGACCATATCGTATCTGCCAAGACGGTCTATGGCGGGACATACAACCTGCTGGCACATACGCTTCCGCAGTATGGTATTACGGCCACGTTTGTCGATCCGGATGAGGAAGGAAGTTTTGAGGAAGCCATACAGGAGAATACGAAGGCGATTTTTATCGAGACGATGGGAAACCCGAACGCTAGCCTGATCGACGTGGAAAAGGTCGCGGGCATTGCACATCAGAACAACATACCGCTTGTGGTGGATAATACTTTTGCAACGCCGTATCTGTTCCGTCCTATAGAGCATGGCGCAGACATCGTCGTACATTCGGCGACAAAGTTCATCGGAGGGCATGGAACGACAATTGGCGGCGTGATCGTTGAAGGAGGCAGCTTTGACTGGAAGGCGAGCGGGAAATTCAAGAGCCTGGTGGAGCCCAACCCGAGCTACCACGGTTTGAGCTTTGTGGATGCAGCGGGCCCGGCGGCGTTTGTGACAAAGATACGCGCGATCCTGCTGCGCGATATGGGCGCTACGTTATCTCCTATCCATGCCTTCATTTTCCTGCAGGGATTGGAAACGCTTTCCCTGCGCGTGGAAAGGCATGCTTACAACACAAAAAAGGTGGTCGAATACCTGAATCAGCATCCAAAAATCGAACGGGTAAACCATCCTTCGCTTGCACAGAGCGGGTACAGCAAGCTTTATAAGAGGTATTTTCCCAATGGAGGGGGTTCCATTTTTACGATTGAGGTCAAAGGCGGCGCGAAAGAGGCACGCGACTTTATCGACAGGCTGAAGATATTTTCACTGCTCGCAAATGTAGCGGACGTAAAATCCTTAGTGATCCATCCGGCGAGCACGACACATTCGCAGCTTACCGGGGAGGAGCTTTTGGAGCAGGGGATCAAGCCGAATACGGTGCGGCTGTCGATCGGGACGGAGCATATCGATGATATCCTCTATGATTTGGAACAGGCACTTTTATAGAACGGAGGAAAAAAGAAATGGCAAGGATATATAAAAGTTTACCGGAACTGATTGGGAAAACGCCGCTTTTGGAGCTCACGAATTACGAAAAAAAACACGGATTGAAGGCAACAGTTCTGGCAAAGCTGGAATATTTCAACCCGGCGGGAAGCGTGAAAGACCGGATTGCCCGGGCAATGATCGACGAGGCGGAAAAAGCAGGCAGGCTGAAGCCGGGCGCGACGATCATCGAGCCGACGAGCGGGAACACGGGGATCGGGCTGGCGAGCGTGGCCTCGGCACGGGGATACCGCACGATCCTCACCATGCCAGAGACGATGAGCGTGGAGCGCAGGAACCTGTTGAAGGCGTATGGCGCAGAACTGGTGCTGACGGAAGGGACAAAGGGGATGAAGGGCGCGATCGCGAAAGCGGAAGAGCTGGCAAAGGAGATACCGAACTCCTTTATCCCTGGGCAATTCGTAAACCCGGCGAACCCGGCGGTACATAAGGCGACCACGGGGCCGGAAATTTGGGAGGACACGGACGGCAAGGTCGATATTTTCGTAGCGGGCATCGGCACCGGCGGGACAATCACCGGTACGGGTGAATATTTGAAATCGAAAAACCCGGAAATCAAGGTAGTGGCAGTGGAACCGGAGGCGTCTCCTGTGCTTTCAAAGGGTACGGCGGGGCCGCATCCCTTGCAGGGCATCGGCGCGGGGTTTGTACCGGATGTACTCGATACAAAAATTTATGACGAGATTCTTACCGTAAAAGGCGAGGATGCCTTTGAGACAGGCAGGGAGCTTGCGAGGAGCGAAGGCGTGTTGGTAGGTATCTCTTCCGGCGCTGCGGCCTGGGCGGCGTTACAGCTGGCACAGCGGAGCGAAAACGCGGGTAAGACGATCGTCGTATTGTTGCCGGACACGGGCGAGAGGTATTTGTCCACGCCCATGTTCGCGGAAGAATAAGAAGCGAGCTGGAAATAAAAAAAGTCCGGGATTCTTTCCCGGACTTTTCTATTTCCGATATTTTCAGTATTCCTCGTTCAGGAAAACCTTGTATTTGCTGTTCTTTAGGTCGTAAAACTCGATCAGGTGATCCTGGATCGCCCGGGAATATTCCTCTTCATTGCGGTTCATCAAGGCGCGGATGATCGGATCGTGATGGGAGATGTTTTCTTTTTTGAAGCCGGGGCGCGCATACTCGATGGACTGGTAAAAGCAAATCCTCTGGTACAGCTCTTTTTGAAAGCGAAGCAGGATAGGATTACCCGCGATCTCGGCCAGCTCGTTGTGGAAATGGGCGTCAAAAATGATACGGTTGAAGATGTCTCCCTTTTTGGCATACTCCTCGCACATGTCCGCAATCTCGGCCAAACGCTGGAAATCTGCGTTGCTGCCGTTGTAGATCGCCAGCTTCCCGGCGAGCAGGTCGTTGCTTAACCGCACCATCCCGATGTCGTGGATATCTTCTTTGGTAAAGGAGATCACCTCGGCAACACGGTTCGGTGAAATGTTTACCATTCCCTCGGCCGCAAGGATGCGGATCGCCTCACGGATCGGCGTACGGCTGACGTTGAGCATTTCAGATATCTTCTCTTCCGGTACTTTGCCGCCGGGCTTGATCTCCTGGCGGATCAGCATTTCCATGATATGGTCATGAACATATTGTGCAAGATTGATTTTTATTTTGTCTTTCTTCTCATTCATATTTGTCCCTCTTGGCGCTACTATTTTTACATTTGCCTGCAGTACCGATAAACACATTCTTGCATATTCTGCAGCTGACTGTCAAGTATCCGGCGCAGCATCCCCCCTTATTGGTAAGCAAAAAACCCTTGGCCTGTCTTGCGGCCCAGCCTTCCCGCGCGTACCATTTTGCGCAGAAGGGGATGCGGGCTGTATTTGTTGTCCCCAAATTCACCCTGTAACACTTCCATGATCGCCAGGCAGATATCGAGCCCGATCAGGTCGCCCAATGCAAGCGGCCCGATGGGGTGGTTGGCGCCCAAACGCATGGCGGCATCAATGTCCTGTGCGCTGGCAATGCCTTCGGCATAGATAGCGACTGCTTCATTGATCATAGGGATCAATAGCCTGTTGACCACAAAGCCCGGCCCTTCGTCGACGGGGACGGGAGTCTTGTGGATCTCGTTTGCAATCGCAATGATGGATGCGGCCGTCTGGGGGCTGGTCTGCATGCCGGCGATGACTTCCACAAGCTGCATAACGCCTGCCGGATTGAAAAAATGCATACCGGCGCACCGCCCTTTTTCTTTGAGGACGGATGCAATTTGCGTAATGGAGATCGAGGAGGTATTGGAGGCCAATATGGCATCCGGCGATACGATGGACTCAAGCGCCAAAAACAGGTCTTGTTTGGCCTGCAAATCTTCATATATGGCTTCTATGACAAGGGAGCTTTGCACGCACTGCTCCAGATGGTCCGTCACTGTCAGCGAAACCATGGCCTGATCCATTTCTTTTTGTGACAGCTTTTCTTTTTGCACAAGCTTTGCCATGGCGGAGATTATCTTCTCTTGTCCCTGACGGGCGAGCGCCATGGAATTGTCCGCGAGGACGACCTGCCAGCCGGCCTGCACGAAAACTTGTGCAATCCCGGCGCCCATTGTTCCGGCGCCAATCACACTCATGTTTTTCATCGCGTTATTCTCCTAAAAAATATTCTGCCTTTTTCTTATGGAGGAAATGATCCATGCCTGTCCTCTGATCCTTTGTCAGGAACAATTGCGCAAACAGCATGTTCTCCATGGCGGTATCCTGCGCTGGCCTCATGGAACGTTTGGCGGCTTTGACCGCGAGGGGCGCGTTGCGGCTGATTGCCTCGGCAAGGCTGCAGGCGTATCCCATCAGCTCCTCCGGCTTTACGACATGGCTGACGATTCCGCATTGCTGTGCTCGGATGGCGTCAACGGCTTTTCCGGAAAATATCATTTCTGCCGCCGCGGCGTATCCGGCGATCCGGGATAGCCTTACGGTACCGCCAAAACCGGGGATCACGCCGAGGGAAGTCTCGGGAAGTCCAAAAACCGCATTTTCAGCAGCAATCCTGATATCACAGGCAAGCGCGAGCTCCATGCCGCCGCCGAGGGCGAAACCGTTTACCGCTGCGATCACGGGTATGGGAAGCGTTTCAATGTCTTGCATAACGGCACAGCCTTTTTCCGCAAATGTTTTCGCGCCGGAAAAATCCATGTGTTCCATTTCGGCAATATCCGCCCCTGCTGCAAAAGCCTTTTTGCCCGCCCCGGTGATGACGAGGCAGCGGGCGAGGGGATCGCGCCGGATCTCATGCAATCCTTCAGATAATTCAGCGATCATAGCCTTATTGATCGCATTGAGCTTATCCGGACGGTTGAGCGTCAGGATGACAACGGTGTCTTTCTTATCGATTGTCAGTGTATCCATATCATTCACACAATTCAAAGACCGTGGCTTCGCCCATGCCGCCGCCGATGCATAAGGTCGCAAGGCCGCGTTTGGCGCCCCGCCTGTTCATTTCATGGAGCAGCGTTACGGCGATCCTTGCGCCCGAAGCACCGATTGGGTGTCCGAGCGCGATTGCGCCGCCGTTGACGTTTACGATCCCGGGAGATAGCCCAAGTTCCCTGATAACAGCCAGTGCCTGCGAGGCAAACGCCTCATTGGCTTCCACCAGGTCGATATCACGAAGCACAAGCCCCGTGTTTTTAAGCGCTTTTTGTACGCTGGGGACAGGGCCCATGCCCATATATGCGGGATCCACCCCCATAGAAGCGCTGCCCAGCCATTTAGCCTGTGGTTGCAGACCGCTTTCCCTTAAGAATTGTTCTGAAACGAGCAAAAGCGCGGCTGCCCCGTCGTTGATGCCGGATGCATTTCCGGCTGTTACTGTCCCGTCCTTCAGAAAAGAGGGACGGAGCTTATGAAGGGACTCGAGGGAAGCGCCCGGCCTGATATATTCATCTTCTTCAAAGAGCCGGGGAGCAGTGCGGGGCGGGGATATTTCCACGGAAACGATCTCCTCCCGGAACCGTCCGCTGCTCTGGGCCGCATACGCTTTTTGCTGTGAGGCAAGAGCAAAGGAGTCCTGTTGTTCACGCGTGATTCCGTATTTTTGCGCGATGTTTTCGGCCGTGACCCCCATATGATAATCGTAAAAGGCATCCCACAGGCCGTCATGAACCATAAGGTCTGTTAAATCCAGATTTCCCATTTTATGTCCCCAGCGCAGATCAGCCGCATGCGGGACGCGGGACATGTTTTCAAAGCCGCCCGCAACAATGCAATCTGCCTGTCCTGCCTGTATCAGCGCCGCGCCCAGATTGACGGACGTCAATCCGGAACCGCATACTTTATTGATTGTCAGGGCGGGGACTTCCATAGGAAGCCCGGCGGCGATCATGGCCTGGCGGGCAGGGTTTTGCCCCTGGCCCGCCTGCAGGACGTTGCCCATGATGACCTGATCGACCTGCCCGGCAGGGAGGATGGTCCTGTCGAGCAAACTGCGGACGACGGTTACGGCAAGCTGTACCGCGCTGACTGACTTTAAGGAACCCCCGAAGGAACCGATCGCCGTCCGGCAGGAATTTAAGATATATACATCTTGCATGCTGCGTTACCTTTCTTTTCTGGCGATGACCGCCCTTACTTTCTGGGCAATGTTTCCGGCGGTCAGGCCAAATTTATCCTTCAGGAAGTCGACGGAACCCACTTCACCGAAGTGGTCATGGATCCCCACGCGCTCCAGCGGAACGGCGCAGGTTTCGCCGACGACCTCTGCCACCGCGCTGCCAAGGCCGTTGATGATGTTATGGTTTTCCGCCGTGATAATCGCACCTGTCTTTTGTGCAGCGGCTTTGATGGCTTCGCGGTCGATCGGCTTGATGGTAAACACATTTAAAATGCGTACGGATATCCCGTCCTTTTGCAGCAGGTCGGCGGCTTTGACCGCCTCGGCGACCATGATCCCACTGGCAACGATGGTTGCGTCGGAGCCATCGCGGATCAGGGCGGCTTTACCGATATCGAAGGTGGAGCCGTCTTCAAAGATCTTTTCCGCATTTTTGCGTGAAAGGCGGATGTAATACACGCCGGATGCTTTTTCCAGCTGCCTGACGATATCTTCCAGCATTACGGAATCTGTTGGTTCGATCACCGTAAGGCCTGGGATACCGCGCATGATGCCCATATCTTCAAAGGGCATATGGGTCGCGCCGTTAAAAGCCGCCGTTACGCCGGGATCGCTGCCGATGATGCGCACATTTGCCTGCGCAAAAGCACAGGAAACGAATACCTGGTCGGCCACGCGCCGTGAGGCAAAACAGCCGAACGTGTGGACATAAGGGATCTTACCGAGCGTGGACATACCGGCAGCAGCACCGATCATGTTTGCTTCCTGTATCCCGCAGTTGATGGTACGTTCCGGAAACCTGTCGCGGAAAGGGAGCATACCGATCGAATTCATCAGGTCTGCGTCCATGGCGACGATATTTTTGTTATGTTCGGCAAGGTCGATCAATACTTTGCAATAGACGTCGCGCATCGCGGTTTTCTCTGTGGATACGCTCGTACATACTTTATAATTTGCCATTTCAAACCCTCCTTAGCAGCCAAGCGCCGCGAGCGCCTGATCCACCTGTTCTTTGGTGAATGTCATATGGTGGTTAAACAGGACGTCCTGCGCGAACGAGCAGCCTTTTCCCTTGACAGTGTCCATAATGACCATACTGGGCCTGTCCGTTTCAGTTTTGGCCTGCCTGATCGCCGCTGTGAGCGCTTCTGTATCATGTCCGTCACACTCCAGCGCGTTCCAGCCAAAGTCCTCAAACTTTTTGCGCAGGTCGCCAAGGTCACAGATATCCTTCGTATAACCATCCAGTTGTTTTTTGTTGTAATCTACAAAAGCGACGAGGTTATTGAGATGGTGCTGCGGGGCAAATAATGCGCCTTCCCATACCTGCCCTTCGTCACATTCGCCGTCGCCGAGCACAAGGAAGGTGCGCGCATCCATTCTATCCATTTTTTGTGCCAATGCGATACCGATGGCAGTGGACATCCCCTGGCCAAGCGAACCTGTACTCATATCCACACCGGGGGTCTTATTCCTGTCGCAGTGGCTGGGCAGGAGGGTGTTGCCCGTATTGATGGTGGCCAGTTCCGAAAGGGGGAAATAACCTTTTAAGGCAAGCGTTGCATACAATGCAGGGCCTGCGTGGCCTTTGGAAAGGACGAAACGGTCACGGTCGAGCTTTTGGGGATTTTGCGGATCGATTCTCATTTCCTGGCCATACAATACGGCAAGGAGGTCGGCTACGGACATGCAGCCGCCAATATGGCCAAAGCCAAGGTGTCGGAACGCTTTTAATGTTTCAATGCGTATTTGTCTGGCAAAAGCTTTGATCTCTTCATTGCTACTCATGTTTTCTCTCCTTAAAATGCGCTTACTTCAGCATCTGCTTCAAAGCGATGTTTTTGGTTTGTGTATATTCGTCAAGCGTCTGCGTTACGCCTTCGCGCCCGATGCCGGTCATTTTATATCCGCCGAACGCCAGATGAGAGCTCCGGTAGTTCCCGCAGCCGTTGATCACGCAGGTACCTGCTTCTATTTCGGTCGCGACCTTGAGGGCTGTACAGATATCCGGCGACATCACGCCGCTTGACAGGCCGTAAGGAGCGTGGTTGGCGATCTCGATCGCCTGTTCGGCCGTATCAAAGCCGATGACAGGGAATACAGGCCCGAAAATTTCCATGTCGCCCGCAATGTCCATATCCATCGTGACATCCGTCAGCAGGGTAGGTTCAAAATAAGTCGTATCGTAGCGCTTGCCGCCATAAAGGCAGGTCGCCCCTTGACCGATCGTTTTTTGCACCTGCTGCTCGACATCCTTTGCCGCTCGTTCGCTGATCAAGGGGCCGTATACCGTTTCAGGATCGAGCGGATCACCGACCTTCAGCCCTTTGAGCGCCTCAAGCAATTTTTGGGTATATGCTTCTTTGATGCTGTTCTGGATGATCAGGCGTTTGGTACCGCAGCAGGTCTGGCCCGCATTGCTTGCCCGCCCGGCCAGCGTTTCCGCGACAGCCTGGTCGAGGTCGGCGCCTTCAAAGACGATAAGCGGATCGTTGCCGCCCAGCTCCAAAAATACATGCGTCAGGTTTTTTGCGCCGTTTTGCATGGTTTCGACGCCTACGGCCGTGCTCCCTGTCAGGCTGATGGCGTCGATCTTCGGGCTTTCCGCGATCTGTTTTCCGATCCGTGCCCCGCTGCCCGTCACGATTTGGGCGGCTGCGCCCGGAACGCCTGCCTCCAAAAGGAGTTGCGTGAGGAAGATGTTGCACATAGGCGTATCGCTCGACGGCTTGATGATGACGGCATTGCCCATCACGAGGGCCGGAGCCACCTTGTGCGCATAGAGTTCGACCGGATAGTTGAAGGGTACGACGCACGCAACCACGCCGAGGGGCTCTTTAAGCGTGAAAATGATATCGCCTTTTACCCTTGCTTCGGAATTGAAGGGAAGCGTTTCGCCTCCGTAATTTTTTGCTTTTTCGCAGTAGGATTCAAAAATCCCCATACACGCTTTCGCTTCGTCAATACAGGATACCAGCGTTTTCCCGCTTTCCGCACTGATCATTTTGGCAAAAGTATCGAGATTTTTGTCGATCAGCGAAACGAATTTGCGCAGGATCGCCACGCGTTCAAAAAGGACAACGTCCCGCCATTCCTTTTTTCCCAATTGTGCAGCGTCTAGGGCTGCTTCCACATCCTGCGGTGTTGCCGAAGGAACCGTATCAATCAATTCCATCGTCGCCGGATTCCATACCTCCAGGGTCTTGCCGTCGCTGGCATCTGTCTGTTTTCCATTAATGAGCATTTTCATAATAAAGCACCTTCCTTTTTATATAGTTTATTTTTGTCACCTGTGATGGTCATGGGATCAGGTAAATTTTATATCCTTCCTTATTGGCAAACATGTCAAAAGCTTTTTCCCATTGGTCAAGCGGCATACGGGCGCTGATGAGATGCTGGACTTTATCGAGCTTGCCCTGGGAAGCCAGTTTTAGCAGGATATCCCACGAAGTCCGCTCCGTTGCATAGCTGACGGAAAGGACAAGTTCTTTGCACAGGATCTTATCCATATCGACTGGTATGGGCTTGCCGTATAGACCGACCTGTGCCAAATTTCCTGTCTTTTTGAGCAGGTCGATACATATATCAAGGGAAGGGGCGGCGCCCGCACACTCGTAAGCGACGTCCACACCGTTTACGGTCGCGTTTTCGACCAGCTTTCTAAGTTCTTGCGGATCGGAGGAAACGGCGTCGGCGCCCAGTTGCCTGGCAAGTGCAAGCCGCTGTGCATCCTGAGGCGTACCGGACATGATGACATAGGCTCCCTGCATTTTGGCGACCAGCATGGTAAGCTGGCCGATCGTCCCCGGGCCGGAAACAAGCACGACGTCGCCGGCTTTTACATGCGACTGTTCAATGACGGCACGTATCACGCACGCAAGCGGCTCTGCAATGGCCATCGTATCGTTGCCGGAAACGTTACCGGGCAGTTTGAAGGCCAGCTCGGCGGGGATTACCATATATTCGGCCATGGCGCCGTTGACGCCGGAACCGATCGACCGGCGCTCGTTGCAAAGCATCAGCAGGCCCTCACGGCAATATTTACACTGGCCGCAGGTAACGGCGGCAGTCATTGAGATGATCTGGTCGCCCTTAGAAAAACCGGAAACATTGCTGCCTACGGCCTCTACCGTGCCGGTGTACTCGTGTCCCAATATGACCGGGGGATAGTAAGTATATTCGTCGTGCATCAGATGGATATCCGTGCCGCAGATGCCGGCGGCCATGACCTTGACCAGGAGCTCGTTTCCTTTTGGTACAGGAACAGGGAGGTCACGAATCTCCATTCCTTGACGGCCTTCTGCAAATTTTACCAAAGCTTTCATAATTTTCTCCTAAATAAATAATTGTAGTGGGATACTGATAAAAACTGGAAATATTAAGGAACGTCCGCTGCTGCCTGATAATATGTGATGGTGAAAATATGTATACAATTAGCGGAATATAATCTTTAAACAACTTGATTGTATATCATAAATTTAAATAATGCAATAGCAAATTGTGAAAATTTCAGAGTATAAAAGTGTATTATATATTGACAAAATTGAAAAATAGACTATGATGAAATTAAATATTTTCATAAAACATATATAATTTTCATAAAAATAAAAGAACAAATTGTGGAGGGAAGGAAATGAAAATTTCTTATAACGAAGCGACGGCAGCCAATTGTTCCAGCCTGCAAAAAGACCTTGTTCTGTGTGAAGAGAACGGATTCGATTATATTGAAATCCGCGGAGATATGCTTCTCGATTACCTGGCGGAAAACACAGCAGCGGCATTGAAGGATTTTTTCAGCCGCAGCCATTTACAACCCCATGCGATCAATGCGCTTTATACATATGCGGATATGTTCCATCCGCAAAGAGCGGATATCGCACGTGACAGGGCATTATGCGCGTATTTCCTTGCCTGCTGTGAGATCGCGTATCAGATCGGCGGCCATTACTTTATTGTTGTACCCCACCTTCTGGATGACGGCAACAATATTTATTTGCCGCACGACCCCAATACTGAAGCTTATCCATATACCAAAGAAAAGGTGATGGAGGATTCTGTACGAATATTGAGGAAGCTGGCCGCCATGGCGGAGCAATACGAGATGAATTTGGCTTGGGAGCCGGTGGGCAGCATGGGCTGTGCGGTGAGGCGCGCGCAGGACGCCATGGAGATCATCAGCACGACCGGATGTACCAATGTGGGGATTGCCCTTGACCCTTTCAATTTATATCTGGATGGCAAGCACAATGATTTTTCATATTTGGCACGGATACCCCGCGAAAAAATTTTTGCCGTACACATCAATAATTGTGATTCCCTGCCGCTGGGAACGCTTGACCATTGCCACAGGAGGTTTGTAGACGAGGGAGAGATCGACCTTCACAATTATCTGGAGAATATCAAAAAGACAGGCTATGACGGTATGGTATCCATCGAGACATTCCGCCCGGAATATTATGAAATGGCCCCGCAAGACGTGATCAGGAGGGCCTACCTGACGACAAAAGCGCTTATTGAGGAACAACTGTAAGCAATCGTAAATGCGTTTTTTCTGAAAAAATATCGCAAATGAATTATTATAACCAGAAAATAATATACAATTTTCTGAAAATATATTGACAAACGAAAAAATGTATATATAATTACTTTTTAGAATCCCAAAACAATTTTGATATATCAAACGCTCCGTCTTCTAAGTTTTTCATCTTTGTATTATATGAATCGTTGTTGCCATATATGTTTTGCAACTCTTGGACTATTCAAATTTTATGAAAACTATATTTAAGAAAGGAGAAACCAATGCCATTCATTGATATCCGTACGACAAAACCTGTCCCAGCAAAAAAAAGCGAGGCCATAAAGAGCCGGATCGGCAGGATCATCGATATTATTCCGGAAAAGAGCGAAGCCGTCCTGATGATAGATATCAACGATCGCTGCAATCTCTTTTTCGGAGGCAAAAAGCAGGAGTGTTGTTATATGGCTGTAAACCTGCACCATGAAGCGCCGATGAAAAACAAAAAAGAGCTGATTGAAAAATTGTTTGTGATCGCTGCATCGGAGCTGGAGATCGAACGGCAAAATATTTTTATCACTATCAGCGAATTCCCATATTGGGGGGCAAACGGACAATATATATAACGTGGATGGCGAAAAGCCGCGCGTTATCAGGAAATTAGAGGAGGTAAAGGCTTTGAAAGACATTATGATTCATTTTCCGACAAAAGTTATGATTGGAGAGGGGATGCTGAAACGCCTTGGCGAAGAAGCCGGCGCAGTGGGGACAAAAGCATTCGTATTGTATGATCCGTTTTTAAAAGGCTCGGCGACATTGCGGGCGATCCTGGATGATTTGCAGAAGAATGGCGTGGCATATACGGAATTCGACGACGTCGTCCCAAACCCGAGAAACACGACGATCGACCGGGGAGCCGAAATCTGTGCGCAGGAAAAATGTGACGTAGTGATCGGGATCGGCGGCGGCAGCGCCATCGATTCTGCCAAGGCAATTGCGCTTGTTATGACGAACGGCGGGACGTGCTGGGAATACACGGAACGCCAGAACGAGTATGTGCACAGGCCGGAAAAACCCTCACTGCCGTTGATAGTGATACCGACTACGGCAGGGACGGGCACAGAGGCGACGCCGTGTTCGGTCATCAACAATCCGTCGCTTAAGAGAAAATGCACGATCATCAATCCGGCGATCTATCCGACGGTATCGCTGATCGATCCGTCGCTGATGGTATCCATTCCGCCGCTTAGTACGGCGCTCACAGGGATCGATACCTTTGCACATGCTTTTGAGGCATACATCTCCAAAAATTCAAATGAATGGACGGATACGATCGCCTTGCGCTCCATCGAATTGTTCGCGCGTTCGATCCGGGCAGCGGTAAAGGATGGTTCAGACATCGATGCGCGTTATAATATGGCGCTTGCATGTATGTTGGGCGGATGGTCGATCGCACAGGCGGGCGTGACCCTGCCGCATGCACTGGGACAGCCTTTGAGCGCTTTTACAGATGCGCCGCACGGTGGAACACTGGCGGCCTGCCTGGTACAGATCATTGAGTGGACGCTTCCTTACGGGGAAGAAAAATTTGCGAAGGTAGCGGAAATATTCGACCCGTCACTCATAGGGAAAGACAAAGCGCAGCAGGCAGCGGCGCTGCCGGGGCTGCTGCATAAGCTGTATGAAGATATCGGCGTGCATGTTTCCTTTGGCGGTTATGGCTTGAAAGAAGAAGAAATCCCTGCGTTTGTCGATCTGGCTTACACAGCTTTCAAGCAGGATATCGATGGACATCCGAAACCGACCAGCCGCGAGGACGTAGAACAGCTGGTACACCAATGCATGTAATATGAGGGGGAAAAGGCTATGACAAAATCAGAATTGGCAAAAAAGAATTTCAGCGATGGTTACAACTGCGCACAGAGCGTAGCGCTCGCTTTCGCGGAAGACGTTGATATGGATGCGGCAGCACTTGCGCGGCTGGCGAACGGTTTTGGCGGCGGGGTGGCATGGACGGACAATATCTGCGGGACGGCTTCGGCGATCGCGATTATCCTGGCCCTTAGGAACGGGAAGGAAAGACCGGAACAAACGGACAGGCAGCTGCACACCTATGAGCTGGTCAACGCGGCGATCAAGGAATTTAAGGACGCGTTGGGAAGCGACCAGTGCAGCGTGCTCCTGGGGTATAACCTTTCCGACCCGCAGGAACGGGAAAAAGCGGGGGAGGCCGGGGCTTTCCATCCGACATGCGATGCTTATGTGGCAAAAGCGGCGGAGATCATAGAAAAATATCTGGCAATGTAACAGATACCCTTAAGCAGTAGGGATCATGGCGGAACAAAAGGAGAAGGTATGAAAAAGATAGTGATTGTGGGCGGCGTGGCCGGGGGAGCCGGTACGGCGGCAAGGATGAGACGGCTGGAAGAAGATGCGCAGATCATACTGCTCGAGAAAGGGGATTACATTTCCTTTGCGAATTGCGGCCTGCCATATTATATTGGCGACGAGATAGAGGACCGGGACGATCTGCTCGTCATGACAGTAGCGGGGATGAAGGAACGTTTTGACATCGATATCAGGGTAAAACATGAAGTGTTCTTAATAGACCGGCAAAAGAAAACCGTGTCGGTAAAAAATTTGATAGACCAAACGACCTATGACGAAGCGTACGATATCCTTGTTTTATCCCCGGGATCGACGCCCTTCATCCCCGATATCCCGGGTATCGTCGACAAGGCGGTATTCACATTGTGGAATATGTTCGATACGGACAGGCTGAAAGGCTATGTGCTGGAAAACAAGCCACAGAAAGCCGTCGTGGTGGGCGGCGGGTTCATCGGCCTGGAAATGGTGGAGAACCTGCGCGCGCTTGGGATAGACGTCACCTTGGTGGAAATGCTCGACCAGGTAATGCCGAACATCGATTTTGAAATGGCACAGATCGTGCATATGTCCCTCAAAAAACATGACGTTCATTTGAAGCTTGGAAGAAGATTGAAAAACCTGGCCCGCACAGACGGGCAGCTTGCCGCTACGCTGGACGACGGCGAGCGGGTGGAAACCGATATGGTGATCCTGGCGGTGGGAGTACGCCCGCAAAGCGACCTGGCCAAACAGGCAGGGCTTGACTGCGGGGAAAAGGGCGGGATCGTCGTAGATAAATTCCTCCGGACGAGCGACGACAACATTTATGCATTGGGCGATGCGGTCGAGGTGCGCCATCTGATATCCGGAAAACCGGCGATGATCCCCTTGGCGGGGCCTGCCAATAAGCAGGCGCGGATTTGCGCCGACAACATCCATGGCGACAATATCGCTTACAGGGGAAGCCTGGGGAGCTCGGTCGCGAAGGTGTTTGAGCTTACGGTTGCGTCGGTCGGCCTCAATGAACGCCAGCTTCAGGAACTGGGTTGGAAGGAAGGAGAAGAATACTTTGTGGCAAAAACACATGCGTGGTCGCACGCTACCTATTATCCGGGTGCGACGCAAATGGCGCTCAAGGTATTTTATGGGCCGGACGGGATGATCCTGGGGGCAAGCGCGGTCGGTAAAGACGGTGTGGACAAACGGACGGACGTAATTGCCACAGTCATGTATTTCGGCGGAACGATCTACGACTTAGGACGTTTGCAGCTATGCTATGCGCCTCCGTATTCATCGGCCAAAGACCCGGTCAATATGATCGGTTTTATGGCGGAAAACAATTTGAGCGGGAAGTGCCGGTTTATTTCGTGGGACAAGATCGACGGGCTGGATCCGGAAAAATATACCGTGCTGGATGTGCGTGAGGACAGCGAAGTGGCACGCGGTATGATCGAGGGAGCAGTACATATCCCGCTGGGACAGCTGCGGAAACGGATCGCAGAACTCGACCGGGACAAAACGATCGTGGTATGCTGCGCGATCGGGCTGCGGGCGTACGTTGCCTGCCGGATCCTGATCGGACATGGGTTTGATGCGATCGACCTTTCCGGCGGGTATACGACTTACAGTATGGCGCACAAAGAAGTATGAGCAACATAAAGATTCATAAAGTCGGAGAAGAGGTGGAAAGATGCAAAACAGTGAGCTGTTGGCAGAAATGGAGAATATATCGATCAGCTTCGGCGGCGTCAACGCGTTACAGGATGTACGTTTTGACTTAAGGCCCGGGGAGATCCATGCGCTGATGGGGGAGAACGGCGCGGGGAAATCAACGCTGATCAAGATACTTTCCGGCGTATATACAAAGGACGAAGGAACGATCAAGCTGCATGGGGAACCGGTGAACATACAGGATCCGAAGCAGGCAAAAGAACAGAAGATATCAGTCATTTACCAGGAGTTTGCCCTGGCGAAGGACTTGACAGTTGCTGAAAATATCTTTATCGACCATCTGGGACTGGGCAAAAAATTTATCAACTGGCATGAACTCAATAAAAATGCAAGAAAGCTCCTGGATCGGCTGGGATTTTCAAACATCAATGAAAAGCAGCCGGCGGGAGAGCTTAGCGTGGCTTGCCAGCAGGTGGTGGAGATTTGCAAATCCCTCTCCCGGAAAACGGAAATATTGGTTCTTGACGAGCCGACGGCCGTGTTGGCTTCCAATGAGATCGAACAGCTGTTCCAGTTGATCAACGGCCTGAAAAATGAAGGCGTGGGCATTATCTATGTATCGCACCGACTGGAGGAGATCTTTAAGATTTCAGACCGTATCACTGTTTTAAAAGACGGGCAGTATGTAAAAACGGTGAACACAAATGAGATCGACGAACATACCCTGGTCAATATGATGATCGGCCGTGAGCTGACGGATTATTATCCCAAACGGAATGCAAAGATCGGGGATATCGTCTTTGAAGCGAAGAACATTTCCAATGGTATCGCGGCGAAAAATGTTTCTTTCCATGTGCGTGCGGGCGAGGTACTGGGCTTAAGCGGACTGGTTGGCTCCGGACGGACGGAAACGGCAAGGGCGATCTTTGGCGCAGACAAAAAGGACAGCGGCGAGGTCTACCTGTACGGCAAGAAGATCAAGACCGATTCGCCATGGGAATCCGTAAAACAGGGGATCGGTTTTCTGGTCGAGGACAGGAAGAGCCAGGGGGTATTGCTCGACCTGTCGTGCAGGATCAATATCACGATGTCTTCCATTCGGAATTATCGGAAATCTTTTGACGTGATCGATACGCGAAAGGAAAAGAAACGCGTGCAGGAATTGATCGACCAATTGAAGATCAAAACGGCGGGACAGGAAGCGGATGTCAAATCGCTTTCGGGCGGCAACCAGCAAAAGGTGGCTTTCGCGAAATGGATCGCCAGTAATTCTAAAGTGCTGATCCTGGACGAACCGACGAGAGGCGTTGACGTCGGGGCAAAGATCGAGATATACAAGATCATCAACCAACTGGCGGAAGAGGGGATGCCCATCATTATGATATCCTCCGAAATGCCGGAAATCATCGGCATGTGCGACCGCGTGATCGTGATGCATGAGGGCGTGGTGGCAGGAGAGATCGAGAGCCAGGAAATCTGTGAAGAAAAACTAATACATTTTGCAATGGGGGTAGGTTGACATGAACGAACAAAGCTTGGAGAAAAAATTTAGTTTGAAGGATATTTTTATCAAATATAATGCGATTTTGATCCTGATCATCCTGATCGTGGTTTCCACCCTCTTGTCGCCGGTGTTTTTGACGCCCGGCAATATCTTCAACCTGCTGCGGCAGAACATGCCGCTGCTCATTATATCGATGGGGATGCTGTACGTGATCCTGACGGGCGGCATTGACCTTTCCGTAGGATCGATGGCGGCTGTCGGCGGCATGGTGCTTTCCATGGCGCTCACCTCTTGGGGGTTAAACAGCGGAGGGGGCTTGGTGCTGGCGCTGATCCTGGCTTTCGTACCGGGCATCGTACTGGGGGCTGCGAGCGGCGCGCTCATTGCATATGTGAGGGTCGCCCCATTCATCGTAACATTAGCCATGATGACGATCGCAAAGGGCATGGCTTTCATTTTTACCAATGGACAGCCGATCAGGTGGCCGCAGGATACGGCAGCGACATCCGCGCTGATCAGTTTTGGCAAGGATTCCGCACTTGGTATCCCATGGCCGGTGCTGCTGGGCGTCGCCGTATTCGTGGTATTCCTCCTGATTACGAAATTCACTGTGTTCGGCAGGATGATCATCGCGACGGGCTCGAACGAAACTGCGGTGAACCTGTCCGGGATCAAGGCGCAGAAATACCAGTTCAGCGCGTATGTGATCAGCGGCTGCATGGCTGTTTTGGGAGGCATTTGCATGACGGCCCGCACAGGTATGGGAACGCCCATCACCGGCGACGGGTATGAACTGGACGCCATCGCTGCCTGTGTCATCGGCGGCGCAAGCCTTTCGGGCGGCAAGGGAAAAGTGGTGAATACGCTGATCGGCGTAATGATCCTTGCACTCATTACCAATATCATGAACCTTTTGAGCGTGCCGGCCTATCCGCAGCAGATCGTCAAAGGCCTTGTCATCATCGGTGCGGTCGTGCTCCAGAAGGTAGGGGCGAGCGATAAGAATACGGCAGTATAAACAGGGCGCAAGGAAAAGGAGAGTGCAAAATGCTATTAAAAGATAAGATCGTAGTGATCACAGGCTCGACGCGGGGAATCGGCAAGGGTATTGCGATCCAGTGCGCAAAGGAAGGCGCGAAGGTGGTCGTGAGCGGAACGAACCCCAGGTTGGTCGAAGAGATCAAGCCGGAATTCCAAAAAATGGGGTATGAGATCGAATCCTTCGTATGCGACGTGACAAAGCGACAAGATGTGGAAAAACTGATGCGCTGTTCGTGTGAAGCGTATGGCGGGATCGATGCGCTGGTGGCAAACGCGGGCATCACGGACGTCATCCAATTCGATAACCTGACGGAAGAACACTGGGACAGGATGATCAGTATCAACTTAAAGGGCGTTTACCTCGCAGATCACGCCGTGCTGCCATACTTAAAGGAAAACGGCGGCGGCAAGATCATCAATATCAGTTCAGACTGCGGCGTAGAAGGATGGGGATTCCATTCTTCGTACAGCGCAGCAAAATTTGGCATACGCGGCCTGACACAGGCGCTGGCAAAGGAACTGGGAAAATATAATATCAATGTAAATGCAGTATGCCCAGGTATTATCGATACGGATATGTGGAAAGAGGGGGATGCGATGTCCTCCCATATCACAGGCGATCCACTGGGGAGCTCATGGCAGGCAAATGTGGACAGGATCCCGCTTGGCAGGGCTGGTAAGCCTGAAGATATCGGCAAAGCGGTCGCGATGCTGCTTTCCGGATATGCGGATTATATCACGGGGACGACGCTGATGGTAGGCGGCGGGAGTGCGGTCAACTGATACCGTTACTCCCGCCCGTATCAGGGAGAAGCTGCAAATGGACATCATAAAAGAAACGATCAAAAACCTTCAAAAAAGGCGCTTTCACGCTTACTATGCAAAAGACGGCGGTGAAGCAAAGGAACAGGTGCTGGCGCTGATACCGCCGAAAAAAAGCGTAGGGATCGGCGGCTCGATGACCATCCGGGGACTTGGGTTGTATGAAGCGCTGAAAGAACGGGGAAATACGGTATGGTCGCACTGGCTGGGAGAGGAGACCTTTACAAAGGCCCAATTTGAAGGCGAGCGTACTGCAGATATATATCTTTGTTCCAGCAACGCGGTGATGGCAAAAGGAGCGCTCGTCAACACGGACGGGCTGGGAAACCGCGCCGCTTATATGTTCCACGGGCCGGAAACGGTCGTGTTGGTCTGCGGAAAAAATAAAATCGTCAGCGGCGGTTACGAGGAAGCGATCAAGCGTGTTAAAAACATTGCCGCCCCGCAAAACGTCCGCAGGCTCGGGTTTACGAAAAACCCATGCTACGGCACCGGCAGGTGCTACGACTGCTATTCCCAAGACCGTATATGCAGCGTGACGACGATCATCGAAGAACCGACAAAAGAACCTTTTGCGCGGGAATACCATATCATTTTAGTAGACCAGGAACTGGGGTTTTAAGTTTATCACATCAAAATGAAATACAGCCACAAACGGAACGGCAGCGCAGGGCTGCACAGTTGCGTCAGTTTTCCCTATAACAAAAATAGGGTGAGAATACAAATACCATGGAGGTAGGAAAATGAAAAAGATGAGCAAGGTAATGTCGATCGTTGTCGTAGTTGCACTGTGTGCAGCGCTGTTTGCCGGATGTACGACGACCGCTCCGGCGGAAGACTCACAGGCTCCTGCGGCGAGTACGTCCGCAGAGTCCGCAGCACCTTCTGTGGAAGCATCCACAGAAGGCTCTGCAGAGGCATCGCAGGCGGCAGGGAGTACGAGTTCCCACGAGATCTATTCCAAGCTGCCCAACTCTGCGCTGTCCGGCGTGGTCGACCCGAACATGCCCAGCAGGGCGGATGTAGACAAGGCATGGCCGAAAACACCCAAGGATCCGAACAAGATCGTCATTGGCTGGACAGAGATCAACCAGGACAATGACTGGTTTATCGGCGTACGGGACGCGGCGGTAGCATTGTGCGATCAATATGGTTTCCAATTGAATTTCATGAATGCCGACAATGATGTAAATACGCAGAGCCAGCATATCGATACGTTTATTTCGCAGGGCGTGGATATCATTGTGGTTGACCCGATCAACAATGTAGGCCCGGTGGAAGATATCAAACGCGCTGTGGAAGCGGGTATTCCCGTAGTCTGTATCGGGACAGTACCGGAAGACTGCCCGATCCTCACGACAGTAGCGCCCAATGGGTTTGAACTGGGATTTGAAAGCGGCCAATATATTGCCAAACAATTTGACCCGAACGAAGAAATCATTTCCTCGTTGATCATCGGCGTGATGGGCTCGTCCGCATCGGAAAGCCGCTTGTGCGGGATGATCTCCGGTGTGCTTTATGGACGTGCAGAGGCAAAGGGAAATGCTTATGCAAGTAAAGAAGACGCATGGCTGGAAGGCTTCAATGCTTTTTCGGGCGTACAGCAGAACGGGACGTACGACAACCCGGACCTGGGCTTCAAGATCGTTGCCTGGGGAACGGGGAACTGGACGGTAGAAGGCGGCCTGGCTGCAGCAGAGGATATTATCACGGCGCATGGCAGCGAGATGAACCTGATCATGCCGGATAATGACTTTATGGCAGTGGGAGCAATCACGGCGCTGCGCAATGCAGGCCTGCAGGATTCCATCAAGATCGGCACTTCAGCAGACGGCACGGTCGAAGGAATGGACATGATCAAGAGCGGCGAGCTCCTCTGCACGGGCGCAATGTCCGGCCCGCAAGCAGGCGCGGCGGCAGTCGAGTTCATCAACGATATTTTCAACGAGGGATACGATCCGTCGAACCTGCCGCTTGGGTCTTACTTCCCGGCGAACATCATCACTGCGGAAAATATCGACGAGTTCTATCCGACAGACAAGACGGGATTCGACGCGAAATTCTATAAGACGCCGCAGTTTGTTTTCCCCAAGACGGTCGATGAGATCAAGGCGGAAGCTTCAAAATAAGGAAGAGAACTGACAAACCAAACCATACGGACAGGGACATTCTTTGATTGGATGAGGCATGCCGGGGAACGGCATGCCGGCCCTGCCGTGTCGGAAACTTTGAAAATTTCATAGAAACGGATCAAGACACAAGGCGGATCAAACTACCTGTGCGACAGCAACCGTACTCCTTAAAATCCATATGTACCATTGACAAATTTGCTGAAAACCTTCATTATTAACATGAAAATGGAAATATTTGGAGGTCGTGATGAAAGAGAACAGGGGTGCGGTGAAAAAAGTCAAACTGCAGGATGTAGCGGATCGTTCAGGCGTTTCCATCAGTACCGTATCGCGTGTGGTAAACAATTCGTACGAAGTTCCGCGCGAAACGCGAAAACGCGTCAATGAAGCGATCCGGGAGCTTGGATATGTCGCAAAACCAAAAAACGATAAAAAAGGCTCGCCTTTGAATGGCAGTATCGCGCTGATGCTGCCGGACATTAAAAACCCCTTTTTCCAGGACCTGACCTACAGCATAGAAAAGCT
The DNA here is from genome assembly GCF_900087015.1 of Christensenella timonensis. Classification (NCBI taxonomy): domain Bacteria; kingdom Bacillati; phylum Bacillota; class Clostridia; order Christensenellales; family Christensenellaceae; genus Christensenella; species Christensenella timonensis. Next base: position 1,265,119 of record NZ_FLKP01000002.1, read on the forward strand.
GCTGGCAAAATCCGGATATGCGATGATCTTATCGATCTTTGAAAACAATATCCAGACGATCGAAGAATACTGCCGGGAAATGGTAGCCAGGAAAGTAGATGGGTGCATTTGTATCTGTATGCAGCCCGCCGGGGGGAATTCCTGGTTTTATAAGATGACCAGGGCGATCCCGACCGTATGTTTCCAGTGCGACGTAGAAGGGCTGGATTCCATTATGACGACAGATGGCGACGGCGTGTTTGAGATGGTAGACCACCTGATCAAATTGGGGCACAGGCGTATTGGCTTTATCGGTTATTCGTGGAATCTTTCGTTGTTTGAACGGCGTTTGGAAGCATACCGCAGGGCGCACGAGGTAAACGGCATCCCTGTTGAAAAGGAATTGCTCGGCTTGAGCGAAGCCAACCTGAAGTCCGGTTATGACCAAGCTTGCAGGTTGTTGAGCCTGCCGCAGCGCCCGACGGCGATCCACTGCCTGAATACCTATACGGCGATGGGCGTGTATACGGCGATACGCGATAATAAACTGCGTATCCCGGAGGATATATCGCTTTCGGGTTTTGACGAAGCGCCGGTCACGCAGATATTTACGCCGCCGCTGGCAGTCGTGGCGCAGCCGACGCAATCGATCGCGACCACTGCTATGCGTATGCTTTTGGAACGGATGAAAGAAGGGATCGATATGCCGCCGCAGGTGGTGACGTTCCCGACCACGGTTATCCTGCGCCAGTCGGTAGGGCCGTGCCCGGAGGGGCAGCCCTGTAAAGAAGAATAAAAATCACCAAAAATAAGTAAACAGCAAAAGACGTTCCGGATATGCCACAGGGATCCGGGTGTCTTAAAGTGCTGTTTTTAGGAGGTTGCTTGATATGAAAGCAGCAATGGCAAGAAAGACAAAAGAAGAGGTTACACTGCGGCTGGAAGAGACGGAAAGACCGATTCCTGCGGCCGGTGAGGTGTTGGTAAAAGTTTTATATGCGGGTATATGCGGCACGGATATGCATATCGTAACGGGACACTACGGCAAGGCGGCTTTTCCGCTGATCATCGGACATGAATTCGTGGGGGAGATCGCGGAGACGGGCCCTTGCAGCCAGGCGGACTTCAGGCCGGGCGAAAAGGTGGCGGTGCATCCGATCAGGACATGCGGGAGGTGCGACGCCTGCCTTGGGGGTATGGAAAACATATGTGAAGAACTTAGCATCATCGGATGCCAGGAAAACGGGGGCTTTGCGGAATATGTCTGCGTGCCGGAGTCCAAAGTACTGAGGCTCCCGCCTGGTATGGACATGGAACTTGCGGGCTTGCTGGAACCGCTGGCGATTGCCGTGCATGACGTACATGCGAGCGGCCTGATGATCGGGCAAAATGTTTTGATCATCGGCGGAGGCCCGATCGGGATACTGATCGCGCTGGTGGCAAAAAATGCGGGAGCGAGCGTTACGGTCAGCGAAATCAATGATTTCAGGATCGATTTTATCACGAGACTGGGCATTGAAGTGGTCAACCCAATGAAAACGGACGTATCGGAAGAGATCCGGAAGAGGACAAATGGAAAAGGAATGGACGTGGTCTTTGAAGTGACGGGAAGCGCTGCGGGGGCGGCCCTTATGACGCAGGCCGCCAAAAGGGGAGGGACTGTCGTCAGTGTCGGGATCCCCTCGGGAGCATTGCCCGTCAACGTATCGGACGTGTTTATGAAGGAAGTGCGTATCCGTGGCGTACGGCTGCACAATAAAAGTGATTTTGAACATGCAATTAAAATCCTTGCTTCGGGAAAGCTCGACGCTGAGCTGCGAACGTTTATTACAAAGATCTACGACTTACAAGACGTAGAAGAGGCAATGCGCTACGCGATCGAAGACAAGGAGCACTTCAAGGTATTGCTGAAAATGTAAAACGAAGCTTTATTCAAACAGCGCGGCTGCTTCTTTCATGTTATCAATGACGCGGACAGCAAACGGACAGCGCTTTTCACACGCGCCGCAGGCGACACATTCGGAAGCTTTATGGCCAAGCGCCGCATATTCACGCCGCAAGGAATCGTTCATGCCATACTGGCGCGCTTCGTCCAGGATGCGCGTGGACTGGGCGACATCGATATGGACAGGGCAGGGCAGGCAGTGGTTACAATACATGCAGGCGCCGCTCTGTTCGTTTGTCAAATGGGCGAAAACCGCGCTGTAATCTTTTTCTTCGTCTGCAGCATCACAGTAAGATACGGCGTCTTCGATTTCTGAAACGCTGCGCGCACCGATGAGCACACTCGAAACGGCGGGGCGTGAAAGCGCATAATGAATGCACTGGTTGACGGTCATGGGGACTTTGAAAGGCGAGCTTTCGGCTTTCAGCAGCCTTCCCGCACCCAATGTTTTCATGACGGTGATACCGACGCCCTTTTCTTCGCAGAGGCTGTAAAGCTGTGCACGGCTCTTATTGATAGAGATATGGTCGATATTCCCCAGCTCGGGATGCTCCAAATAATCGATGGTTTCGACCTGGTTCAAAACAAGGTCGAACATGGGGTTGATGCTGAACATGAGCACCCCAAAGACGCCTGAGTTGACCATTTCCTGTGCGACGAGCGGATCGTGGGAGCTGACGCCCAGTGTGCGGAAGCGCCCCTGCTGTTTGAGCTTAAGCATATAGTCGACGATACCGTTTTGTTTGGCATCCCGCCAGTCGTCCATCGTATCTACATAGTGCAGCATACCGATATCGATATAGTCGCTGTCAAGCCGCGTAAAAAGGTCGTTTATAAAAAACTTGCTTTTTTCGAGGTCGCGCGAACGGCCGTATTGCCCGTTTTCCCAGATGGAGCAGATATGCCCCTGGACATATATTTTGTCCCGGCGATCCTTAATCCCCGCCCCGAGGTTGGTGCGTACATTCGGCTCGGACATAAAAATATCGAGGATATTGACGCCCAGATCCATCGCGGCGTGCATGGTATCTACCGTAGTCTTAAGGCTTTCGTCTTCCAGGTATTCCCCGCCGATCCCGACTTCGCTGACTAAAAAACCCGTGTTGCCAAGTTTCCTGTAATTCATATAAACCCCTTTCTTTGCATACCGTTAGTTTCCGTTGATCATACGGTCGATTTTTTGTATGGCGGCCTGCGGGTCGTTGATCTTTAGCATGGCGGCCTCCATCGGGCACATTCCGTCGCCCGCGGCGTTTTTGATCGTCTGTGCAGTAACCTCGCATGCAAACGAAACGCCATATTTTTCAAATTCTTTTTGCGCAGACACGCTCATTAATTTTGCATAAGCATATTTTGCACCGCCCGCGACGATGATCATGGCGGCGGCTTTACCGATTATTTTATCGCCGACATATTTATCCTGCAGGCTGACCTTCCGTGAAAGGTCCCAGAGGGGGCGCAGGCGCTTGCCGGACATCCCATAAAGGCGCTTGGTTTCATCGTAACAGACACAGGTATAGGCGCCTGTCCGTATATCTTCCTGTAATCGTATTATGACCTGATCGTTCATCGCAATGCCTTTCCTATATAAAATACATGTATTCGCCGCCCTGTTTGTTTGCGAGGGCGCCTTCCACAAGTTCGTTCAAATGGACGGAGCGCAGGATATCGCGAACGGCGCCGTCGAGCTTGTCCCACAAAAGGGAATTGAGCGCTTCGTTGATATGCGTACCTTTTTCGCCGAGAGCACTCTCCGTCTCTTCAAACAGCGTTACCTCGATAGCGTCCAGGATATCGAAAGCGGTAATGAGCGAAGCGTCGCGGCTTAGCTGGTAACCGCCGCCCGAGCCTTTGACGGAATTCACGAGCCCCGCTTTTTTGAGCAGGGAAAAAACCTGTTCCAGATAAATTTTGGAGATATCCAGGTTTTCGGAAATTTTGAGGACGGTAACATATTTAGATGTGCCTGCATGGAAGGCAAGATAGATCATGGCACTGAGGCCGTAACGTCCCTTTGCAGATATTTTCATAATTTTTCTCCTGAATACGCCAAATACATATATGTATTATAATAAAAATACCATGAAAAAGCAATGAAGCGGTGTTTATGGCTGGGGGAATGGCGTTTATCAATACCTTAATATCCGCAAAGAAAGGGAGAACAGATGAAAAAATTGATCCTGCTCGTTGTGACATGCCTTTTTTGGTTTTCCCTGTATTTATATATCCCTTTCCTGACGCCGTTCCTTATTTCACTGGGGCTCAGCGCGACGCTTGCAGGCGTTATTTTTGGCGCGCATTCGTTTGTGCAATTGCTGGCGCGCCTGCCGGTGGGCATGAAATCGGAAGCAATCGGGAAGCAAAAGCCGTTTATCATGATGGGCATGCTGTTCACCGCGATTTCTTCCATCGTGATGTGGGCGTTCCCGTCCCCGGCCATGCTGCTGGTGGGAAACGCGATTTCGGGGTTTGCCAGTACGATGTACGTGTCCTTTACGCTGCTGTATGCCCGTTATTACACAAAAGAGGAAACCGGCAAGGCTATGGGCGTATTGGGCGGTGTAGTGGAAGTCGGTATTCTGGCGGCTTTTGTATCGGGCGGTATTTTGTACGAACAGGCCGGCATCCGCCTGTTGTTCTTTGTTAGCGCCGCGGTCGCCGCCATTGGCCTTGTCATATCCGCATTTGTAAAGGAAAAGCCCGAGGCAAAGGAAGCGGTGAGCATACAGACGCTCCTTTCCGTGGTGCGCGATAGACGCCTGGTCACGTCCTCCGTTCTCGGCATCCTGATCAAAGCGCTAGTATTTGCAACAGCCTTTGCATTCACACCCAAAATGGCACAGGATATTGGCGCGAACGGCATCGAGGTCGGTATTGTGAGCGCGGTGTTCATCGGCGCCTCGGTCATCGGTTCGTTCTTTGTGGCGACCAAGGCGGGCAAGCGGCTGGGAGGCAGGAAAACGAGCGTGATCGGCTTTGCCTGCCTGCTGCTTAATACGGTCGCTATCCCTTTCATTACGAGCATCCCCGCATTGATCGCCGTCCAATTCGTAGGAGGGCTGGGGTACGCGTCGCTGACCGCGATCTTTATGACCAATGCGGTCAGTAATTTTGGGGAGGACAAAAAAGCGGTCGCCATGGGCTTTTACCAGGCGGTATACAGTGCGGGCTCTACGCTGGGGCCTGTGCTGATGGGTATTTTTGCGGATGCGTTCCACTATAAGGTCGCTTATTTACTTATCGCGCTTATTGCCGTAGCAGGGATCATCGTTACGCTGGCCAGCTATCCCAAACACGGGCAAACGGCATCAGAAGGACACACGGCTTAAGATCCAGGCACTGTCTACCGTGGTGAAGCCTTTGGTATCGAAGATGGGGGAATCCATACCGGCACGCAATTTTTCATAGAATCCGATAGGCGTTTTGAGCAGGAAATCGTTTCCGTCCGCCGCAAGGGCAAAAAAAGAAAGGGCTTCCTCATCCATGCCCGCGAACAGCAGGGAATCCGGCCCGTTCAATTTTTCGGCGTTCGCATGTATGGTGAAAGCTTTCAGCAGCTCGACGGCACGGTCGTCAAGGCCGCTTTTAAAGATGCGTATCTTTTCCTCGAACGCATAGGGCGAATACACGTCGCGCAGGATGTATCCGCCGCCGGGCACGGCTGTATCTGTCGGTGCTTCGCCCTGCACAACAAGCCGTATGATGATTTTACGTTGGTCGTCACGGTATATCTTTTCGTCAGTCATTCAATCCCTCAAACTGCATATTATAGTAATTGGCGTAAATACCATTATGGGCAAGCAGCTGTGCGTGCGTGCCGCGTTCCTGTATCCCTTCATTGCCCATGACGATGATCTCGTCGGCTCCCCTGATCGTGCTCAAACGGTGGGCGATAACGATGGTCGTCCTGTCCTTTGAGAGCTTTTCCAACGCGAGCTGGATATGGCGCTCGCTTTCGTTATCGAGTGCGGAGGTCGCTTCGTCGAGAATCAGGATCGCCGGATCCTTGAGGAATACGCGTGCAATGGCGATGCGCTGTTTTTGCCCGCCTGAAAGGCGCGTGCCGCGCTCGCCTACATTGGTATCATAGCCGTCGGGGAGGCTGGCAATAAAATCGTGGATATTGGCGTTTTTTGCCGCTTCCACGATCTCCTCATCCGTGGCGTGCGGCTTGCCGTAGGCGATGTTGTCGCGGATACTGCCTCCGAACATGTAAACATCCTGTTGGACGATGCCGATGGCGCTGCGCAGGGATTTGAGCGTTACGTCGCGCACATCCTGCCCGTCGATCCTTACAGCGCCCTTTGTTACGTCGTAAAAGCGGGGCAGGAGGGAACAAAACGTTGTTTTGCCGCCGCCCGAGGGGCCGACGAGCGCCACGGTTTTTCCCGCGGGGATAGATACGTCAATATGTTCAAATACATGCGAATCGTGGTCGTAACCGAAAGTAACGTCCTGGTAATCGATGTTGCCCGCAACGTTTTGGAGCGGCTGCGCGTTTTTCTTTTCCCGGATTTCCGGTTCGGTATGGATGATCTCCAAAAAGCGTTTAAAACCGGCAAAACCCTTCTGAAACTGTTCTGTGAAATTGATGAGCACGTCGATGGGCGCTACGAATATACCGATATACAGGGCATAGATCGCGAGGTCGGCGATGCGCAGCGTGCCGTTCGCAATGAAAAAGCCTCCCGAAACGAGCACGGCTGTATACAGCATGCCGGTAAAGAAATTGTTGCCGGCCTGGAAGGTGCCCATGATCCGGTAGCTGCTCTTTTTGGAATCCAAAAACTCCATGTTGCTGTGCTCGAATTTTTCGCGTTCGAGGTCTTCGTTGGCAAACGATTTGACCACGCGGATCCCTGAAAGGCTGTCCTGCACCTGCTGGTTCACGCCCGCGATTTTTTTGCGGTTATCCATAAAAATGGCGCGCATCTTTTTATTTTTGCTGACGGAAAAAGCGATCATGAGGGCCGTGACGGCGAGTAAAATGAGTGTCATGGGGACGTTGATGAGCATCAGCAGCACAAATGAACCGATAATTTTCAATGCGGAAATAAAAATGTTTTCGGGCCCATGGTGTGCAAGCTCGGAAATATCGAAGAGGTCGGAAACGAGACGCGACATCATATCGCCCGTGTTGTTTTTGTCGTAGTAGGAAAAGGAAAGGCGCTGCATCTGGTCAAACAGGTCCTGGCGCATGTCGCTTTCCATCTGGGCGCCCATGACGTGCCCCCAGGTGGTGATGTAGTACTGGCAGCCGTAACGGACGATATACATCGCGACCAGCGCGACGGCAACGATCCACAGCGAGCGGACGATGATGTCCGCGCTGCGCGTATACAGGCCATCCGTCAGGAAATTCAATATTTGCGGAAAGGCGAGGTCGACAAGGGAAACCACGAGCGCGCAGAACAGGTCGAAATAAAACATCCTCCGGTAGGGCTTATAATAGCTGGCGAAACTCTTGAAAATAGACATACCAAAAACCCTTTCAATCCAAATTCATATACATCTATATGATACACAAAATGCCATGCTTTTAAAATCGGATAGAAGAAATTTTTTAATTCGCAGTAAAATAGTAGAAATTATGTTTGACATTTGGCACAGAGTGTATTAATATATCAGAGTAAATTAGTGGGAATTAAGAAGGAAAGGTATGTTGCAAATGGGAAAGGAGGAGACGCGGAATGAAATTATCGACAAAGGGAAGATATGGATTGCGCGCAATGATCGACCTGGCGCAAAACGGGAGTAAGGAAGCGGTCTCCATCAGCAGTATTGCGGCACGGCAGCATATTTCGGAAAGCTACCTGGAGCAGCTTGTAGGCAAGCTCAAAAAAGCGGGGCTGGTAAGCAGCATCCGCGGCGCGCAGGGAGGCTATATCCTCGCAAAGGAGATGGAAGATATCTCGGTCGGGGATATCCTGCGGGCGCTTGAGGGGGATTTAAGCCCCATCGATTGTCCGGCGCTTATGGATGAAGGCGGCTGCGAGCAATCCGGATCGTGCGCATCCAAATATGTTTGGCAGCGCTTAAACGACGGTATCAATGAGATCGTAGATGAAATCAAGCTGAGCACTTTGGTGGAGCAGGAGAACGGTGCATGCTCTTGCCATAGCAGTGCGGCAGGACTATAAAAATTTACACGAGGAGCACAGTGATGGAAAAGTTTATTTATCTGGACAACGCAGCGACAACGGCGACGCGAAACGAAGTGGTGGCCGCCATGCTCCCATATTTTTCCGAGAAGTTTGGGAATCCATCGAGTATCTACCAGTTTGCGGCCGAAAACAAGGATGTGATAGACGGTGCGCGTAAGGTGATCGCGGATACGCTGGGCGCAAAACCGGAGGAAATCTATTTTACGGCGGGCGGCAGCGAATCGGACAACTGGGCGCTCATTTCCACGGCACAAGCCTATAAAAAGAAGGGCAAGCATATCATCACTTCCAAGATCGAGCACCATGCGATCCTGCATACGTGCGAATACCTGGAGACGCAAGGCTATGAGGTAACGTACCTCGATGTGGATGAGAACGGCTTTGTGAAATTGGATGAACTGGAAGCGGCCATCCGGGAAGATACGATCCTTATTTCCATCATGTATGCGAACAATGAGATCGGTACCATCGAGCCCATAAAGGAGATCGGTGCGATCGCAAAGAAGCACGGGGTCGTATTCCATACGGATGCGGTGCAGGCTTACTGCCAGGTGCCCATCAATGTGGATGAATGTAATATCGATATGCTGAGCGCGAGCGGACATAAATTAAACGGCCCCAAGGGCGTTGGATTTTTATATGTGCGTAAAAGCGTGAAGCTAAGGCCGTTTATCCACGGCGGCGCGCAGGAGCGCGGCAAGCGCGCCGGCACGGAGAACGTCCCGGGCATCGTGGGATTGGCAAAGGCAATCGAGATCGAAGCCGCTACCTTAAAGGAGCGGACGGAAAAAGAGATTGCGATGCGCGACCACCTGATAGACCGTGTGTTAAATGAGATCGAGTATGTGCGTTTGAACGGCGACCGTACAAAGAGGCTGCCCAACAACGCTAACTTCTGTTTTCGCTTTATTGAAGGGGAATCCCTGCTGTTGATGCTGGATATGAATGGCATCTGCGGTTCCTCCGGCAGCGCGTGCACGTCAGGTTCCTTAGACCCGTCGCATGTGCTCCTTGCGATCGGCCTGCCGCACGAAATCGCGCACGGCTCGCTGCGTTTGACGCTCAATGAAATGAACACAATGGAAGAAATGGATTATGTTGTGGACACGCTCAAGACCGTGGTGCAGCAAATCAGGAGTATGTCGCCGCTCTACGATGATTTTATGAAATCGCAGGCGAAGTAAAGAAAGGGGGAGCATTGTCCGAACCTATGGTTCGGCTAACGATGCCCCGGCAAGGGATGTCCATGAGCACGAGCCAAGGGCGAAGTGAGAGTGGGACAGCCTACTGCCAGAATGTAGAAGACAAACAGAAAAAATTGGCAACTTCTGCATGAAAGAAAAGAAAGGAAGAAAAAACTATGTATAGTGAAAAAGTTTTGGATCATTTCCAGCATCCGAGGAATATGGGAGAGCTTGACCATGCGAGCGGCGTCGGCACAGTCGGCAACGCGAAGTGCGGGGATATTATGAGGATCTTTTTGGATGTTGATGATCAGGGGATCATCCGTGACGTGAAGTTTAAAACGTTTGGCTGCGGCGCGGCTGTCGCGACGAGCAGTATGGCGACCGAAATGATCAAGGGAAAAACCGTACAGGAGGCGCTCAAGGTGACGAACAAGGCCGTTATGGAAGCGCTCGACGGGCTTCCGCCGGTCAAGGTGCACTGCTCTGTTTTGGCGGAACAGGCCATACAGGCGGCGCTGTGGGATTATGCGGAAAAGAACGGGATCAAGATCGAGGGGCTGAAAAAGCCCGATAACACGGAAGAAGAACATGGACATTAAAAATCAAGAAAAGCCGGTCATGTGTTGCATGACCGGCTTTTTGTTATCTGTCCCACTTATCGGAAAGGCTGTTGATCTGGTCGGTAAATTTGGCAAGGCTTTTATTCGCGCCTCCGCGGTTTTTGCGGATCACGCCCAACAGGCGCTCGCCTGCCGCGACGAGGCGGTCAAAGACGGTATCCGGCCGCGAGGGCGTCTTGGCACGTGCTTTTTCCTTGACGCCTTCCGTAAGGATGCTGTTTTTCAAAAGGTCGACCTGCGCTCCGGGATAGGGAGCGAAGGAATCGAGCGAAAGCTCGTCTTTCAGCCTGCCGGCAAAGAAATCGCATACGGCGGCCTGGCCATGCGTGACGAATACGCGCTGCGGCTGGGGCGCAAAGCTGCGTACCCAGCGCATGAGCCCGCCGTTGTCCGCATGTGCGCTGATCCCTTCGAGCGTGCGTATTTCGGCAAGTACGGTGACGTCCTCGCCAAACAGCTTGACTTGCTGTGCACCGTCGAGTATGTTGCGCCCTAAGGTGCCGCCCGCCTGGTAACCGACGAAGAGTACGGTACATTCCCGCCGCCAGAGATTGTGCTTTAAATGGTGTTTGATGCGTCCCGCGTCGCACATGCCGCTGGCGGAGATGATGACCTTTGGCTGCTTGTCCGCATTGATCATCTTGGAATCTTCGCTGGTGACAGAGGTCTTAAGGCCAGGAAAGGCGATGGGGTTGATATGCTTTTTTACAAGCTCCGCCGCCTCTTCGTCATAATATCCACGGCTGTTCTCGTTGAAAATATTGGTAGCCTCGATGGCGAGGGGACTGTCGACATAGACGTTGAAATTGCCATGGCCGCTTACGAGGGATCTCTCCTTTATGATGCGCATGAAATAAAGGAGCTCCTGTGTGCGCCCAACGGCAAAGGAAGGAATCACAAGGTTGCCGCCGCGGTCAAAAGTTTTCTGGATGATGGCCGCGAGCTCTGCCACATAGTCCGGGCGCACCCCGTGGCTGCGGTCGCCGTACGTGCTCTCCATGACGACGTAGTCCGCATCCGTAAGGTATTGCGGGTCGCGGATCAGCGGCTGGCCTGAATTCCCGATATCGCCGGAAAAGACAATTTTTTTATGGATACCATTTTCCGCCATATCGATGGTGATACTGGATGAGCCCAGCAGGTGTCCGGCGTCGGTAAAGCGGACGGATATTCCGTCGTATAGTGCAATATCTGTTTCGTAGCGACAGGGGACAAAGCAGGAAAGGACGTCGGCCGCGTCGTCCATCTCATACAGCGGGACATATTCCGCGCGCCCCGCGCGTTTTCCTTTACGGTTGCGCCACTCGGCCTCGAACATTTGGATGTGCGCACTGTCGCGCAGCATAATGCCGCACAGGTCGGCGGTCGCGCCGGTGGCATAGATATTGCCGCGGAAGCCATTTTTATACAGGAGGGGCAGCAGCCCCGAATGGTCGATGTGCGCATGTGTCAGCAGTACGCAGTCTATTTCCGCAGCGGGAAACGGCAATGTTTGGCTCTGGTATTCGTCCGGGCCTTGCTTCATACCGCAATCAACCAGTATGTTTTTGCCGCACGCTTTTAAATAGTAACAGCTGCCTGTTACCTCGTGTGCGGCGCCTAAAAACGTCAGATTCATGGAGGATCCCCCTTAACGATGTGCCTATATTTATTGTATCGGTATTCGCGTATTTGTGCAAGCGCGCAGAGACTGTGAAACACCTGCAAAATGTGCTATACTATATCCCATGTAATATTAGAACGATTGAAGGAAGGATGCAGGAGATGGGAAAGGTCGAGCAGGTACAGAAGGAAATGATCGCGGCGATGAAGGCAAAGGATGCGGAGCGCAAGGAAACCCTGACGCTGCTTTTGTCGGCGATGAAGGCAAAGGCAAAGGACAAGCGCGAGGATTTGAGCGAAGAGGAAGAAAATACGATCATCCTAAAAGAGGTGAAGCAGGCGGAGGAAAGCCTTGCAGGCGCGAAGAAAGCCAATCGCCAGGATTTGATCGATATGAACGAGAAGCGCATCGCCGTTTTAAGGGAATTTGCGCCCAAACAAATGGATGAAGCGGAGATACGCAAGATTATCGATGACGTTTTTGCAAAGCTGGGAATCGGAAAACCAACGCCGCAGGACAAGGGCAGGATCATGAAAGAACTGATGCCCCTTGTCAAGGGAAAAGCGGACGGCGGGCTGGTCAATAAATTGGTCGGCGAAAAAATGCAGGAATAAAAAAACGCGGGAAACCGCGTTTTTAATTTTCAAGGTATCAATTGCGTCACCTGGGGTTATTGAATATTTTGTCTTTTCGGCCTTCGTAAGGAGCTTCTATAAAAAGCGGAAGCAGGAAAGAGGAAACCTTTTTCACGCCATCGCCGACACTCATGGTCACATCTTCATGCTCATAACTTAAAACATAATCATATCCTACCATGGAAAGTTCAGTAATAATTTTTTTCCACGGCACGCTTCCCCAGCCGGGAATCCTGAACCGAAATGCGCGGTCGATCCGCTGCCAATCGCCCTGCATAAGGATTCCGCCGCGTTGCAAATTGTGTTCGACAATTTCGCCGTCTTTTGCGTGTACGTGAAAAATTCTATCGCCGAGCTCATCTATAAAGTTTTCGATCCTTAACCCAAGAGAAACGAGGTTAGCAGGATCGAGGTTATACCCAAGACAAGGATGGTACTCTACAAGTTCAAGCGCCCTTTTTGCTGTGTGAATATCGTAAATCATGTTATTAGGATGTGGCTCTACGGCAAATTTTACGCCGTATTCTTTGAATTTATCCAGAATGGGGATAAAACGTTCTACAAATTGCAATTCCATTTTAGCCCATCCGTCAGCGCATGGGAAGGGGAAGTACCTGCCCCAATTGGTGACGCCCGTAAAGCCGTTAACAACGGGAACCTCGAGTGCGTTGGCAGCCCTTGCGGTAGCCAACAGGTTTTCGGTGCCATATTTTATTTTCTCTTCCGGCGTACCCTTATATAGCGCGTCGGTATCTTCGCTGTGAGGGCCGAGGATCAAGAGGGAATCCGCATGGTTGGATAAAGCGGAGATTTCGATATCGTGATCCTTCAGCATTTTTTTCAGATTAGAAGCGTTGTTGCTTTTTAGTATTTCGTGGCAGTCAAACTGTTGACAATCGTTATATGCGGGAATCTCCATCATTTGATAACCGTACGGCTGCATGATCTTTGCGACTTCTTCCAAGGAAAGATGCGCGTAATTAGCGGCGAAAAAGCCTAATTTCATAATAAATACACTCCTCTCGATCATTTGGTTTTTGTGGTGGCGGATAAATGTTTGCATGCTAAACTGTATGTTTCATTCTATACCAATGATAGTATACTGTCAATAAAATCGAGCAAAAATGACAAAAAATCACAGCGAACAATAGAAAAATAGGGAAAATATCTGTTGATTATTATTATTTTTTAATGTTTTATGCATTTTGGCATTGATATTTTTAAAAATAGATGATAATATAAGAATACAATACTATATGCTAACGATTTGGGGAGAAACGAAAATGAACGCAAGAGATGCAGCACGTATGATTGATATTAGCGCAGTAAGAACGCAACATACATTGGATGATATTATGGCGGTCGTAACAATTGCAAAAAAGTACCAGTTTATCAATGTACACGCATTACCAAATTGGGTAGCGGATCTAAGCCGGTTGTTAAAAGATGAGAAAGAGGTCTTTGTAGGCGCGCCGGTAGGATTTCCCGGCGGCGGCCATAAAACCTCGGTCAAATTGCTTGAGGCAAAGGAATTGATTGCAGACGGGGTTCAGGAAATGGATATTGTTATGAATGTAGGGAGATTTAAGCATGGTGAGTACGATTATGTATTAGACGAACTCGACCAGGTGATCGGACTGGCTCCGGATGGCGTAAAAACAAAAGTCATTATCGAGATCAATTGCCTTTCGGATGCAGAGATGGATCTTGCTTGCGGCTTGGTTATGAAAACGAAGGCTGATTTTATTAAAACGGGAACAGGATGGGTATCCGGAAATGCGAATGTTGAAAGGATTCGGAGGATCAAATCCCTGACCGATGGAAAGATACGAATAAAAGCCGCCGGAGGAATCAGGTCAAGAAAAGAATTTGATGCATTGGTTGCGATGGGCGTTGAAAGGTTTGGGATCAATACGAAATCGGCAATGGATATCATTGAAAGCTTTCAATAGCCGTTGTTTTGCGTAAAAGGGAGAAAATTATGCAAAAAAATATGATTATTGCTTATGATCTGGGAACTGGTGGCATAAAAGCTTCCTTGTTTGATATTGACGGCCGATCGCATGCGAATACTTTCGCTGCGTATGAAACGGATTATAATGGTAAATTTCATGAACAAGGGCCTGATCTCTGGTGGAACGGCGTGATAGAAACGACCCGGCTTTTGCTTGATAAATCCAAAATAGACCCGATGACGGTTGTGGGGATGGCAATTTCAGGACATTCGCTTGGAGTGGTGCCGGTTGATAAGGATGGCCGGCTGCTTCGCGAGGTTACCCCAATTTGGTCTGATGCCAGGGCGGAAGAACAAGCCCGCCGGTTTTTTAAAGAAATAAATTATGAGAAATGGTATATGACGACCGGAAATGGCTTCCCGGCGGAGTTATATTCTGTTTTTAAAATGATGTGGTATAAGGACCATGAAAGAGAACTTTATGATCATACTTATAAAATTCTCGGTTCCAAAGATTATTGTAACCTTAGGCTGACCGGAAGAATGTGCACGGATCATTCTTATGCTTCGGGGAGCGGGGTTTACAGTCTTTTGGAAAAAAAGTATCTTCCTGAATATATCAATGCCGCTGATGTGCGTGGGGAACTTTTTCCTGAAATTATTGCATCACACGAGAAGGTTGGCCATTTAACGCCGCAAGCCGCAGGGCTTTTAGGATTATCAGAACATGTTGCGGTAATGGCGGGCGGAGTAGATAATTCCTGCATGGCGCTGGGATCTAAGGGGATTGCTGATGGAAGGGCGTATTTATCGCTGGGTTCCTCCAGTTGGATCGCGATCACGTCGAAAAAACCGATTTTGGATACGAAATATAAGCCTTTTGTTTTTGCCCATGTAGCGGATGATATGTATGCATCGGCTACCAGTATTTTTGCGGCCGGTTCCAGTTTTCGCTGGGTAAGGGATAATATTTGCACCGATATTTTAGAAAAGGAAAGGAAAGGCGAGATCAAAGACGCCTATCTTGAAATGAATCAAATGATTCAGGGATCCCCGATCGGGGCAAACAAGCTTATTTTTAATCCAAGCCTTGCGGGCGGCGCCAGCTTTGAGGAAAGTAAAAATATCTGCGGCGGATTTGTGGGACTTACTATGAGCCATACGCGAAATGATCTTGTAAGATCGGCAATGGAAGGGATCACATATAACCTTAAATATGTTTTTGATATTTTGACCATTTACCAACAGGATATTAAGGAGATGCTTTTGGTGGGAGGAGGAGCAAAAAGCCAGGTTTGGCGCCAGATGTTTGCTGATGTTTTCGGTATTGATATTGTTAAAACGTGTATCGACCAGGATGCAGCGTCGCTGGGCGCAGCGTCCCTGGTCGCCTATGGGCTTGGTTATTGGAATGATTATACGATCATAGACAAAATACATGAAATACAGAGTATTGAAAAGCCCGATAAGCAAGCATTTGCGCAATATCAAAAGTTTTATAAGGTACATAGGGATATCGCACATTTTATGGCATTGAGCGGAGATGAACTTACAAACGTCAAAATAAGTTAATAATAGTTATAATAAACACTCGTATTTCTGCTGAATTTTGTTATATTATGATAGTATACAAATATTAAAATAATAAAGAACAAAGGAGTAAGCAGAATACTATGATGAAAAAAGATGAGAATATGTTTGCAGAAGAAAGAAAACAAAAAATCGTTGATCTCGTAAATAGGGAAACAAAAACCACGGTTGATTTTCTTTGCGAGACTTTTTCGGTCTCACCTGCAACCATAAGAAACGATTTAAGGGATCTTGAGGGAAGCGGACTTTTAAAAAGGACGCATGGCGGAGCCATTAGCAACCGACAGGTTACGTATGAACCTAATTTTGGGCAGAAAGAAATCGAGAATAAGCTAGCAAAGGAGGCCATTGGAAGATTTGCAACGCAATATATTCAGCGAGGGGATTCCATCATTATCGATACTGGAACGACGACTTATGAAATGGCAAAGCAATTGGTGGGCTGTGAAGACCTGACGGTCATTACAAACGATTTGCAGATCGCAGCGTTCCTGGAACGAAACTCCAATGCCGTTATCATTATGCCGGGCGGAACCATACGAAGACATTATCATTATGTTTCTGGAAGTACGGTAACCGATACGATAAGAAAATTGAATGTAGATAAGGCGTTTATCGCGGCAAACGGCGTAAGTATAAAAAGGGGATTGACTTCCCCGAATATGGATACGGCCGTGATAAAAAGCGAATTTATTGGAGCGGCGGATGAAGTGATCGTATTGGCGGATAGTTCAAAGGTTGAACAAAATAAATTTGTTAAGTTTGCAGATTTCGCCAACATTGACCTTATGATCACAGACGAAGCGGTTGATCCGGCTTTTGTTGAAGAAGCAAAGAAAGTGGGGGTGGATGTCCAGATCGCATATCAATCTGAGATTTAAAAACGATCTGCTCGATTCTTCTCAAATACTGTAGGAACTTGTGATGATAAGGACGATATTGAAAGATATTCAGGAACAAAGCCTAAAGCATATTCAATGCCATGAACATCTTTTTATAGAAGAAGGTGCATCAAAAAAGGTGGATCCGGTATTGTTCATGAACGATCCGGATGCCTCCGCAAAGGAACTTCGGGAATATTATATAAAGGGAGGCAGCCTTATTGTAGACGCCCAGCCGGGATATTTTGGCAGAATGGCGGGCAATCTTGCGTGGGCCTCGCAAAAAAGCAATGTAGATATTGTCGCATCGACAGGATTCCATAAAATGGCTTTTTGCGATTTCCCGGAAAGATTTCAGGCGAAGACGACAGATGAAATCGCCGTAGAATTTGTTCTGGAATTGACGGAGGGAATGATCGATTCAAAAGCAGGCGGACTGCTAAGGACCGGCTATAAAGCGGGAGCCATAAAGACGGCAGTCGAATCGTGCGGGCTGCATGGTGAAAAAATATATGAGAAGCTGTTTCACGCTGCAGCCCTTGCACAAAAAATGACGGGCGCGCCCATTTTATGCCATATTGAAAAAGGCGCAGATGCTTTAGAGTTGATCGCTTTTTTAGTATCGCTCGATGTAGACCCGGAGAAAATTATTGTTTGCCATTTGGATCGCGCGAAATATGACCTCTCTTACCATTTAGAAGTTGCAAAAACAGGCGTTTACTTTGATTACGATACCGTCAACAGGCTGAAATATTTGAGCCATGAGCAAGAATTGGCGCTCATCCAAGCCATGATACGCCATGGCCATGCAGAAAAAATAATGGTGAGCCTTGACACGACGCGTGCGCGTTTGAAGTATTATGGCGGCGATATGGGATTGGCTTATATTCTCGATACTTATACTGAAATGATGAAGGCAGCCGGTGTTCATGAATCGGAAATCAGGAAAATACTCTGTAATAATGCAAAAAAAGCCCTTACATTTGGATAAATAGTTTGCGGCGGATGCCGCAGGGGAATAAAAATATTTTAAAGGAGAAGAAACTATGGGCAGAATGATGAAGGCTCAGGTCGTGAAAGCGCCTAACCAGATGGAGTATTGTGATGTGCCGGTACCAGAAATAAAATCTGACGAGGTTCTTATCAAAGTAAAAGTATGCGGTATTTGTGGATCGGATTGGAGTATTTACACGGGAAAATATGCCGCTGACAAACTGCCGCTGGTCAGCGGGCATGAATTTTGGGGCGTGATCGATGAGGTCGGAAGCGATGTAAAAGATTGGAAAAAAGGCGAGCGGGTCGCATGCGATATATGCCTTACCTGCGGTACCTGCTATTTTTGCAGAAGAGGGGACGGCTTATTATGCCAGACTTTTACTCAATTAGGGATACATACAAACGGTGGTTTTGCTGAATATGTGAAAGCGCCTGCAAAAAATTTGTATAAACTTCCGGATGATATGGACGACTATACTGCGGCGTTTGTAGAACCGCTGACTGCGACATTGCATGCTTCTAAAAGAATGGATGCAACCATTGCGTCCTCGATCGTTATCATTGGCTGTGGATTGGGAATCTTGCATGCCGCTGTAGCAAAAGCAAGGGGACTTGCGCCGATTATCGTAATAGGCGATAGCCCCGCGCGTCTACAGATGGCGAAAGATATGGGAGCGGATATCGTGATTGATTATACAAAAGAAGACCCGGTAAAACGGGTGATGGAGATCACGGATGGAATAGGCGCTGATTATGTAATAGAGGCGGTTGGCACGTCTAAAACTTACGAACAGGCTTTTTCGATGCTGAGAAGAGGCGGTAAATTGGAAGCATTTGGTATTTGCGCAACTGACGATATGGCTTCGCTTTCCCCTTATGAGTTCGTTTTAGGTGAAAAAAAGGTTAGCGGCTCTTGCGCGGGCATTGGCAATAACTGGGGCGAAGCGATCAGGCTTCTTGAATATGGAAGGATCGATCCAAAGCCGATGTTTTCGCTGGCAGTCCCGCTGAAGGATCTTGAATGGGCATTGCTTGAGCTCCGGAAAGATAAAAACCTTGTAAAAGTGTTTGTAGTTCCCGATTTGGAAGAAAGAGTATATTTGAATAAATAAATGATCGTTCAAGATACCATGTAATAGAAAACGAAAGGGCGGAGAGGTGGAATTTCCGCCCTTTTTTGGAGGGATAATATGAAACATTATATTATCGGTATAGATATTGGAACCCAGGGAACAAAAAGCATGATTTTTGATACGGATATGAATGTGGTCGCTTCCGCATTTGAACAATCATGTTTAATCAGTCCAAAACCCGGTACCGTATGGCAGCAACCGGAAGAAATTTATTTGTCTTGCGTACGCACAATCAAACAAATGATGGATGAGACACAGATTGCTCCTGCATCGGTGCTCTCAATTGCAATTGATGGCCAAATGGCGGGGATTATCGGCATAGACAGGGAAGGAAATGCTGTTACGCCGTATGATTCGTGGCTGGACACGCGCTGTGGCAAGTACCTCGATATTCTTAGGGAAACCAGTGAAAAAGAATTGATTCGGACATCAGGCGGGCAAGTGACCTATGGGCATGCGCCAAAAATTATTTGGTGGAAAAATGAGCATAGCGATATATATAATAAAATATGCAAATTTGTCGTACCACAGGCTTATGTAGTCGGAAAAATGACAGGCCTGTCAGCGGAAGAACAGTTTATGGATTATACATGTATTGTTTTTTCTGGATTTGGGGACACCGTTAAAAAAGCATGGTCTGAAAACCTGTTAAGGGAATTTAATATCGATAAAAATAAATTACCGAGAATGGTATCGCCGTTTGATATTGTAGGAACGACAAAAAAGGAGTTCGGGGATTTGTGCGGATTGCGCGAAGGAATTCCCGTAGCGGCGGGAGCCGGGGATACGGCAGCGTCTACATTCGGCGCAGGGCATTTTGAGGAGAATACACTTTTAGATTGTGCGGGAACCGCATCCAACCTATGTGCAGCCGTAAGAGAATATGTTCCGGATCTTGAGTACAAAACCCTTATTATGCTGCGATCCCCCATAGATGGATTGTATATTCCGCTTTCATATATTAATGGCGGCGGATTATGTATCAAGTGGTTTCAAAGTGAGTTTACCGGGGAACCCCACGCCACATACGAAATGCTGGAAAAAGAGGCGGAAATGGTGGAGGCCGGAAGTGAAGGTATCTTTTTTATCCCGCATTTTGCAGGCAGGGTACTTCCCAATGATCCGGATATTAAGGGATCGTTTAGCGGATTGGATTGGAAGCATAAGAGGGCTCATTTATACCGTGCAATCATGGAGGGGATTGCTTATGAATATTGGTACTATTTTAGTGTGTTGAAAACATTATATCCCAACGTAAAACCTAATGTTATGAGAAGTATTGGAGGAGGATCCAAATCAAGACTTTTTTGCTCGATTAAGGCGGACGTTTTAGGAATGGATGTTATACCGCTGATGCTTGGAGACGCGGCCCTCGTGGGGAGCGCTGTGATCGGTGCAGTAGGCGCAGGGATCATCCCTGATTATAGGGAGGCAATTTCAAAAACAATTGACTGCGGCAATGTAATACGGTTTTGTGGGCAAAATTATGACCGATACCAAAAGTATGCACAGGCGTATCAAAAAAAAGTCTTGGCGATGCATGCACTTTACACGGATACAATATAATGGGTGGGTACAGCAAAATTATGATCAAAGGATTCGTTTTTGATATGGATGGGCTGATGTTTGATACGGAAAGGCTTGCGCGAAAAGGATGGCGGCACGCTTGCGATAGAATGGGCTGTAATGCAGGGGATAAGTTGTTAGACAAAACACTGGGGCTCACGAAGGAAGAGACAGATGCTGTCTTTGTCAATGAGTTTGGAGAAAAGTTTGATATTTTGGAAGCCAGGAGAATGCGGAATGAATATGTGGATGAATGGATAGAAAAAAATGGCGTACCCTTAAAGAAGGGATTACATCGGTGTTTGGCGGGTTTGAGGAAGCGAGGTTACGTTTTGGCGGTTGCATCGTCCACAGAACAACATAGGGTGCTTAAACTGATCAAAAAGGCGCATATCTGGGAGTACATTGATGTAGTGCTATGTGGGGATATGGTTTCCAAAGGGAAACCATATCCGGAAATATATACCACTATTTGTAAGATTATGAATATGGATCCATCAGACTGCCTGGCATTGGAGGATTCGGTAAATGGTGTTTTATCCGCATGTCAAGCGGGCCTGCCGACTATTATGATCCCCGACTTGGAGAAACCTGGAAAACAGGAACAGGATATGACTATTGCGGTTTTGGAATCGTTAGATGATATGATACCCTATTTACAAGAACAATTTTGGGATCAAAATCCTTAAATCAGTATTTTCTTAAAAAACATTTGGACTCTTCACAATTTCCGCTGAAATTTTTGAGCATAACAATATTATCTGTTTGACTCGGGTTTTTGATCCTTACGCCCTCCTGGGCAGCGCTGGCAGTTACAAACATTTCATCACTGGTAAGATTTCCAACACGGATCATAGATGGAGAAGAGATTTCATTCCCATTAATAGTACCATATCCTTCCATCATCAAAAGACCGTAAGAGGCGCTGTCTGTAACCGTTACTTCCTCGCCGGGGAAAACGGTTAGCTCCTTTGCGCAAAATTCATCGGAACCATAACATACGAATGTTTCGTAATAACCGGCCATCTCGTTTTCAGGATGTGCCGGTACGGGTTCGCAATAATGGTTTTGTTTAAAATCAGGATCCATATTTGCAGCCCAGTCGATTTTATCTATCATAAAATCAAAATCATACTCTTTTCCTTCAGGAACGTATTTAGTCAATAAATCGCGTTCGATATATTTATCATATACCATTGACTGCATAAACATAGAAGTATCGCTAACGCGCTGGGGTTCATAGGTAGCCAATGCCCCTGGCGCATGAAGAATACCGGCAGGAATATTCCAGCCGGTTCCCAATTTCAAGCGGTAAGCAACCGAAAATTCGCAAATACCGTTATCGCCATATTTCCCCCATTGTTCAAGTGCGACTTTAAGGTCTTCCTTGGTGGTACTGGGTGTAAGGCCAAAAAAAGTATAAGGATGTTCGTAATCTATAGAATTGAGCTGACGGGGATAATAATATGCTTCAGGTTTTGGTTCCACCCCAAACTCTTTTGCATCCTTTTCCATATAATGTATATGGAAAGGAAGGGGGCGTGCAAAATCGTATATTTTTGCAAAAGCGGTTAGGCCACCGCTTTCGTTCATCGCTTTTTGGCCGATAATCAGATCGCCCGCATCGTCGATGGCGTTTTGCAGCAATAATTTTTCGCTGCCAAATCCAATGTTAATATAGCTTAGGCCCTCATTTGGCATCGTCAGTTTACCATTGTCCGCGCGGGATACGGAAGCGACCCATCTTTCTACCAAAGGCCCATGATCGGCGCCATAAGCATATAAATCGTTTGGATGGAGCTTTAATCTCTTACCGGGAAGAAGCAATGTACGGGCAACCCAGCTGGGGATAAGATTTAAGATTCCGTTTCGTCTAGACAGTTCGTCGCTGATTTGCTTTCTGATAGAACTCATAATATAACCTCGTTTCTTGTTTTGGAAAAATTAGGCAGTTATGAAATATACAATACTTCCACCTTTTAATGTCGAACGTAACAGTAATGGGAAACTATTTGCGGTATAATTCTTGGAATAATTCAATACGTTCACCGTTGGGGCCGCGAAAAAAAGCAACCTTAAGATCTAAGTCCGGGCGGCCAAACCGAGGGACGTCATAGATTCCTCGATTTTCAATCGAATAGCCAAAAGATTCCACATGGCTGCACGCCTTATCAATATCGGTGACAACGATTCCTATATGATTGACGCTCGACATTGCACCGGGAACGATATTTTCTCTTCCCTGGGGAGGCTCCAGAACTTCAACGTAACAATTTCCAAGCTGAAGCATGGCGATCAGCAAGCCATCTGACTCATTGTCTACTTTGAATAGAAGGTCGAAAGAAAGAACGTCTTGATAAAATTGGATCGCCTTTTCCCTGTCTGTTACATATACCCCTATGTGGCTATACCCTTGAAATAAATTGTTTGCCATTTTTTTATTACCTCATTTCTATAATATATTGAAAATTTCATATATAGCGAGTGATAAACGTTCGAGAGTAAATGATAATAGATGTTTTTGAATATTATTATTTTAACATGCAAATTTTGAAAAATCCATATAAAAATAAAAAAATACAAAAAATGATTGACAAACGCGCATAAACGATATAAATTAATAATAAACAATAACAGTCAACATCTGACAAACATTCAAAAAAATAATTAAAAAACATAAGAATTGAGGGGATCGATATGAAAATCAAGGGAATGGGGCATATTGCGATCAATGCTGGAAATTATGCGAAATCGATTGTGTTTTATCGCGATATTCTGGGATTGCAGGAAGAAAGCAAGGTGGTTTGGGAAGAATTTTCGATTACAAATCTGAGAATGCCTGACGGGGGCTTGCTGGAATTGTTTGATTATGGTGAAAGGGAAGACAAAGCGCAGCCGGATAATTCTATAGTCGGGTATAGGCATTTTGCTTTTTTGGTTGATGATGTAGATGCTATGGAGGAATATTTGATCGAGAATGGTGTTCCGATCAAACTACATTCCACTTCGATGCCGGATCTTGGAATCCGGGGGATGCTTTGTACGGATCCGGATGGCGCGGAAGTGGAATTCTACATGCCGTTATAACACACACTGTTTGAAAGACCTTTATCATATTATTGTTTTATTTCGATAACGCATTTCTTTCGCATGAACGAAATATGGAACAAATTCAAAAGATAAATTCAGAATGATCATTACACTTTGATTTTTACAGGAGGTAACAATGAGTAATAATGTGGCGGAAAGCTTGGTTGAAAAGAAGAAAAAAATTGCCGTGTTGAAGCAGTATCAAGGTATTTTGATTGTACTGGCGGTTATGATTGCTGCCGGAGCGATATTGTCGTTCGATACCTTTTTTACATGGTCAAATTTTTCTAATGTTTTAAGACAGGCTTCAATTATAGGTATTATGGCCGTTGGCATGACGTTTGTTATCATATCCGGCGGAATCGACCTTTCGGTTGGATCGAATATGATTTTAAGCAGCGTATTTGCAGCAAAGTTTTTTCTGGCGTATGGCGATGTGGCGATGATGCTCATTGCCCTGGCAATCGGAACGGCATTTGGATTTGTCAATGGACTGATGATTACAAAATTTAAATTACCTCCTTTTATTCTGACGCTTGGAATGATGAGCGTAGGTGCGGGATTAACGCTGATATATACGGATGCGAAAATAGTCACGGGATATGATGCCTTTACCAAAACGATTGGCGCGGGGTACATCGCAGATTTTCTTCCGATACCGGTTGTAATATTTATTGCCGTAGGCATTATAGGATTGATTTTAGAAAAGAATACGCTGTTTGGGCGCTATTCCTATGCAATAGGCGGAAACGAAGAGGCTGCAAAGCTTTCTGCGATCAATATCAATAAATATAAAATATTGTTTTATACATTTTGCGGATTCTTATGCGGCGTTGCTGCGATCGTTATGTTTAGCCGGATGGGAAGCGCATCGGCAGAGATCGGCAAGGGAAGCGAGATGGACGTCATCGCTGCGGTAGTGATCGGCGGAACAGCTATGAGCGGGGGCGTAGGCAGCGTAGGCGGCAGTATGATCGGCGCGATTATTTTACAGCTTGCTACAAATATACTGAATATGCTGGGGGTACCTTCGTACGCACAGCAAGCTTTTAAAGGCGCGATCATTATTGCCGCGATCATTATTTATCAGCAGCAGGCAAAAATGATAGCGAAGAAGAACATGGATTAGGGCTAAAGGATGAAAACCAGTTTGGCAATGCCAAATTAATATTAATGGAGGAGAAAAGATGAAAAGAATTAAGATGGTTGCATTAATGGTCGCGGTGGCATTAGTAGTTATGGCATTTGTAGGCTGCGGAACGACTGAAAAATCGCCGGATGCGTCTTCGGCAGCGCCTGGGACAACCGGCACGGAGGCTTCTTCGGCTCCAGAAGCCAGTGATGCAGGCTCGGCGGCAGGGGAACACTATACGATTGGTTTTTCAAATGCCGGTACGGGTAATCCGTGGCGTGCATCCATGGTTGAAAGCGTTGAAATGATATGCGAGGAATACGGCGATGAGATTACATTAATTAATTGTGACGCAAATTTTGATGTAACAAAACAGCTTGCAGACTGTGAAGACCTGTTGCAGCAGAATATTGACGCGTTGGTTTTGGCACCGGCGGTGTCCGACGCGCTGGCACCTGTTGTAGATATGTGCAACGAAGCGGGAGTCCCGGTTATTGTGTTTGACCGTACGATTGACAATGATAATTATACGGCATATGTTGCGACTGATAATCATGACCTTGCGATACCTGTCGCCAATTATATTGTTGATACCTGGCCGGATGGCGCGAATATTTTCTATGTTTCCGGTACTGCCGGTGCAGGCGCTGATACGGAAAGAACGGAAGGGCTTATGAGCGTTCTCGGCGATAAACCCCAGTATAAGATACTTGGACAGACGGATGGCAACTGGAACGAAGCGGATGCTCTTGCCGCGGCAGAGGACGCGTTGCAGGCATATCCAGATATTGATATTCTCCTTTGCTCGGACGGATGTTCCGGCTTAGGCGCGTGGCAAGCAGTTGTGGATGCCGGAAGGCAAGATGAAATTACGCTTGTATGCTTTGATGCATGGAGAAATGACTGCCTGAAGGCAATTGGAGATGGAACGATTGCTCCTTATACAACGATGCTTCCCACCTATGTTGGGGCCGTTGCAGTACAAACTGCTATTGAGATTCTTAAGGGAAATGAAGTTGTTGCTGACAATAAATACGTAAGCCTGCCGTGCCCGATTATTACCAGTGAAAATTATAAGGATTACTGGGATCAGTCTTTGCCGGATACGGAGTATTCGTGGAAACCGGGTTATGAAATGTTCATGAACGATACGGAAAATGGATTTGCTACATTTTTTACAAAACCGTTGAGCGTTAAATCTTAAGTGGATATGTAACCGTTATGAATATATCGGGAAAGGCTGTTAAACCTCAGAAATAAAGGCTGTGCTTTGCAGCGGTGGGAACATCGCTGCAAAGCAAAAAACCGGAGAGTGTAAAACGTGGACATATTAGAATTTAAAAACATATCAAAAACATTTTCGGGAGTCAAAGTGTTGGACAACATCAATCTTTCTATTAAGAAGGGTGAGGTGCATGCTTTGTGCGGAGAAAATGGCGCCGGCAAATCTACGTTAATGAAAATTTTATCTGGAGTCTATACGCCGGATTTTAACGGCGGGTCACTTTTGATAGAAGGAAAAGAAATTAAGGACTTTTCACCTATTGCCGCGAGAGAAAACGGCGTGTCCATTATTTATCAGGAATTGGATTTGATCCCTTTTCTTAATGTTGCGGAAAATATTGTATTATCCGCTGAACCGAAAACGAAATCAAAGTTATTTATTGACCGCAAAGAGTCTGTAAAAAAGACGAAAGAGCTTTTTGAAAAATTGGGAGTTCATATACCCTTAAACGCTAAGGTCAGGGATCTAAGCGTTGGGCAGCAGCAAATGGTTATGATTGCAAAAGCAATCTCGTACAACGCTAAAATATTAATTATGGATGAACCGTCAGCTGCGCTTGGTGAAGATGATGTGGAGCATATGCTCAAAATTGTCCGAACACTCAAGGATCAGGGGATTTCGATTATATATATTTCTCATAGATTGGAAGAAATTTTTAAAATTGCGGATCGCTTTTCCGTTTTGCGCGACGGGGAACTGATTGTGACTGGCGATGTTGCGGAAGTGGATAAATCCAAGCTGATCAGTTATATGATTGGCAGGGAAATTGTTGAAGAACAGAGAAATGTAAAACCCGCAAATAAGGAAAAGACGGTTCTTGAAATTAAAGATTTGAATAATGAGAAACTTCATAACATTAATTTAAGGTTATATGAAGGAGAAATTTTGGGGATAGCCGGATTGGTCGGCGCGGGGCGAAGCGAGCTCGCGCGGGCCATTTATGGCGCGGATCCGATTGTGAGCGGCGAAATTATTTTAAATGGGAAAAAGATTAAAAAGCCCCGCGTACAGGACGCTATTAAGAACCGGATCGGGTTTGTACCAGAGGATCGGAAAACACAAGGCTTATTAATGAATTTTAATATCAGACAGAATTCAACATTGGCGAACTTAAAAGCGCATTATTTAAAAAAGGGCATAATTAACAAAAAACTCGAAAAGACGGAAGTCGAGGATATTGTAAAAAAGTTAAATGTGAAACCTGCGAACCAGGACATGATGGTGAAAAGGATGTCTGGGGGAAACCAGCAAAAGGTTGTATTGGCAAAATGGCTGTTGACGGATTTCAACGTTTTGATTATCGATGAGCCTACCCGAGGAATTGACGTGGGGGCGAAAGAAGAGATTTACAACCTGTTGTATGAACTAAAAGAACGCGGGATTTCTATCATGATGATAAGTTCGGAGTTGACGGAAGTGCTTAAGGTAAGCGATAGGATCGTTGTTATGGCAAACGGCAAGATAAGCGGGATGGTAGATAGGGAAGAAAAGGATTTGATGAATGAGTTAGCGATTATGAAATTAGCTCATGCGGAATAAGCGGTAGCAAAAGAAAGGATAGTACTCGTTATGGAACAAAAGAAAATTAATATTGGAATTGTTGGATTGGGGTTTGGAAAAGAATTTATCAATATTTATAAGTTGCATCCGAATGTAGGAAAAGTTGCTATTTGCGCAAGGACAAAATCTAAAGTTGAGGCAGCTGCGGCAGAGCATGGCATTCCGGCGGAATTATGTTACACGAGCATCGAGGATATGCTGAAAAACGATGACCTGGATGCGATCCACCTGGCGACGGACATACCGGATCATTATAAACATACAATGATGTGCCTGAAAGCCGGCAAACATACGGCATGCGCGGTTCCTATGGGGATGACGATCCAGGAATGCGCAGATATCGTAAACGAATCGCAAAAACAGAATAAAATATATATGATGCTGGAGACGCATTTATTTACGCGTGAATTTCTATATGTAAAAAAATTAGTGGATGAAGGAAAGTTTGGAAAATTACAATTCTTGCGTTCTGACCATATGCAAAATATGACGCTGCCTGGTTGGCCGGATTATTGGCTCGGATACCCGCCTTTCTTATATGGAACACACGCGCTTGCCCCTGCGTTTGAAATTATTGGGAAGCAGCCGTTAAGCGTCGTTTGCCATGGTTCCGGCGCAATCAAAAAAGAACGCCAATCAAGATACCATTGCCCCTTTGCGGCGGAAAGCGCGACATTCTTTTTTGAGGATACCGATGTCATTCTGGAATCTACCAGATGGCTATATGATACGATTCGCCAATGCAGGGAAGCGTTTGACGTGTATGGCTCCAAGATGTCCTTTGAATGGCAGATGACAGAAGATTCCGGCCATGTGGTTTATACGAATCTGGAAGATGCTGAAGTCGTTGATTGCCCTGACACGGGATACCTGCTTCCGCCTGAGATTGGTAAATTGGCTAACCGCGAAGCGGTTGAGGATAAAACGCATCAATCGTTTATCCAGGGGGGAGGACATAGCGGTTCGCATCCTCATACAGGAAATGA
This sequence comes from Christensenella timonensis, assembly GCF_900087015.1. Lineage (NCBI taxonomy): Bacteria > Bacillati > Bacillota > Clostridia > Christensenellales > Christensenellaceae > Christensenella > Christensenella timonensis. The sequence continues at coordinate 1,293,425 of NZ_FLKP01000002.1, forward strand.
TTTTGTGCAGGCTATTGTCAACGGTACGCAGCCAAAATCAGATGCAATTCATTCCGCGAAATATACTGTGGCTGGAATATGTGCGCAACAGTCGGCAATGCGTGATGGCGAAAGGATTTATATTCCGAGATTTGACTGAGAGAAAACGTTTGTTTTAGGAGGTATTAGCAATGGGTATCAAAAGAATTCAAGCAGATTTACCGAGAGAGATTTATGAAAATTTTCCGGAAGGGACGATCAATTGGAGGGAAGTGGAGGCAGACCCGATTGCGCATGGGCCGGGCACCCCTGGGTTTTGGCCCGGGATCCGGGGAAATGTAGAAACACAACAAATTGTTAGGCGCGATACATGCGGAGCTGATAAAACGGTGATGGGAAGAAGCGTTTATCATCCGGGAGATTACCATCAACCGCACCTGCATTATTATGCCGAAGAAATTATGTATTGTATTTCGGGACGAGGAGTTGTCGGCGCAGGGGATAAAGAATACGTGTTATGTGCCGGTGACGTTCAATTTAATAAGGTTGGCACAGTACATTGGCTTAGAAATCCGTTTGATGAACCGTGTGAGTTTATTTGGATGTATAGCGGTTGTTCGATGCCGCTTGAAAGCGGCTATGCTACGTGCGAGTGGTTTGATGAAGGGATGAAGATATTTCATAATGCGGCGCCTGTAAAATAGCTATAGTCGAAATGCCAAAAGAATTTGGTCGTACGCATATATAGAAACGAAGGGCAAAAAAATGGATGATGAATATTTGCTGAAAAAAGCTTTGGAGATCAAGGGTGCATTTTCGCTGGAAGGAAAAACTGCAATCGTTACTGGAGGAGCAAAAGGGCTGGGAAGGGCGTGCGCATTGGCGTTTGCCGGGGCAGGCGCTGATGTTTTGATAGCGGGAAAAACGGAAGCGAATAATAATAAAACGGTTCAAGAAATTGAATCAATGGGTGGAAGGGCCGGAAGTTGTACGGTAGATGTCAGAGATGAACTCCAAGTAGACTATATGGTGAAAGCTGCGGTGGATATGTTTGGGGGCGTCGATATTCTTTTAAACAGCGCCGGGATTGCTGAGGTGAGGCCTGTTATGGATTTTGACCTAAAAACATGGCAGGAAATTATGGATATTAATGTAAAAGGCGTTTTTCTTTGTACGAAAGCTGCCGCAAAACAAATGCTTTTGCAGAAAAGGGGAGGCAAAATCATCAATATTTCGTCCCTCCAGGGATTTGCGGGAAGAAGGGGAGACCCTGCGTATTCTACGAGCAAAGGGGCCGTTAATCTCATGACGAAATCTTTGGCGTGCGAATGGCCCCAAGAGGGTATCACAGTAAATGCGATCGCGCCGACGTGGTGTTGGACTGATATGACGGCACCGACTCTCTCGAATGAAAAGTTTTACCAAAAGCTAAAGGAACGAATTCCGATGGGAAGGGCTGCTTCACAGGAAGACCTAATGGGAATTGCCGTATTCCTTGCATCGGAAGCTTCTAATTTTATCAATGGGGCGGTGATACCTCTCGATGGAGGCGGAATTGCCTGTGATGGATTTCCTGAAGCTACTTAAATAGGTATTATCATATTTTTGATCATAATTTTTGCGTTAAAGACGACAATTGCCTTTACGGTCTGCTTTTTGTTGCCTTTTATAGCACGGGATATTAGGAGAATTTATGAAAACATTGAATTTTATGGCTGCCGGACAATTAATGGTTGGTGAAAAACCGATGCCCAGTCTAAATGGTTCGGACATGGTTGTAAAAGTTAGGCGATCTGCGATCTGCGGTACAGATATCAGAATTTATAAAAACGGTCATTTCAAAATCCCTTGCGGGGAAAAGCGCGTCTTGGGTCATGAAATTGTGGGCGAGATTGCGTGCGTTGCAGAAGATGTCTCCTATTTTAAAAGAGGAATGAGGGTGGCGTTAGTACCGAATATTGGTTGCGGGCATTGTGAAATGTGCCTGGAAGGACATAATGAGCTGTGCCCTGATTATGAAGCGTTTGGAATCAGTATAGACGGCGGATTTGAAGAATATGTTTACATTCCGGATTTTGCCGTTAAGGCTGGCAATATTTTGGCGCTGCCGGATGATCTAGGGTATGATGAGGCCATTTTAGCAGAACCGTTATCTTGCTGCCATAATTCATATCAGGCATTGGGAACCAAACCCGGAGATACCGTTTTGGTCATTGGCGCAGGCCCGATTGGAGCATTTCATGTGATGCTGAATAGGCTTGCTGGCGCAACAACGGTGATATCCGCTGATATTTTGCAAACGAGGCTGGAAAAAATGCTTGGGTATGGCGCAGATATTCTGATTAATTCAGCGGAGGAAGATTTAGAACAAGCTGTTTTACATCATACGAATGGCCGAGGCGCAGATATCGTCATTACAGCATGCTCGGCACCTGCGCTTCAGGCGCAGAGCCTGAGGTTAGCCGCACGCCATGGTAAAATAAACTTTTTTGGCGGTTTGCCGGAAGGAAAGAGCAACGTGTTAATGGATACCAATCTGATGCATTACAAAGAATTGAAAATACTGGGTACAACGGGATCGAGCATTTTTGATTATAAAAAGGCGATTGACATTTTAGCATCAAGGCGATTGCCCCTCGAAGGAATGATCTCCAGAAAATATCGTATAGAGGATGGTCTTGAGGCGTTTCAATATGCCATGAGCGGACAAGGGATGAAAACTGTGTTTGACTTCGACTGAATGGGGAATGGAAATGGATAACGATAAGATGAAAGCGGCTGTGCTTTATGCGCCGGGAGATTTGAGGATAGAATACCGCGATATCCCTGTTATTACAAACGATGATGACGTTTTGATTGCGGTTCAGGCAGCTGGGATTTGCGGATCGGATTTGGACAGGATTTTTAAGACGGGAATGTATCAAATGCCAGCTGTTCCAGGACACGAATTTTGTGGCATTGTGAAAAAAGTTGGAAACGGGGTAACGGATTTCAAAACAGGCGACAGGGTTGCGGTTGCACCTATCCTGCCATGCTTTAAATGCGATAGCTGTGAGCAAGGCAATTATGGACAATGCAGCGCATACGATTACATCGGTTCCAGGAGGGACGGCGCCTTTGCGGAGTATGTCATTGCGCCGGCACAGAATCTTGTAAGAATGCCCGATGGCATTGACTTTATTTCTGGGGCGGTTGTTGAACCTGCTTGCGTTGCTTTGCACGGTATGCTAAAGACGCAAATTAAAGTCGGCGATACCGTGGCTGTGATGGGGTGCGGCGCGATTGGCCTGCTTGCGATACAATTTGCGAAAATCATGGGTGCGACAAAAATATTGGCGGCGGATATTTTGGAAGGCAAATTAGCGGCTGCCCAAAAAGCTGGCGCATCTGAAGTGTTTGACAGTTCAAAAATGGATATCACAGCAGAAATAATAGAGTTGACACATGGCGGGGCGGACGTTGTGGTTGAGACTGCCGGTGTACCCATTGTTCAGGAACAATGTGTAAGAATGGTAAAAAAGCAGGGTATGGTTTTGTTTTTGGGTACTGCACATCAAGATGTAGTTTTTCCCAAAGAAACATTTGAAGGTATCATACGCAATGAAATTACCATGAAAGGAACTTGGAATTCGTTTTCCGCCCCGTTTCCCGGGATCGAATGGCGCGCAGTAATGGAGTTGTTGGAAAACGGAAAACTGGACGTATCAAGTTTTATAACCAATTCGGTCTCGCTGGGTGATTTGCCGGATACCCTATTGCATATGAAAAACAGGGAAATAGAATATAACAAGATCGTTGTAAAAATACCTGAATGATAAATAATTTATAAATAAAATTGTTAATATTTTTTGAAAAGAGGAGAGAATATGAACTTAGAAAAAGCAACGCAACCTACAATGTATTTTATTGGTGTTACAACGGGAAAATCGTCCATCATGAAAGTATTTCCAGAATGGGCCAGGGCGTTGGGCCTTGAGAACACGGTTATGAAAGGTATTAACATTGCGATACACGCGGAGCCTGAAGTCTATGAAGAAGTTGTTGATTTTATTAAAAATGATGAACTTTCCGCAGGAGCTTTGGTGACGACCCATAAGATCGACCTCTATAATGCGGCAAAGGATACATTTGATTATTTAGACCCTTATGCCCTTAAATTTGGGGAATTGTCATCTATATCAAAAAAAGATGGAAAACTTTGCGGCCATGCAAAAGACCCTATTTCTTCCGGCTTGGCTTTGGAAGAATTTGTGCCGGCTCATTATTGGAAAAACCATAGGGAAGCGGGAGTGCTTATTATGGGCGCTGGCGGGAGCGCGATTTCCATGTGTTCCTATTTTATGAGAAAAGAATTTGCTGGGAATTATCCGTCAAAGATCGTTATCGCAAACAGGTCAAAACTCCGTTTGGATGAAATTAAGCGTATCAATGCTGATTTGGATCCGGGCGGTATTGAATTTGATTATTACCTGACGCCGGAGGCGGGACAGAACGACGCCGTCATGGATATGATGGGGGAAGGATCCTTGATCATTAACGCGACAGGGCTTGGTAAAGACCGACCGGGATCACCGTTAACGGATAAGGCGGTATTCCCTGAAAATGCTTTGGTTTGGGAAATCAATTATCGCGGGGACTTGGGTTTTCTACATCAGGCGGAAAAACAGCAAAGTTCCCGGAACTTAGTAGTAGAAGACGGATGGATGTACTTTATTTACGGCTGGACGCAGGTGATCTCCGAAGTTTTCCATGTTCCGATTGAAGGGGAAACGCTATCCGAACTTGATCGGATCGCGGCTAAATTTAATCATAGATAGGAGAAAAAAATGGCTGGTTTTAATACGAGTAGCAAGCAGTTTGATTTTGACCGTGGATTTACTATTGATTTTGATATGAAAACAGGGCTGTCGTCAATGAAGGAAGCGGGAAAAAGATATCTTTCCGATATGAGAGGGATGTTTTCCGACGACGAAGCCCTGGAAAAGATGCTCGATAAAGACGATCGGCTTGTATATGAATTCCATGACATGGGAGTTCCAGAGCTGCCGGGAGATCTTGCTTTTGGATGCAGTATTACTTATCCGGGCAAGGTTGGAAATGAATACTTTATGACAAAGGGCCATTTCCATACGATATTGGAAACGGGAGAGGTATATTATTGTATGGGCGGCCATGGTTATATGCTTTTGGAAAATCCTGAGGGCGATTGGTCTGCGCAGGAGTTGACCCCGGGGAAAGCGGTATATGTGCCTAAAAGGTATGCGCACAGGAGTATCAATATCAGTAATTCGGAACCGTTATTGACCTTTTTCGTGTTTAGGGGCGATGCGGGGCATGACTATGGGACGATCGAGACAAAGGGGTACCGGAAACTCCTGGTGGAGAAAGATGGAAAGCCCGCGATCGTGGACAATCCAAAGTGGAGCGTGGAGCAGAGATGAGGATATTGGTGACGCCTACGTCCTTTTTGAAACCGCAAAATATACAGGCGAAAGAGATGCTGGAAGATTTTGCAGACGAGGTCGTCTATAACGATCTTGGGATCCCGCTGGCGGGGGACGAACTCTTAAAGAGGTTGCGGGGAGTCGATGGCTATATTGCCGGAGTGGATTATATCACTGGCGACGTAGTAAACTGTATGCCCCCTAAGCTTAAAGTTATTTCACGATATGGCGCGGGGGTAGACAGGGTCGATATAGAGGCTTGCAAAAAGAAAGGGATTACAGTTGCGAATACGCCCGGCGCTAATAGCGTTGCGGTATGCGAACTTGCTTTTGGATTAATGCTGAGTACGGCAAGGAATATCCCGAGGTTACATCAAGCTGTAACGAACGGGGAATGGCCTAGAAACGAGGGCGTTGAACTATCCGGTAAAACGCTGGGTATCGTTGGGATGGGAGCAATAGGAAAAAACCTCGCAATCCGCGCGCTTGCTTTTAATATGAAGGTGATCGCCTACGATCCTTTCTTTGATAAGCGATTTGCCTGTCAAAACAATATCACGGAGATGGCGCTTGATGATGTATTACGGCAGGCAAATTTTATCTCGCTGCATGTGCCGCTCAATAAAAGTACAAGGCATATGATCAATGCGGAAAGTATTTCAAAAATGCAGGAGGGCACGATCATTATTAATACTGCCCGCGGCGGAATCATTGATGAAGAAGCTGCGGCCCGGGCGATAAAGGATGGGAAACTGGCTGGCTTGGGATTGGACGCTTTTGAACAGGAACCATTAAAGGATTCACCGTTGAAGGGCCTGGATCATGTGGTGTTTACGCCGCATACGGGGGCGCACACATCGGAGGCGGTGAAAAATATGGGATTGATGGCAGTAAAAAATGTAATTTCGATCTTAAAAGGGGAAGATTGCCCCTATATTGTCAATGGCAGATAAACGATGGGAGAAAATTGGGTATGATGAAAAAATCAGAAGTGTTAAAGAGGCTGATCGACAGCGGTATTGTTGCGGTTGTGCGTGCGGAAGATGCGGAAGAAGCGATGAAAATTTGCGAGGCCTGCAGAAAAGCCGGGATCGTAGGGATTGAATTAACATTTACAGTTCCGGGGGCGGTTGACGTCATTAAAGAATTGGCAAATAAATATACATCCGAGGAAATAATCGTAGGCGCAGGTACGGTGCTCGACAGCGAAACGGCACGTGCAGCGATCCTCGCAGGAGCGAATTATATTGTATCGCCATGCCTCGATCTAGAAACCATAAAGCTTTGCAACCGATACCAGATTGCCTGTATGCCGGGAGCTATGACGATAAAAGAAGTGGTTGAGTGCATGGAGGCGGGCGCGGATATTGTTAAGGTATTTCCGGGAAACTTATTTGGGCCCGCTATGATCAAGGCGATAAAAGGGCCTTTGCCCCAGGCGATGCTTATGCCGACCGGAGGAGTGAATGCTGATAATTGTGCGGAGTGGATCCGGGCGGGATGTGTTGCTGTTGGAGCGGGCGGTGATTTAACGGCGGGAGCGAAAACCGGGGATTATGATAAGATCACGGAAGTTGGCAAAAAAATGATCGAGGCAATTGCTGCTGCGCGGATGAAATAACGAAACATCCATTAAAAGTAATAAAAAACGCGGGAGACCGCGTTTTTAGTTTGCCTGTGTTTCCTTTTCGCGAATGTGGCGGCCGATAAAGGTGGACAAAAAGCCGATGACAGCGGACACCATGGCAAAGCCGAGACCGGTATACAGCACGCCCAAATATACGTGCGGAAGGATATCGAGCGAACGGAGCACGATACCGAAAGTGATCATACAGGCCATGATGATATAACCCTTTATATCGAAAAAGGCGAATGCGCAAACCTTATCCTTTTCAAAGGAATCGATGCGGTGCATATGCTTTTTGAACAGGCGGAAGAATACAAATTTAAAAAACAGGAAGAAGATCACTGCCGCGACGAGGATACACAGCCACGGCATCGTCCAGTTTTCCACCATGGAAGGGATGCCGATGGACAGCACGGCCGTTGAGGCGACGCCCCAGACGATCCCCGCCAGCAGAGGCAAAAATTTTTTGCGGATGCGAGGCGCGTGGTCAAAATTGATTTCCTTTGCAGACATAATATCACGACCTTCTTTTGATGCATGCTTTTATTATAGCACTGTTGATACCAATAACCAATGGAAGGAAATAATAAACATACGGCATTTTGACATTGACTTGCAAAGCGGTCTATGGTAGCATATGAAACATAATGAAATACTTCGTGAGGGAGTAGTTGGCATACGGCAAGCCGTGTGCGGCAAGTCAACATACTGGCAAATGCCTGGCTTGCCTTGATTAACGAGACTCGCGTATCGCTCCCGTTAAGGAGGGTATACGTGCGGTCTTTTTTATTTGGAACCGTGGAACCGGATACTGCTTTAGGGGCGATATCCGGTTTTTTGTTATGTTATGGACAACCGGCTGCACGAATGCGTGTTATGCGGACGCGCGCAGCCGATTTCACGCGGGAGGAAGAAAGCGGGTATGCAGGCATTTTTGGAGAAGGGCGAACAAACCGCCCGGCGTCTGGGAACGGATACCAGGCAGGGCTTAACGAGCTGCCAGGCGGAGGAAAACGCAAAGAAATATGGACGGAATGAGTTTGCGCGGGAAAAGCCGGACTCGCTGCTAAAGCGTTTAAAGGACGCGGCGACGGAGCCGATGATCATTATGCTGATCGCAGCTGGGCTGATCGCGCTGGCCGTCAATATCGCACGCGGTATAAGCGGAGGGGAAGCGGATTTCCTGGAGTGTGTGGGAATATTCGTCGCGATATCCCTCTCCGTTGTGATCACTGTCATCATGGAGGGGAAAAGCGCAAAGGCGTTTGAAGCCTTGAGCGAGATCAACCAGGACGTCCTCGTGAAGGCAGTACGCGACGGACAGGTACAGCTGATCCCGCAAAAAGACATCGTCGTGGGGGACATCATCCACCTGGAAACGGGCGATAAGCTGCCGGCCGACGGGCGGCTGCTTGTAAGCAAAGGATTATCGGCGGACGAAGCGTCCCTTACGGGGGAGAGCGTACCCGCCGAAAAGGATGCAGACGCGGCCTTTACAGATAAAAAAACGCCTGTTGCGGAACGCTCGAATATGCTTTATTCCGGCTGCTTTATTACGGGAGGAAGCGGTGTGATGGTCGTGACCGCGGTGGGCGACCAAACAGAATTTGGCAAGATCGCGCAGGAATTATCGGACACACAAAAGGCAAGCACGCCCCTGCAGGAAAAGCTGGCAAAACTCGGTAAGACGATCACCATACTGGGCGCTGCCGCCGCGGCCGTGGTATTCGCGATACAGGTCATTATTTTCCTGACCAACGGCACCGCTTCGCTCGATACGGTGTCTAGTGCGTTTATCACAAGCATCGTGCTGATCGTCGCGGCAGTGCCGGAAGGCCTGCCGACCATTGTAGCGGTGTCGCTTGCCCTGAATATCATCAAGATGGCAAAGCAGAACGCACTGGTCAAAAAGATGGTGGCCTGTGAAACGGTTGGGTGTGTAAGCATTATTTGTTCGGATAAGACGGGTACGCTTACACAAAACCGGATGACGGTATTGGCGGTGGGAACCAAAGAGGGGGTCGTGAGGCCGGAGGAACTTACCGATGGGGCGATCCTGCGCAATTTTTGTATCAACGGCACGGCGGACTTAAGCTGTTCCGCTTCGGCGGATTTTATTGGGAATCCAACGGAATGCGCGCTTCTGGTCGCGGCGCAAAAGGCGGGGCAGGATTACAGGCAAATGCGTGCCGCCAAGGAGATTGCATGCGTGTTCCCATTCAGCTCGGAGACCAAAAACATGACCACGATCGTTTTGGAAGAGGGGCGGCATATCGCATATACAAAGGGCAGCCCCGAAAAAGTGCTGGCCATGTGTGCTTTGGATGAAGCGCGCAGGAGGCAGGCCGAAGCGGATATGCTTTCTTACCAGGAAAAAAGCTGCCGTGTGATCGCTTTTGCACATAAGGGACTTGCGGATATGAAAGACTATGAAAGCGGCAGGCAGGAAATCGAAAGCGGTATGGTGTACGACGGGTTCGCAGCGATCGCCGACCCTCTGCGGGAGGATGTGTTTGCCGCGGTAGGGCGCTGCCGCAGCGCGGGGATCGACCTGAAAATATTGACGGGGGATAACCTTGTGACGGCAACCGCCATTGCCGGGGAGCTTGACCTTTTAGGGGACGGGCATATTGCCGTGGAAGCCAATATGTTGGAAGGCTTGAGCGACGAACAGCTGCTTAAGGCGCTTCCCAAAATACGCGTGATTGCGCGCAGTACGCCAGGGCTGAAAATGCGCGTGGTGAATGCGCTCAAAGCGAATGGGGATGTGGTTGCGGTCACGGGCGACGGTATTAACGACGCGCCTGCCCTGAAAAACGCGGACGTGGGGATTGCGATGGGCATATCGGGCACAGAGGTTTCCAAGGAGGCGAGCGATATTGTGCTGCTGGATGATTCGTTTTCCACGATCGTCAAGGCGGTGCAGTGGGGACGGGGAATATACGAGAATTTCCAGAGGTTTATCCAGTTCCAGCTAACGGTCAACCTGTCGTCGGTGGTCGTCGTGCTGTGCTCGATCCTGATGGGCTTTGTTTCCCCGTTCTCCGCGCTGCAGCTTTTGTGGATCAATATCATCATGGACGGGCCGCCGGCCCTGACGCTGGGCCTGGAGCCTATCCGCGAGGACCTGATGAAGCGCACGCCGATCGCGCGCGATAAAAGTATTGTGACCAAGGGAATGCTCGGACGAATCGCCTTTAACGGAATTTTTATTTCAGCCGTATTCATGGCGCAGCATACGTGGAACTTTTTGGGCGCGGCGCCGCAGCAGACGGCGACAGTCCTGTTCACCCTATTTGTGGTATTCCAGCTTTTCAATGCTTTTAACAGCCGCGAGCTTTCGGATGTGAGCATGTTCAAAAATATCGGCAATAACAAACTGATGCTGCTCGTGTTCCTGGTAACGTTTGCGCTGCAGGTAGTGATCACCCAGTTTGGCGGCGCGTTTTTCGGTACGGTGCCGCTGCAGCTTGAGATGTGGATGAGGATCATTCTTTGCGCGCTTTCCGTCATTGCGGCATCCGAGCTGTTTAAGCTTGCAAAGCGCGCTTTGCTAAAAGCGAAACGCATTGCCTAGAAGGTGGGAATGACGTATAATAGGGATGTAAAAGGATTTTGCATAAGAGAGGACGAGGACATGAAAAAGATTACACTGGTACTGGACGGCTCGGCAGACAGGCCGAATGCCGCGCTCGGTCATAAAACACCGCTGGAATATGCCAGCACGCCCAATTTGGACGCGCTGTATAAAAAGTCTTTGAGCGGGACGTGCCTGACGATCCCGCAGGGGTTGGAGGTCGGCAGCGCGGTAGCGAATTTAAGCCTTTTAGGTTTTGATCCATATACCTATCGTGGGCGCTCGATCATCGAAGCGGCAGGGTTGGGCCTGCCGATGAATGATAATGATTTATATATCCGTTGCAATTTGGTGGCGTTCGAGGGGGATTCTTTTGAGACGAGCCGTATCAAAAGCTACAGCGCGTACGACATCGCAACGGATGTCGCGGAGCCTGTGATGAAGGAGCTTGCGGCGGCGGTGTTTGACGACGATTATAAGCTTGTATACTGCGGCTCGTTCCGCAATACGCTGATCGTGAAAAACGGAAAAGACCTGTACCCGTTGAACCTGGAGCCTGCGCATGACATTATCGGGCAGGATATCGCGCCGTTTATCAAAACGGGCGGCAAACAGGCAAAGTTTTTCGAGTTGATGAAAGCGTCGTACGATTTTATGCAGGATAAAGGAATCGCTGCCAACGGGCTGTGGTTTTGGGGAGATTCCATCATGCCGGAAATCAAAGGCGATACAAGGGGGCGCGTCGCGCTCAGCGAAACGCTGCTCATGGACGGTATCACGACCATAGCGAATTTGCCGAATATCGGAACGAAGCGCGAGGGGCGCAGTTTTGATGATTTTCTCGCGGAGAAGCTGGAAAAAGCGCTGAAAGCGGTCAGGGAATACGACGATATTTATGTGCACATCCAGGAAACGGACGATCTTTCGCACGAGCTTGAGCCGGTGGAAAAAATGCAGGCGATCGAATCCATCGACCGTGTGTTTTTAAAGGATTTTCTTGCCGGGATCGGGGGCGATTATACGCTTTCCGTCGCTTCCGACCATTTTACGTTTTCGGATACGGGCGCGCACGGCGGGGAGAGCGTTCCCTTCCTGTTTTACGATTCCACAAACGAGCGGGAGCAGGATGGGCGTTTTACGGAGCAGGACTGCCGCGATAAAAATTACCGGATTACGGCGGCAGAATTAAAAGCGATGCAAAAGTAACAGTTTCGCTTGACATCCTAAAAAGCGTCTGTTATAATACGGAATCATAAATAAGAAAACCAACGATTCGGAGGAGTAACCGGGAAAACCGCTTTTGAGAGAGCGATGGATGGTGTGATCATCGCAGCACAGGATTTTCGGCGAATGGACTGATGAGGGCAGGGAGAAAGGCCATGGGCCAAGTAATACCTGACGGAATCCCACCGTTATGAGGGACAGCAGTTGATAGACTGTGATGAGTGGGCGCTCATGCGTCAATTTAGGTGGCACCGCAGAAGTGTTATAAGCTTTTGTCCTAGGAAAACTGGGATAAAAGCTTTTTTTATCCCTGGAAACAGAAAGCCGCGTCCGCCGCATACATTGTGGGCGGACGGCTCAATACAAATTTGAAGGGAGAACAAGACAATGGTAAAAGTTCCGCACAGACTCTATTTAACAGAAGACGAGATGCCCAAACAGTGGTATAACCTGCGCGCAGATATGAAAGAGCTGCCGGATCCGATGATCAATCCGGGAACCATGCAGCCGGCAACGGAAGAAGACCTCTATCCGGTGTTCTGCACAAAGCTCGCGCACCAGGAAATGGATAACGAAACGCGGTATGTGGATATTCCCGAAGAAGTACTGGAGATGTACAAGATCTACCGTCCGTCCCCGCTGATCCGTGCGTATAACCTGGAAAAGGAACTGGATACGCCCGCCAAGATCTATTACAAATTCGAGGGCAACAATACGTCGGGCAGCCACAAGCTGAACTCGGCGATCGCCCAGGCGTATTACGCAAAGGAGCAGGGCCTTAAGGGGCTGACGACAGAAACGGGCGCAGGCCAATGGGGTACGGCGCTGGCGGAAGCGTGCTCATACTTCGGGCTGCCGCTGACGGTATTCATGGTAAAGGTATCCTACCAGCAAAAGCCGTTCCGCAAGGCGGTCATGCAAACGTTCGACGCGGACGTGATCGCCAGCCCGAGCGCCACGACGCAGGTCGGCAGGAAGATCCTTGCTGAAAACCCGGAAACGGGCGGAAGCCTCGGATGCGCGATTTCCGAAGCGGTGGAAAAAGCAGTGGGATCGGAAGGTTACCGTTATGTGCTCGGTTCGGTGCTGAACCAGGTACTGCTGCACCAGTCGATCATCGGGCTGGAATCCAAGATCGCGATGGAAAAGCTGGATGAATATCCGGACGTCGTCATCGGCTGCGCGGGCGGCGGCTCCAACCTCGGCGGCCTGATCGCACCGTTTATGCAGGACAAGCTGCAGGGCAGGGCAAACCCGCGGATCACAGCGGTCGAGCCTGCCTCCTGCCCGTCCTTGACGCGCGGGAAGTACGCGTACGATTTTTGCGATACGGGCAAGATCACGCCCATGGCCAGGATGTATACACTGGGCAGCGGCTTCATGCCTTCGGCAAACCACGCGGGCGGGCTGCGCTACCACGGGATGTCGCCCATCCTATCCAAGCTCTACCATGACGGGTATATGGACGCGGTTGCCGTGGAACAGAGTAAGGTATTTGAAGCGGCGGTATTGTTTGCCAAAAAAGAAACGATCCTGCCCGCGCCGGAATCCGCCCATGCGATCCGCGAGGCGATCGACGAAGCGCTGAGGTGCAAGGAATCGGGCGAAGCAAAAACGATCCTTTTCGGGCTCACGGGTACAGGCTACTTTGATATGACGGCATATGAAGCGTTCCATGACGGGAAGATGAGCGATTATATCCCCACGGACGAAGAGCTTGCGAAAGGGTTTGACAGCCTGCCGCAGATGCCGTAAGCAAAGGAACACGAAACGCCGGGTGTTTACAAACAGGGGCAGTATGGTTATAATAAATAAAGTCGGACAAAGGCCGATATAGAATAGAGGGGAAACGGTTCCCCTACGAGAACGGGCAGACGCCCATAGATTAGGAATGGAGAGAATAGAGATGGATTACAGAACCTATTTGAAAAATTACCCGGATGAAAATGGAAAATTTGGCGAATATGGCGGGGCGATTTTGCCGCCGGAGCTTGTGCCCGCGTTTGAGGAAATAACAGAGGCATATGAAACGATATGCAATTCCGCGCAGTTTATAAGCGAGCTTAGGCGTATCCGCCGTGAGTTCCAGGGACGTCCTACGCCGGTGTACCATTGCGAACGCCTGTCGAGGATGCTGGGCAGGGTGCAGATATACTTGAAGCGCGAGGACTTAAACCATACGGGCGCGCACAAGCTGAATCATTGCATGGGCGAGGGCCTGCTTGCCAAATATATGGGCAAGAAAAAGCTGATCGCGGAAACGGGCGCGGGGCAGCACGGCGTTGCCCTCGCTACGGCGGCGGCTTTCTTCGGCCTTGAATGTGAAATCCATATGGGAGAGGTCGATATCGCTAAACAGGCGCCCAACGTGACGCGCATGAAGATATTGGGCGCGAAGGTCGTGCCGGTATCGCGCGGGGCGGCGACCTTGAAGGAAGCGGTGGATTCGGCCTTTGAAGCATATGCGCGGGATTATAAGGACGCGATCTATTGCATCGGCAGTGCGGTCGGGCCGCACCCGTTCCCTATGATGGTACGCGATTTCCAGATGGTCGTCGGACAGGAAGCGCGCGAGCAGTTCCTGGAAATGACGGGCAACCTGCCGGACGCGATCTGCGCGTGCGTGGGCGGCGGCAGTAATTCGCTGGGGTTGTTCACACCTTTCCTCGATGATCCGGTGGAAATCTATGGCGTGGAACCGATGGGACGGGGCAAAGAAGTGGGCGAGCACGCAGCGACCATCACGTATGGCAAAAAAGGGACGCTGCATGGTTTTGAAAGCTACCTTTTGCAGGACGAAGCGGGCGAGGCGGCGCCGGTCTATTCCGTGGCCAGCGGTCTCGATTACCCGTCGGTAGGGCCGGAGCACGCATTTTTACATGACCTTGGGCGCGTGCATTATGTAACGGCGACAGACGACGAAACGATGGAGGCGTTCTTCAAGCTTTCGCGCTATGAAGGGATCATTCCCGCGATCGAAAGCGCACACGCCATTGCCTACGCAATGAAGTACGCGAAGGAAAACAAGAAGGGCTCGATTCTCGTGAATTGCAGCGGCAGGGGCGATAAGGACATCGACTATGTCGTCGAAAAATATGGGTACGGCGAACAATATAAATAAGGAAGAAACGAAAAGGCCGCGCGAAGGATGTGCGGCCTTTTTTGTTATACATTGCAAAGAAAGGGGTTTTGACGTAAAATAGTTGCAGGTAAGAATTACACGAGGTGGGATGCATGAAGAAAATTTTGAGCTTTTTTACCAGCCGGCTGTTCATCGTATTTGCCCTGATCGGCATCCAGGCGCTTATTATCATCAGTATCTTCTATTATTTTGACGATGAATCGCAGACGCTGCAAACCATCTTTTTTGTATTGAGCCTGTTCATGGCGCTTTATATCGTGAACAAGCGCCAGAACGCATCGTATAAGCTGGCGTGGATTATCCCTGTGCTGGTACTGCCGCTGTTGGGCATTTTACTGTATATCTTTTTCAGCCAGCGCAAACTCTCGAAAAAAATGCGCCTCAAGGCAAAGGGCATCTATGAAAAGACAAATTGCCTGTTGCAGCAGGATACTGGCGTCATGCAGCGGTTGGAAGAGGAAAACCGGGGCGCGCTGAGGCAGGCTGATTATATCCGCCGCTGTAACATGTTTCCGGTGTGGGAGAAAACGCAGACACAATATTTTCCGAGCGGGGAAGCGTTTTTTGAGCAGTTGAAGGCAGAGCTTGAAAAAGCAGAACGCTATATTTTTATGGAATATTTCATTGTGCAGAAGGGCGTGATGTGGGACAGCATCCTCGATATCCTGAAGCGCAAAGCGGAAGCGGGGGTCGACGTGCGGTTTATGTACGACGACATGGGGTGCGCGCGCACGCTGCCGTTCCAGTATTATAAAAAGCTGCGGGAGATGGGGATCAAGTGTGTGGTATTCAACACCTTAAAGCCCGAGCTTTCCTCCATTTTCAATAACCGCGACCATAGGAAAATCACGGTAATCGACGGCCATACGGCCTTTTGCGGGGGTGCAAACCTCGCGGACGAATATATCAATGAAATCGAAAAATTCGGACACTGGAAAGACGCGTCCGTGATGCTGAAAGGGCAGGCGGCTTGGTCGTTTGCCATGATGTTTTTGCAGTCATGGGATTTTATGGTCGGCGGCGACAACGATTGCAGCGCGTTTTTGCCGGAGCAAAAGTATGCGCAGGCGTTCCGGACGGATGGCTTCGTACAGCCGTACTGCAACGACCCGATGGACGACGAATATATCAGTGAAAATGTTTATCTCAATATGATCACGCGGGCGGAGAAATACCTGTATATCAATACGCCGTACCTGATTTTAGACAATGAGCTGATGGCGGCGCTCACCAATGCTGCAAAGAGCGGCGTTGACGTCCGCATCACGACGCCGCACATCCCGGATAAAAAGATGGTGTTTTTGTTGACGCGCGCCTATTATGAACAGCTTTTGGAGGCGGGGGTGCGTATTTACGAATATACGCCCGGTTTTATCCATTCCAAAACCTTTGTATGCGACGACAAGCTTTCGATCGTGGGGACGATCAACCTCGACTACCGGAGCCTGTTTTTACACTACGAGTGCGGCGTATGGATGTACGGGGCACAGGCTGTGATGCAGGTGAAGCAAGATTATCTGGATACGATGCCCCTGTGCGAGGAAGTCGATTATGAACAGGTGCGCAGGCGGAAATGGTATATCCGGCTGATGCAGGCGGTGCTGCGCGTGTTTGCGCCGCTTATGTAGCAAGGAAAAGCAAAGGCGCTTCTTTTTCAAGAAGCGCCTTTTAGAAAATAAAAACGTGGAGAGAAAAGAAAAAGCTATTTGGCCGTTTCGCTTTGGCTTGC
The DNA here is from genome assembly GCF_900087015.1 of Christensenella timonensis. Lineage (NCBI taxonomy): Bacteria > Bacillati > Bacillota > Clostridia > Christensenellales > Christensenellaceae > Christensenella > Christensenella timonensis. Next base: position 1,310,147 of record NZ_FLKP01000002.1, read on the forward strand.
AAAACTGTCCTGGATCAACTGGACAGGAAGCGGCGCGGAGCCAAATCCAAAGGCAAGGATCGTTATTCCAAGCGCGATCACAGCCCCTAATGCAATAAATTGACGAACCATTTTAGCTACCATCGTTTACACTTCCTTTCCCAAGTATTTGCTACTGATTGTTACTTTTAATGTAGACCTGGCCCGGACGGTATAAACATTAAAACATAAAAAAAATTGGGGATTTTATATTGCTATCGTAAAAAATGTGTAGTAGAATAAGTAAAGCATAAAGAACCTTTAAATTGGTACAGAGAGGCTGATAAGGTTTGGGCATATTGTCACGCGTTGATCCCGTCTTTCTGTCAAGTGCAGGAAGACGTTTTTTTGTGCAGAATGGAAAGGAACAGGGGAAAAACATGAAACATTTACTGGATCCAATGGACATTACGACAGAAGAGATCGACGAGCTGCTCGACCTGGCGGACGAGATCATCAAGAATCCGGAAAAGTACAGGGAAGTGTGCCGGTATAAGAAGCTGGCTACACTTTTTTTTGAGCCTTCTACAAGGACGCGCTTAAGCTTTGAGGCGGCGATGCATGAATTGGGCGGGGACGTGATCGGTTTTGCGGGCGCGGATAACAGCTCGGCTTCAAAGGGGGAAAGCGTAGCGGACACCGTACGTACGGTGGAATGTTATGCGGACATCATCGCGATGCGCCACCCAAAGGAAGGGGCCGCGATGGTGGCTTCACAAAACGTCGATATCCCGATTATCAATGCGGGTGACGGCGGCCACCAACACCCTACACAGACCCTGACCGACCTGCTGACGATCCGCTCTTTGAAGGGGCGGCTTAATAACCTGACGATCGGCCTGTGCGGGGATTTGAAGTTTGGACGCACGGTACATTCGCTGATCCGTGCGCTGTCGCGCTATAAGAATATCAAATTTGTGCTCATCTCGCCGATGGAACTGAAGGTGCCGCGCTATGTAAAGGAAGACGTGCTGAAAAACAATGAGAACGTCACCTATGTACAGTATGAGCGCCTGGAAGAGATTATATCAGAACTCGATATCCTTTATATGACGCGTGTACAGCGTGAACGCTTCTTTAACGAAGAAGACTATATTCGTTTGCGCGACAGCTACATCCTCGATACGGACAAGATGAAAAAGGCAAAGGACGACATGATCGTCATGCACCCGCTGCCAAGGGTCAACGAAATCTCGGTGGAGGTGGACAAGGATCCGCGCGCCGCGTATTTCAAGCAAGCGAAGTTTGGCAAGTATGTCCGTATGGCTCTGATCATGACGATGTTGGGGGTAAATGCGTAATGTTAAGTATCGATAGTGTGGAAAGAGGCGTGGTCATAGATCATATCGAGGCCGGAAAAGCCATGAGCATCTATAACTATTTGGGATTGGATAAGCTCGACTGTGCCGTGGCGATCATCAAGAACGTCAAGAGCAACCGTATGGGCAAGAAGGATATCATCAAGATCGAGAACGAGATCGAGACCGACCTTGAGATGCTCGGCTTCATCGACCCGAATATCACGGTCAACATCATCGATGGCGGGAAGATCATCAAAAAGATGAATTTAACGCTGCCCGAGCGCGTCGTCAATATCGTAAAATGCAAGAACCCGCGCTGTATTACGGCGGTCGAACAGGAATTGCCACACGTTTTTAAGCTGACGGACAAGGAGCGCGGCGTATACCGCTGCGCATACTGCGAGCAGCAGGCGGAGAGATAAAAAAGATATTGCATAAATATTCATTTTGATGTATAATTATACTATTGAAATGGAAATGAGGGTTTTGTTATGAAGCATTTACTGAAAATGAGCGATCTTTCAAAGGACGAGATCATCTCGATCCTGGACCTTGCGGATCAGCTTAAGGACGAAAATAAAAAAGGGATCAAGCATCCTATCCTTGCGGGAAAAACACTGGGCATGATCTTCCAGAAATCGTCAACGCGCACGCGCGTATCTTTTGAGGTGGGGATGTACCAGCTCGGCGGATATCCGTTGTTCCTGTCGTCAAACGATTTGCAGATCGGCAGGGGCGAGCCGGTGGAGGATACGGCACGTGTTTTGTCGCGGTATTTGGATGGAATCATGATCCGTACCTATGCGCAAAAAGAGGTGGAAGACCTGGCGGAATACGGCAGCATCCCGATCATCAACGGGCTGACGGACTATGCGCACCCGTGCCAGGTGCTGGCAGACCTGATGACGATCCGCGAATACAAAAAGAGTTTTGACGGCCTTAAGATGGCGTACATCGGCGATGGGAACAATATGGCGAATTCTCTGATCGTGGGCGGGCTTACGGTCGGGATGGAGGTTGCCTGCGCGATCCCCAAGGATTATCGGCCCGATCCGCAGGTGCTGGAGTTTGCGCAGGGAAATCCGAAGTTTTCTATCTCGGACGATATTTATGCCGCGGCTAAGGATGCGGACGTATTGTTTACGGACGTATGGGCATCTATGGGCCACGAGGCGCAGGTGGAAGCGCGGAAAAAGGCCTTTGCGGGAATACAGATCAACGGCGATGTCATGGCGGCCGCGCGGCCGGACGCGATGGTGCAACACTGCCTGCCCGCGCACAGGGAAGAGGAAATCACCACGGATGTATTCGAGGCGCACGCACGGGAGATTTTCGATGAAGCGGAAAACCGTATGCATGCGCAGAAAGCCGTTATGGTCAAGCTGATGGGCAACTAATCAAAAACACCGTTAAAAAGGCGGAAAAAATCCGCCTTTTTGTTTGCATTTTTCTGTGCGCGGATCTATGCTTCCGCCGATCACATGGTATCGCCAAGGTTATTTGTCCCGGCATCGTGGATCACGATTTTTTGCGCGGAGGACTGCGGCGGGATAGAAAAGGTTGCGATCCCGTTTGTGGTCACTGTTACCTCGTCGCCGACCTGGAGCTCCTCAGACGTAAGGCCGCTCACTTCCCGCTGTTCAGAAATGATCTTTGTATCGCTGGAAACGACCGCGCGCAGATCGTCTAAAGGACCGCCATTCTCCTCTTTTTGGACATAAACGAGATAGTATTCGCCGTCAGGAGTGATTTCTGTGATCTTGCCTTCGTATTCTGTCTTTACATCGGCAGGCCCGGAAGCGCCCGCGGCAGGGGAACCCTCGGCTTCGCGCTCGGTAACGACGACCTTGACGGGCGTTGCCTGCGGCGGTTCGGAAGCCGTAACAGGCGTGTTCGGGGCGAGGTATATTTCCACTTCGTCGCCAACGCTTAGGGAACCGTCGGTATAAGCGGACGCATTGCCGTTGTCGATGACGGGCGTTTCGCCTGTCAGGTGCGCGACCAACAGCTTATAGGTCGCGTTTGAATCCGTATCGTCGCCATCTACGGTGATGCTTGTTGTGTCGCCGGATGTTTCGATATGGGTGACCTCTCCTTTGGCCGCCAAAATGAGGTCGTTGCCCGAGGGCTGCATACCCGTGGCCGGCGCAGGGGCACAGGATGCAAGTAAGAATATGGAACAGATGGCTGCCGCCAGCGTCCCTACAACATTTTTTTTCATAAGAATCGTTTCCTCCACATAAATTACTGTACGATATTAATACACATTTTGCCTGTCTGCAAAACGCGGCCAAGAGCAAAAAGAGCGCTGACAGTATCCCGGGCTTTATGGTATAATACAGGGGAAAAGGACGGCAGACGTTATGGATGGCAAGAAAAAATATCTGGAACTGGATCCTGCGGTCAGGCAGGCGGTCTACGACGACCTTAAAAGGAAGCAGGACGAATTGTGCCCGTATGCAACGCGGGACCAGTATTGCCTGCGGCGTGCAAAGGAAAACTTCCGCGTACAGCGGCCCAATTTTGCCAAAGATTGCGAGCGCATCCTTTACTGCCGCTATTTTAACCGTTATGCGGACAAGACGCAGGTGTTCTCCCTTTATAAAAACGATGATATCACGCGCCGCATTTTGCATGTGCAGCTCGTTTCGCGCATTGCGCGCAATATTGGACGGATGCTCAATTTGAACCTTGACCTGATCGAGGCGATCTCGCTCGGGCACGACCTTGGGCATACGCCGTTCGGGCATGCGGGAGAGCGCTTTTTATCGGCGATCTACAAAGAAAATACGGGCCGGTATTTTAACCATAACGTGCACAGCGCACGGATTTTGGACAAGGTACTTTCGCTGAACTTAAGTTTACAGGTCTTAAACGGGATACTGTGCCACAATGGGGAAAAGGTGAGCGGGGAATATCGTCCGAACCCGTATACATCCAAGGACGCAGAAGGAATGTTTTTGGAGTTTGACCGCCAGATGGAGGAATGTTATACGGATGAAGCGGCGACGGGCTCGCTCGTGCCGGCGACGCTGGAAGGCTGTGTGGTACGGCTGTCGGACGTGATCGCATACCTTGGAAAAGACAGGCAGGACGCGCAGATCCTTAAGATCGGCGTACATGAACCGTTTTCTGAAAACAATGTATTGGGCTCCACCAATTCGGATTTTATCAATAACATCATCACCAATGTAGTATCCAATAGTTATGGGAAGCCATATATCAAGCTGGATGAGGAATATGCGGATGCGCTTGCATATGAAAAACAGGTGAATTTCAAGCGGATCTATGAGCTGCAGGACAAAAACGAGCCTTATCCGACGATCCGCAAGATGTTTGAGCAGGTGTACGAAAAGCTACTGGAGGATTTTGTAGACAACAATGAGCGTTCGCCGATCTACCGCCACCATATCAACCATGTTTTCAGCGGTTTTTCGCGGGCGGCGGCGCTGAAGGAACAATATTTGAAAGAAGAACCGAACCAGGTGGTCGTGGATTATATCGCAAGTATGACGGACGATTATTTTATGGATCTGTATGAATACCTGTTTCCGGGACAGCAGCACCTGAGTTATCAATCTTATTTTTCTTCCAGAAATGAGAAATAGCGTTTACCTTATTGGCGCGGCGTTTATGAATAACATAAGGTGTGCCGTTGGGTTTATGGACATCCTATTATTTTATATTATGAGAGGTGGTATATTATGAAAGAAAAAGCGAATTTCTACAGATGCGAGCTGTGTGGTAATATTGTCGGACTCATCAAGGACGGTGGCGGCCAGCTGGTTTGCTGTGGGAAACCGATGGTGAAGCTCGTTCCTAACACTGTGGATGCGGCACAGGAAAAGCACGTTCCCGTTTATGAGAGGGATGGCAATCAATTAAAGGTACAGATCGGAAGCGTAGAGCATCCGATGACGGAAGAACATTATATTGAATGGATCGCGGTGGAAACACCTAAGCTGATGCAGCGGCACGTACTGGAGCCGGGCGAAGCGCCGAGGGCGGAATTCACTGTGGACAGCGACGACATCGAAGTATTTGCTTACTGCAACCTGCATGGTTTGTGGAAAGGCTGAGCAATTTCAAGCGAACAAAAAACCGGCGTCTTTGGAAGAAGGTGCCGGTTTTTTGTTTCGGTATAGACATTCAGAGGTACACATAAAACCTCTTACTTATTTATATGCGGCCAGCATACAAAATATTCCTGCATTTTGCATATTTATTTTTTACGGTCTGTTATGAAACGGGGAAGCCGAATATACCGGACTCCGAATCCTGGAACAGCGGGATGTGCGGCGGCATAGCGGTGAACGCCAGCTCCATGACCAGGATGGCGGCAAACAATATGATGATCAGGATAAAGAGGCTGCCGAAATCGCGGCCGGAACGATAGAGCCGGTAGGAAATATAAAATACGAGGATCGTCAGTACAAAGGTAAAGACAATATCCACGTCCAGCGACTCTATGCCGAACATGCCGGAATAGGTGTAAAAGAACGTGATCATCAAAAGCAGGATCAGCGACATAGAGATCGTTTTTGCGGCAAAGAAACGGCTGAAATCAGGCTTTACAATAAAATATTCGGCAATGGTATAAAATAGAAATGGAAAATAAACGATTTTGGTATGTTCCCAGACGCTTTCGTTGACGGCGGCAAAAATCCCTACGAAGTGGTTGTTGCCCGACCATGCGAACAGAAAATGAAAGACAGGGGCAAGGATGCATACGACGATGGCTCCGATGATCTCATACCGCAAAAGATAGCGGTCGCGGTCACGCGACAGGTAATTCATGGATGAGCCCTCCTTTTTTGTGATAATTCATTAATACACATTTTGACTGATGATTATTCAGGATTGTCGTAGCATTGGAAAAAGATTTAAGATATAATAAGTTTATGGAAAAATCAGTATGGCATAAGGGAGAGAGCAATGGGAAAACTGGCTGAAAAGTGTAGGGATGGCGTTTTATTGTACGATGGCTCCAAGGGCGTGATGCTCCAGCAAAGGGGACTTTCGGGCGGGCAGAGCGCGGAGGAATGGAACCTACTTGAACCGGATAAGGTGCGCGACGTATATATGAGCTATATCGACGCGGGATCGGATGTGATCCAGACAAATACATTTTGCGGCAACGGGCCGCAGCTTTCGTCGCACGGCCTGGAAGAAAAGCTGTATGAGATCAACTATGAAGGCGCGAAACTGGCGCTTTCGTGCGCTAAGGGCAGGGAAGTAATGGTGGCCGCGTCGCTTGGGCCGACCGGTTTGTTTTTCGAGCCGGCTGGGGAGATGAAATTTGAGACTGCGGTAGAGTATTTCAAACAACAGCTGCTGCCTTTGAAGGAGGCGGGAATCGGTATCGTCAACTTTGAAACGTTCACAGATTTAAGCGAAATGCGGGCGGGCGTTGTGGCGGCACAGGAACTCGGCGGATTTGAGATTGTTGCAAACATGACATATGAAAACGGCTATACGATGTCGGGAAATACGCCGGACGTATGCGCTGCCGTCTTGAGCGCGTTGGGAGCGACGCTGGTCGGGGCGAATTGCTCCGGCGGCCCTGAAAGCCTGCTGGGGCCTGTAAAGGCAATGGGAGAGATCGCGCCGATGCTGTGCGTAAAGCCAAATGCCGGATTGCCGGAAATGGAAGACGGCGTTGCGGTCTTTCGGCAAAAGCCGCAGGATTTTGCACAGATGGCGCAGGGGTTTATCGATTGCGGCGTGCGGCTTTTAGGCGGCTGCTGCGGCAGTAGTGAAAAGCATATCGCGGCCTTGAGAAAAGCGATCGACGAGGCAAGCATACCCACTGTGCGGGAGGAAAAGCCGCAGAGGCTGGCATCCGCCTATATGAGCTTGGTGTGGAACAAAGATACACGTATCGCTGAAATGGACATATGCACGGATGCGGTGGTATCGGGAATCCGGGGAGGGGATTATTACTGCCTGATGGACGCTATTCCCGCAGATGAAGCGGAAGCGGACGTTGTGGCGTTAGATTTTCGCAGTATGGATTTTGATTTCGATATGTGGAGTTTTGTATCCACGCTTTCCATGTTCGTCAAAAAGCCGGTGATCGTCAAGGCGGAAAACGAGGAACTTATAACCGCATTTTTGCGCTGTTATGCGGGACGCGCGGGCGTTGCGGATCAGCAGGCGGCAGGCTATGGAGCGCTGCTGGTATAAATTCAAGCGATAAAAGAAAAGAGGCTGCCGCACCAGAGGTGGAAATATAAAGATGCGGCAGTCTTTTTTATATACCTGGAATTATTTTTATAAAATGACTGAAACGTTTTAAAATTAGCGAAAAAGTGATATAATATAAGATTATAATTTAATGAAAAAGGGGTGTAGTAGATATGAAACGACTTGAAGGGAAAACGGCGCTCATCACAGGCGGTAATTCCGGAGTGGGGGAAGCCACGGCAATTTTGTTTGCGCGGGAGGGAGCTAACGTAATCATTACGGCGCGCCGCGAAAAACAATTGAAGGTAGTGGCTGCAAAAATCCAGGCGGAAGGCGGCTTAGCGCTGGCAATATGCGGGGATGTCTCCAGGCCGGAGGACAGCGTGATGCTGGTAGCCAAGGCGGTGGAAACATTTGGGAGACTGGATATCCTGGTGAATAATGCGGGAGTCAGAGACAAGTGCCTCATGCCTGTGGACAAAGTGGCCGATAGCGAGATCGACCGCGTCGTAGATATCAATACCAAAGGGACTATATATTGTATTCGCGCAGCGCTCAAAGAGATGTTAAAGAACAAGAAAGGTTCCATTATTAATGTGGCGAGCAGCGCTGCCATCAACGGTGGGGGCGGATCCGCCTATGTGACATCCAAGGCAGCTGTTCTGGGGATCACCAAACATACAGCGATGCGATGCGCAAAGAGCGGCGTGCGCTGCAACGCGCTTTGCCCCAGCTCGATTAAGACCCCCATGGCTTCAACGGCCGGAGAGGTTATGGATTCGGATATGATGGGAGCTATAGAGGCTCACTCGGATCTGACTCTTCCTATCTGCAGCGCGGAAGATGTCGCAAACAGCATTCTTTTCCTTGCCAGTGACGAGGCGGCCCCAATAACGGGCCAGTGCATCGCCCTGGATTACGGCTCCAATTTGTAATTTTGTTTTGACAAGCAAAAAAACTGGGACTGCCGCACAAGGGTTTAAACGACCGAGCGTGCGGCACTCCCTTTTATGAACGCTGCTCAGTCGCCAAAGCACAGGCCCATGTTTTTGGCGATGCGCACCATATCGTCGGCCGGAGCAACAAGCTTTGTCTTGCCGGCAACGTCCTTTAACGGGTTCTGGGTCAGCTTACTCTTTTGCAACGCGACCGTGCAGCCGAATTTTTTCCGGTAAATGAGCTCCGCCGCCTGTACGCCGAACTGCGTTGCAAGGATGCGGTCGTAAGCGCTTGGGCTTCCGCCGCGCTGGATATGGCCGGGGACAACGACGCGCGTTTCCGCACCGGTGGCGGATTCGATGGCATGGGCAAGACGGTCGGAAACGCTGCGGTAGCCTTCCCCTGCAAGCTTTTTGGTGATCTCTTTGCGCTTCATACCTGCTTCGTCGTTGCGCAGGGCGCCCTCGGCAAGCGCGATGATGGAGAAGGCTTTTCCACGCTCGGCACGTTTGGTGACGGCCTCGATGACTGCGCCGCGATCGTAGGGCATTTCAGGAATGAGGACTACGTCCGCACCGCCTGCGATCCCTGCGTACAGGGTGAGCCAGCCAGCCTTGTTGCCCATGACTTCCACGATCATGACACGCCCATGGCTGGCGGCGGTCGTATGGATGCGGTCGATCACGTCCGTTGCGATATCCACGGCCGTGTGGAAACCAAAGGTCACATCCGTCCCCCAGATGTCGTTATCGATGGTCTTGGGCAGGCCAATGATATTGAGTCCCTCTTCTGAGAGCAGGTTTGCCGTTTTATGCGTCCCGTTCCCGCCGAGGGTGCATAGGCAGTCCAGCTTCATGGATTCGTAATTCCTGACCATGCTTGCGACCTTGTCGACATTATCGTCGCCGATCTTGCGCATGTCTTTAAAAGGCGTACGCACTGTACCGAGGATCGTACCGCCCAGCGTCAATATGCCGGAAAATTCATCCTGCTTCATCAGGCGGTACTGCCCATTGATAAGGCCGGAAAAACCATCCATCACACCGATGATCTCCACATTTTCCATACGTTCGTAAGCGGCTTTTGCCACACCGCGTATTGCCGCGTTAAGGCCCGGGCAATCGCCGCCGCTTGTCAAGATGCCGATTCTCTTTGTCATCTCCTGATCCCCCCAATATTGTTCTTCCATTCGATGGCTGCGTCAAACACGGTGTGCCCGTTGCGTTTGCCGCATACCAATGTGGTGTTTTCAAGCTGCTTGCAATAGATATCGACGACATCGTCCATATAGGTTTCCGCGATATAATTGATACGCAAATCTGCCATCTGGTCATTTTTCAGGGTGTCCGGTGAAAAGAGCTCGCAGATCCAATCCGCATATTTGGCGTTGTTCATATGCCCGTTCATGTCCGTATCGCTGTACATGACGATGCGGCGTGCAAGATGCTCCATGTTGTCCGGCATTTTGATCTTGGTAGGTTCGGCAAGGGCCGTCCCGTGCGCGAGGTCGTAGGGATAGTTTTCGCCGATCTCGCCCGTGCGGCACAGATACCGCTCACGGATATTGAAAAGCACCCAAAGGGAAGTGGCGCGTCCCAGTTCTTCTCCCGCCTCGCTTAGAAACATCGTATGGCGGATAAAAAACAGCTTGGTCGGCTTGCCCGGCCAGGTCACGACTTTGATGTTTTCCGTTAAGGCGGGGTATTTGGTCATCTTGAGGTGCAGGCGCGTGAGCATCCACGCGAGTCCTTTCTCGTCCACGAGGTCAGCGCGTCCCGCACCTACGGCGATCGCATGATCCTCGGCGATCTCCTGCATACGCGTCAGGACGGCGGACGGCCGCCATACGCCCTTTAAATCCACATCGAGTGCGCGTATCGTATAATCCTGTTCCAGTTTTGTAATCATATGCCAGCCCTCCGAACATTCCAGTCAATCTTTCCTGCTAATAGTATCTTAACACTTCAAAAAAGAAAAGAAAACAAAAGGCGGATAAAAATCCGCCTTTTCTGTGATGCCAGATTGCTATTTTTCCTGTGCGAGCACCATATCGAGCGTGGGGATGGAGCCAGCCGCCCCCTTTTTGGAGACCGTGATGGAGGAGGCGCGCGCCGCCAGCCTGAGCGTATCTTCTATGGCAAGCCCGCTTGAAATCCCGTAGACAAAGTATCCGAGGAAGGTATCGCCCGCGGCGGTCGTATCCACTGCCTTGACAGGGAAGATGCCTTGCGTATACGTTTGGTTGCCGTCGTAATAGCGCGAGCCTTCCGAACCCAGGGTCATCAGGATGTTGGCATACGGATATTTTTGCGCGATCGCAGGGATAATGTCGTCAATGACATCCGTTCCCGCGATTTGGGCGCCTTCGATCTCGTTGACGATAAAATACTTCACTTTTTCCAAAGGAAGGCCATTGATCGAGGCATCGATGGGGGAAGGGTTCAAAACGATGTGCATGCCTTTTTCATACGCCTGGTCGATCAGGTAACCGATGTCGTTTAATTCGTTCTGTAAAAGAAGAAAGTCGCCCGCTTCAAAGTGCGCAAGCGTTTCGTCCATCTGCCCTTTGGGGATCTGGCGGTTGGTACCGCCGAATACGATGATGCAGTTTTGGCCGTTGGGGTCGACCTGGATGACAGTATGGCCGGAGGGAGCATCGTCCCGCTTTACCACATAATCGCTGTTCACACCTGCTTCCCGAAGGGCCTTAAGCAGGATATCGCCATCGCTGCCCACGCTGCCCGCATGGTATACGTCCCCGCCGGCTTTTTTGGTGGCGATGGACTGGTTGAGCCCTTTGCCGCCGGCAAAGATACCGCGTGCAAAGGAAGTGATGGTTTCCCCGGGCGTGACAAAATGGGGAACATCGTATACATAATCCACATTCAGTGATCCGAAATTCAACACCTTCATAGCGCTTACCTCACACACTTAATAATTTATTGAGAAATGCTTTGATCCGATCCTCTTTAGGATTGAGCAAGAGCTCTTCCGGCGTACCCCGGTCGAGCACCCGTCCGTCATCCATAAAGACCACGCTGCTTGCGACCTCTTTGGCAAAGCCCATCTCATGCGTGACGATGAGCATAGTCATGTGCTCGGCCGCCAGTTCTTTGATGACCTGCAATACCTCGCCCGTAAGCTCGGGGTCGAGCGCGGAGGTCGGTTCGTCGAAGCAAAGGATGTCGGGATCCATGGCGAGCGCCCGCGCGATCGCAACGCGCTGGCTTTGTCCTCCCGAAAGCTCGCAGGGATAAGCCTCGGCGCGGTCCATCAGGCCAACCTTCCCCAGCAATTCAAAGGCCTCGGTTTCGGCCTGTTCCTTTGGTTTCTTATCGACGCTCATGGGGGCGAGCGTTAAATTTTGCAGTACGTTTAAGTGCGGGAAGAGGTTGAAATTTTGAAAAACCATACCAAGGTGCAGCCGCGCTTTGGTCAGTTCCTCTTCGGGCAGGTAAACGGTAGAACCGTTTTTTTCTTCGGCGATGGTGATCCCATCCAATATGATCGTGCCTTTTTCCGCGCGCTCCAGGCAGTTGATACAGCGCAAAAGCGTACTTTTGCCCGAACCGGACGGCCCGATGATAGCTGTCGTTTCGCCTTTTTCAAGGGAAAGGCCGATATTTTTCAGAACTTCGGCCTTGCCGAAGCTTTTATACAGATTTTTAACTTCCAATATGCTCATTTGCGCTGCTCCTATATCCTGTAATAATCCATACGCTTCTCAATTTTTTGCAATATGGCGGAAACGATCGCATTGATGATCAGGTAGAAGACCATCGCCACAACCAAAGGCATGATGGACACTTCGCGTGTGGATGCCGAGTAGGCGATTTGCAACAGGTCGCCCAAGGCGATGATGCTGACAAGTGCGGTGTCCTTTACGAGGGTGATCACTTCATTGCCGAGGGAGGGCATGACGATTTTAAAAACCTGCGGAACGACGATCTTGCGCATGGTCACGCCTTTGGAAAGCCCAAGTACCGAAGCGGCCTCATATTGCCCGCGGTTAAGCGACTGGACGCCGCCGCGGAAAATTTCGCTGAAATAGGCGGTGTAGTTGAGGGCAAAGGAGATGAGGGCGGATTCAAAACGTCCCAGCCGAAAGACGCTGGCAGGTACGTTCAGAGCGGTCAGCAGCAAATTGATGCCGAAAAACAAAAAGGCGACCTGCAGGATAAGAGGCGTACCGCGCATGATGATCAAATAAACATTGTAGATCCCACGGCCAAATTTATTTTTGGCATACAGGCTGACCTGCGACCCGAGAAAACCGAGTGGGATAGCGATCACGAGCGTCAGGGCAAACAGGGCGAGCGTAATACCGAGGCCTTGTGCAAGCTCGACAGACAAACTCAATACTTTTTCCATAGGTAATGACTCCTGATTATTGAATAATAACAAAAAACCGGGCAGTATATCAAACACTGCCCGTTTTTTGAAAAGCTGGCCTGTTTAGAAGGTGGTAACGTCCTTACCAAACCATTTCTGGCTGATTTCGGCCGCCGTACCGTCTTCCTTCATTTGTTTGAGCGCATCCATGACAGCGTTCATAAAAGACTCTTCACCTTTACGAAAGCCGATGCCGTATTCTTCCGGCGCAAGTGTTTCTTCCAGTATAACATATTCGCCGGGCGTTTTGGCAAGATAATAATTCGCAACCACGGAATCGACCGCGAGAGCATCGACAGTGCCCGTCTTAACATCCATAAGCGCGGTTACGTTATCTTTGAAATCTACCTGCTCGCCGATGGAATCGGAAAGCTCCTTATTCTCTGAAATCGCGATTTGGGCGGAGGAACCATCCTGTACCGCAAGCTTTTTGCCCGCAAGGTCTGAGAGCTTGGTGATGGGGGAATCCGCCGTGACCACGACCACCTGCGTGTTTTCCATGTAAGGATCGCTCATCAGGAGCTTTTCCTTGCGCTCGTCCGTGATCGTAAAACCGTTCCACAGCAGGTCGACGGTTCCAGAGCTCAATTCCATGATGTTGGAGCTCCAGTCGATGGGCTGGAATACGACCTTCACACCCATGTGGTCGGCAACGGCCTGCGCCATTTCCACGTCGAAGCCGGTGATGTTCCCGCTTTCGTCCTTAAAGCCCATGGGCGGGAAGCTGACGTCCATACCCATAATGAATTCGCCTTTGTCTTTGATCTTCTGCAGGGAATCGTCGCTGGCGGCAGCCGCGCTTTCATCCGCAGGCGCAGAAGCGCTGCCCGCATCGGACGCAGATGCGGATTCACTGGGAGCCTCTGCCTGGGGCGCGCAGCCAATCAGGCACGCTGCGGCAAGAACAGCAACAAGGGCAAAAAGCAATATTTTTTTCATAACATTTCTCTCCTGCTTATAAATTTTATCACAATACTGGTATTATAATTCATTGTGCTAAATTAGTAAAGGGGTAACCGGAGAAATAATATGGCGACAAAAAACGCGACCCTTATGACTGGGCCGCGCTTTTACCGTTTGCTTTAGATTTCGTCGGAATAGTTATCGAAGTAGCCCTGTACGAATACGACGGGAGTGCCCTTATCGCCGCTGCCCGAAGTCAGGTCGCACAGCGAACCGATCAGGTCTGTTAGCTGCCGGGGGGTCGTGCCCTGCGAGGCCATCGACCCCTTCAGGTCGGCATCCTTTTTTTGGATGTGTGCGGTGATCGCTTTTTGCAGCTCCGCGCCGGAAAGCCCGGCGAAGTCGTTATCCGCTAAGTATTTGAGCTTCAATTCGTTGGGAACGCCTTCGAGCCCGGAGGTATAGCCGGGGGAGACGACCGGGTCTGCAAGCTCCCAGATTTTTCCGACCGGGTCTTTGAACGCGCCGTCGCCATAGACCATGACTTCCACGGTTTTGCCCGTCGCATCCTTCATTTTTTGCTGTACGCTGGCGACGAATTGATCGCAGTCGCGCGGGAACAGTTTTACCGTCGATTCTGTGGATTTGTTGGAACCCAGCAGGCCGTAATCGGGATTGTAGCCGCTCCCGTTTACCGGCTTGTTTAAGATGTCGCAGAGCGTATAGACTTTCTGTGCGCCTGCGTTAAGTAATTTACGCTTGCTGCGCTCGCGCGTATGTATATCGCAGCACAGCACGTTTTTGGTATAATCGAGGATCACGGTCGGGTTGTTCGCAAATACGAATTCGACTTCCGCGCCTTCTTCGTTGATCACAGAGGCGTAATATTCGACATAATCCATGCCTGTGAAGGGATGGAGGTTCACGCCGAACAGCTCCCGGTATTTTTTGAGGTCGAGCACGTCCGTCCACGGGTTCACGCCTTTTTCATCCAGTTGGTCTAAAGAAATCAGGTGATTGCCTACTTCATCAGCCGGATAGGAGAGCATCATGACGATCTTTTTCGCGCCGCGCGCAATACCGCGCAGGCAGATTGCGAAACGGTTGCGGCTGGTGATGGGGAAAATAAGGCCGACCGTTTCATCGCCAAATTTTTCCCTGACATCGGCGGCGATATCGTCAACAGAGGCGTAATTCCCCTGCGCACGCGCTACCACAGCTTCCGTTACCGCGATGACGTCACGGTCGTGTATCGCAAAACCGCCGTCAAAAGCGTTTGCAGCTTCCAGGATGGAGTCGGCCACCATCTGGGCCAGGTCGTCGCCCTGGCGGATGATCGGGGTACGGATCCCCCGGGAAATGGTTCCTACTAATCTAGACATAAAAAATCCCACCTTTGGTACACATCGCAAAAGATATGCTTTTTTGGAATAAACCTTAAGTATTATAGCAGAAAAAGGAAAAAGGCTCAACCCATGTCGGAAAAAAGGAAAACGGGGCAGATGACGGCTATGCAAGCATGTGTTTTTTTTGTATAATAAAGATGGCCGAATTTTGATAAAGGAGTACATGTGTTGAAAGCTAAAGAATTTTTACAAAATCACCGGATGGGATTTGAGACCATCGTACTGGAAGACGAGATCGACCAATATATCGACGAGATGAAAAAAGGGTTATGCGGGCAGCCGAGTTCGCTGCTGATGCTGCCTTCCTATATTGCTTTAAAGGACGACGTACAGCGGAAGAAGCCTGTATTGTGCGTGGATGCGGGGGGAACGAACCTGCGCATTACGGTGGCGCAATTTGATGCGGAGGGGCATTTTTGTACGGGGGAAGTGTTCCGCTATATTATGCCCGGCGTGGAGAGGGAGCTTAGTGCACAGGAATTCTTTGATACGCTGGCGGGACTGATTTTCCCGCTCACAAGCATCACAAAGGATATCGTGATTTCGTTTGCCTACCGGGCAAGGACGCTCCCCAACATCGACAGCGAGATCGTGGACATCACAAAGGAAGTCAAGGTGAGGGGAGCGGAAGGGAAACTGCTGGGAAAAGAGATATGCGCAAGCCTGGCCGCCCTCGGTGCGCAGGATTGCAGCGTGATCGTTTTAAACGATTCGGTCGCTACGGCGCTGGCCGGAAAAGCGGAAAAATTAGTGGAAGGATACGGTTCTTTCACTGGAACGATCCTTGGTACGGGCAGCAACAGCTGCTATATGGAATCCATCGGGAATATCAAAAAAATGAACGGACACGACGCGGAGGGCGTGACAGTCGTCAATGCGGAAGCGGGAAGCTATAATAAGGTTCCGCGCAGCGATATCGACATCGCCTTTGACAACAGCCTGCAAAACCCCGGCGTGGGCGTATTTGAAAAGATGACGAGCGGCGGTTATCTGGGGAGCCTGTGCGGATTTACCCTGCGCGTTGCCAGTGCGGAGGGTGTATTTCAAAAGTCTTTTGACGCACAGCTTGATACTATGCAGGTAAATGAATTCCTAACAGACCGTGCGGGTTTCATTGCGGAATATTTTACGGATGAAAGCGACGCGGGAGAAGCGTACGAGATATTGCTCAACCTGACAAAACGGGCGGGCAGGCTGCTTGCGCTGCAGATGGCGGCGATGGCAGTAAAAGCATGCAAAGCCAACCACCGCGTTTGCATGACGATCGAGGGCACGACATATGAAAAAATGTTTGGTTTAAAGCATGAGGCGTTGATCACGCTGCTGCCGTTCTTGCAGGGCAGGGAGATCGAGGCGGATGTGATCAGTGTGGATATGGCTGTATTAAAAGGCTGTGCGATCGCCGGGTTATCCAGATAAAATCAGGATTACCGGGCGCGCAAAGCGGGTATCTATATTATTAGGAAAGACTTCTGACCGCAAGGAATGATTCTGAACGGAAGGACGGCTGATAAGACAATGGTTTTGTGCTGTTCTTTTGCGTTCAAAAGGACAGCATTTTTATTGGGGAGAAAATATGGCAAAATACGAATTTGGAAAATATCGTCTGGATACGGAGAAGCCGGACGCGACGGCCATTGCCGCAATATTGGCGGATGGGTCAACTGACGATATATTATTTGCAGCAGCGAACGCAGTGAAAGCAAGGGAGTATGGAAACCTTGTTTTTGTACGCGGGATCATTGAGTTTTCAAACTATTGCAGGTGCAGCTGCGCGTATTGCGGCCTTAATGCCGGTATGAAAATGACGCGTTACCGGATGACGCCGGACGAACTGGTGGAGGCGGCGGTGGAAACGGCCAGGGTATACCGCACGGTCATCCTGCAAAGCGGCGAGGACCTTTATTACACGGCGGATATGCTGGCGGATATCGTGGCGCGTATCAAAGCGCGCGCGAATTGTGCGGTGACGCTTTCCATCGGGGAACGGTCGCTGGAAGAATATAAGAAAATCCGTGAAGCGGGAGGAGACCGTTTTTTGTTGAAGCATGAAACGGCGGATGCGGCCCTTTACCAGTCGCTGCACGGCGTGCTGCTTGATAGCAGGCTGCAGGCGCAGCGCATGTTAAAGGCGCTGGGGTTTGAACTGGGGGGCGGCTTTATGGTAGGGCTTCCGGGGCAAACGGACATGACGCTGGCAAACGACCTGTTGACGCTCAGGAGGGAAGGGGTGGTGATGGCCGGGATCGGGCCGTTTATCGCCCATCCGGACACCTCGATCGGGCAGGCGGCGGATGGGGACGCACACAAGACGCTCAAAGTGCTGGCGCTGGCGCGGCTTTTACTGCCGCGGTGCCATTTGCCGTCGACGACGGCGCTCAATGTAAAAGGCGGGATGAAGGATGCGCTTTTGTGCGGTGCGAACGTCATCATGCAAAAGGCGACGCCTTATGAATACAGGAAGCTTTATGATATCTATCCGGGCAGGGACGCAAAGGACGTGCCGCTTAAGGAGCAGTTTGAGGAACTTGAGCAAAGGCTTGCGGGGCTTGGGCTCCGCGCGGAATGAGGGGAGAGTAAAATGGCTTACGACAGAAAAGGTATGACGGCAGCGGAGTTTATGGATCAGGGAGAGATCGAGCGCACGCTTGCCGCAGCGAAAGAAAAGGCACAGGACAAAGGGGAAGTTGCACGTATCATTGCAAAGGCGCGGGAATTCAAGGGACTGACACACGAGGAAGCGTCCGTTTTGAGCTTTGTTACGGACAAAGAGCTGTTAGAGGAGATGTTTGCCGTTGCAATGGAGATCAAAAAGCACATCTACGGCAACCGTATCGTGATGTTTGCGCCGCTTTATTTGTCGGATTACTGCGTGAATGAATGCCGGTATTGCGGATATCACCATTCGTCCTGCATGGAGCGTAAAAAGCTGACGCAGGAAGAAATCGTACAGGAAGTAAAAGCGCTGGAAAAGATGGGTCACAAACGGCTGGCCCTGGAAACGGGCGAGGACCCGGTCAACAATACGATGGAATATTTGCTGGAAAGCATCAAGACCATTTATTCCATCCATTTTGATAACGGCGCCATCCGCCGTGTGAACGTCAACATCGCGGCAACGACGGTGGAAAACTATAAAAAGCTTAAGGACGCGGGCATCGGCACGTATATCCTGTTCCAGGAAACGTACCACAAACCGACGTACGAATACCAGCATCCCAAGGGGCCGAAGAGCAACTATGAATACCATACGACGGCGCACGACCGCGCGATGGAGGCAGGGATCGACGACGTGGGGCTGGGCGTTTTATACGGGCTTTACGACTGGCACTACGACCTTGTGGGACAGATCATGCATGCGGAGCACCTAGAAGCGGTATTCGGCGTAGGGCCGCACACGCTGTCCATGCTGCGTATCCGCGATGCGGGCGATGTGAAGAAAACGGACTATGAGCACGCGGTCAGCGACGATGATTTTAAGAAGATCGTGGCCATCCTGCGCATGACCGTGCCGTATACTGGCATGATCCTTTCCACACGCGAGGGTGGAAAGTTCAGGGACAGCGTGATTAAGCTGGGGATTTCGCAGGTGAGCGCAGGCAGTGCGACGGGTGTAGGCGGCTACACAATGGGAACGCAGCAGCCGCAGTTTGAGATCGAAGACCACCGCAGCCCCATTGAAATGACAAAGGAGCTGATCCGCGACGGTTATATCCCCAGCTTCTGCACGGCATGCTACCGCCAGGGCAGGACGGGCGACCGCTTTATGCGCCTTGCAAAGACCGGGCAGATCAGCAATATCTGCCAGCCGAACGCGCTCATTACGCTGAAGGAATACGCGACGGATTATGGCGACGAGGAGTTCAAGCAGATGGCAAACGAGTTGATCGAGCAGCAGCTCAAGCAGATACCAAACGATACGGTGCGTGAAAAGGCGCGTGAGTATATCGCAAAGATCGAAGCAGGCGAACGCGATTTTCGATTCTAAGGAGAAAAAGATGTCTGGATTCAATGAAACGCCGCGCGCCAACCGGCTGCATATCGCGTTTTTCGGCAAGACGAACGCGGGAAAATCAAGCGTGATCAACGCGATCACCGGGCAGGATATCGCCTTGGTATCGAACGTCGCTGGTACGACGACAGACCCGGTCTACAAGGCGATGGAGCTTTTGCCTGTGGGGCCTGTCGTGTTCATTGACACGGCGGGGCTTGACGACCGGACAGAGCTGGGGCGGGCGCGCATCAAAAAAACGGATGAAGTGACCGATAAAACGGATGTCGCAGTATTTGTGATCCGCTGCGGGGACACAGACCTTGGCGTAGAACGCGAATATATGCGGAAGCTGGAAGAAAAAAAGACCCCGGTACTTGTGGCTTACAATATGTTTGAAGAAAACGGGGCGCAGGCAGCGGCGCCGGTCGGCGAAAAGTCGGTCGTTGTCAATGCAAAGACGGGCGAAGGGATCGACCGATTGAAACAGCTGATCATCGACAATGCACAGGAATCGGAGCAGCCGACGATCACCGGGGACTTGGCAGGCGAAGGGGACGTGGTCATATTGGTCATGCCGCAGGATATCCAGGCGCCCAAAGGCAGGCTGATTTTACCGCAGGTGCAGGTTACGCGGGATTTGCTGGACAACGGATGCAGGGTGGTTTCGATCAAGACGGAGGATCTTGAATCCATGTTGGGAGAGCTTAAACATCCGCCCAAGCTGGTGATCACGGATTCGCAGGTGTTCGGATATGTAAACGAACATTTGGACAAGGAGATCCCGCTGACTTCCTTTTCCATGCTGATGGCAAAAAGCAAGGGGGATATCGGGGAATTTGTCAAAGGAGCGCGGGCGATCGCACGTTTAAAGCCAGGCGACCGTGTGTTGATCGCGGAGTCGTGTACGCACCATGCCCAGAAAGGTGATATCGCACGTGAGAAGCTGCCAAAATGGCTCAATGATTATGCAGGCGGAGGGCTGGTGATCGAAAACACGGCCGGGCATGGCTTTTTGGATGATCTCTCCAAATATAAGCTGGTCGTCCACTGCGGCGGATGTATGGTCAACCGCAAAAATATGCTCTCCAGGATCGAGCAGGCAAAAAAAGCAGGAGTCCCGATTACAAATTTTGGCGTGGCTATCGCTTTTTTAAATTCGATGCTGGATCGCGTGATTTGGTAAACAAATGTTTAAAATTGTGGGCGTACGGTTTACAAATGTTATGGAATGCCTTATAATGAATGGCATAAATCGGGTGCGCCTACTTGCGCCCGGAAACCGGGAGGCATAAGAAAATGGTTCTTATGAAGATCAAAGGCGGCGGGACGATTAAAATCAAACTCGACGAGAATGCTGCCCCGAAAACAGTAGAAAATTTCAAGAAACTCGTGTCAGAGGGCTTCTATGACGGACTTACGTTCCACCGGGTCATCAAAGGATTCATGATACAGGGCGGCTGCCCAAACGGAACGGGAACAGGCGGCCCCGGATATTCGATCGAAGGCGAATTCGCCTCCAATGGAGTCGAAAATCCTTTGAAGCACAAGCGTGGCGTGATCTCTATGGCGCGCAGCATGGATCCGAATTCGGCGGGATCACAGTTTTTTATCATGCATGCTGACGCACCCCACCTGGACGGTCAATATGCGGCGTTTGGCAAGGTGACGGAAGGCATGGACATCGTAGATGAGATCGCTTCCATGAAAACGGATTTTTCCGATAAACCCCTTGCCGATATCGTGATCGAAAAAGTGACTCTGGAAGAAGAATAAGACGACGATATGACACATTAAAAGAACCGTCCTAAGGACGGTTCTTTTTTATTTTGTAAATACATGGAAAAGCGCGTTCAGAGTGAAAAACAAGACCAGACAAGTCATATTAAAAAGTGGGGGACGAACGTCAAAAAGCATGCTAAATATTAAAATAAAATCAATAAAACTTTACAAATATTACACTTTGTGGTAAAATCAGACGCGTTGGCCTGCTTTCGGGGCCGGCGGACAGAAATTTGAATATAGAAAGACTGGTGATTTGTTGAGTACCACAAAATGGATGAAGAATGGATTGATCCTTTTGGGAACATTCTTCTTGATCACGATTCTAATGCTGGGCATGGCCACTCCGGCCTATGCGGAAGAACTGCCGGAAGCGGCAGGGACGGCAACGGAAGAAGAGCATGTGGAAGGACAAACAATTGAAACGCGGCAAAGCATGACAATCATGAAGACGGAAGTGAAAGATATCCCGGCAGAAAACGGCGAGACGGTGACGGTCCTGGCATCGGGAGCGGAGATCGGCGTATATATGACGGATGTGAACGACAGCTGGGACGCGATCCTGCTCGATGGGGAGATCAGGTACATTCCCGCAGCAAACGCAGCCCTGACAGCTTCTGCCTATGAGTATGAATATGGATCGAACCTGACGAGGCTGACGGCGTACAGCCCGGAACAGCTGGAGCAATTGCTGGACGGGACAGAGCTATCCGGACTGGGAACAACGTTTGCGGAGATGGAAAGTAAATATGGCGTGAACGCGCTGTTCCTGATCAGTATCACAAAGCAGGAAAGCGGAAGCGGATCGAGCTCGCTCGCCCGCAGGCAAAACAACCTGGGCGGTTTGAAAAACGGACGCGGGGGATATATGGCCTTTGACACCAAGGCGGACTGCGTAGACTATATGGCGCAGCTGCTGGGGTCGAAATATCTGACGGAAGGCGGAAGGCTGTATTCCGGGACATCGGTAAAAGATGTTGCACGCCGGTACTGCGAGCAGTCCTCATCCTGGACGGCAGCAATCGAAAACCTGATGAAGGAAGGCTACAATAAGATTATCAAAACAGCATAATGATAGGATGGAAAAGCCAGTGGCGCACACTTGCCACTGGCTTTTTTTGTAGTATCCTGATACAAAACACATAAAAGGAAAAAAAGGGAAAAAGATGATTCGCAAAATACGGTTTTTGGAGCCGGGGAACCTTCCTTACAGGGTCTCTTTAAAAAATCTGTACACCTATGATAAATATATCCGCACGCCGGGCACGGGGCTGATGACGCTGGCTACGATTGCCCGTTCCCTTGTTGCGGATACCTTGATGTACAGCGAATCTATTTCCAAAATCAAATGGGCGGACGTCCTTGATGCAGATATTGTATTGATTGGCGTCTTTACGTTCAATGCGAACCGGGGGTATGAGCTTGCACGTTACGTCAGGCAGAATTCCCATGCGCTTGTCGTACTGGGAGGGCTGCACGCTTCCATGAATTACCCGGAGGCCGTTAAGTACTGCGATTATGTGCTGCTCGGGGAAGGTGACGAATCCATCCTTGAACTGATCCGTGCGGCAAACGACGGAAAGCCCATGGATTTTCCAGGACTCGCATATTTCAAAGACGGCAAGGCCGTTTGTACGGGAAAGCGCGAGCCGCCTGAAAACATCGATACCGTGCCTGACCGCAATATTTTGTACCGCTACCATAAAATGGCATGGCACCTTACCATTTGGCCGCAGGTGCACGCTTTCCGCGGATGTCCGCACAACTGCAATTATTGTGCGCTCGTGCGCCATTTCGGCAGGCGCGTGCGTACGCGGTCGCCGCAAAGCGTGATAGAGGATATCAAACAGGCGATCGCTTTCCATGCCCCCAAAGGGCTGCGATGGATCCGGCATGTATTGTGGATCACGGACGACAATTTTTTCGCGGAACGGGATTGGGCGATTTCCGTGCTTAACGCGATCATCGACAGTGGGATCAAGTATTATTTTACGATACAGGCACGCTTTGAAGTTGGATTTGACGATGAAATGCTGGTGCTGCTCCGCAAGGCGGGCGTGATCGAGTTATCCATGGGTATCGAATTTTTGGAAGACGAAGCGTTTGAAACATACCATAAAAAGAGTACGCGGGAAGATATCATACGTTCCATCAAAAATATACAGCGCCATGGAATCTCTGTGCGCGGGCTGTTTATTTTTGGAGCGGACAACCATACGCGCGGCGTGGGAAAACGCCTTGCCGAGTTTGTGATCGAAAACAAAATCAACGGTATGCTCATCCAGTCCATGTGTTTTGTGCCTGGAACCCCTGTGTATGAGCAGGATAAGGAACGCCTGATCCATGAGGACTGGTCGAAATACAACGGGAATGTGGTGCATTACCCAAAGAAGATCACGCCGTATGAGCTCCAGCAGGAAATCGTTGATGCGTCAAACCGTGTGTACACAAAAAGGAGGCTGCTGCATGCCCTGTTCCATGGGTTCTGGATCCATCGTATCCAGTTTTTGGGGGAGTATTTCTGGCAGAAAAGTATTTGCCGCGATCTAAAACAGGAGCTGCCTTACTTAAAGGAAGTATCCCGCCGGCAGGAGGAGCCTGCGGAAAGCCATTGACGGAAAGACGAGCGCATATGCTGTAAAATATTGGCCGTTGCTTTTAAGAGCAGCGGCTTTTTCTTTTACATGGATTTTACATAACATGCGTTGTGATTTTACATTGACCCTTTATAATGCAAATATGTTGAAACGTTAATCTTTTATAAATTTAACATAAGGAGAACGAAAATGAAAAAACTAATTATGGTAACAGCTTTGGCACTTGCGTCTGTATTGGCCCTCGTAGGATGCGGCGGGAACCCCGCAGCCCAGCAGCCTTCCCAAGCTGCAAGCGAATCCGCTGCGGCATCCGAGCCGGCAGTGCCGTCGGAATCCGCCGCAGCGCCGGACGAGGCGGTTTCCGGTAAGGTACAGATGTCCGGTTCCACATCGATGGAAACGATCGCCAATGCTTTAAAAGAAGCGTTCATGGACAAATACCCCGATGTGACAGTGGATGTACAGCTGGGCGGTTCTTCGGTAGGCGTGAAGGATGTGCAGGAAGGCAAATCGGATATCGGCAACGTCTCCAGGGCATTAAAAGCAGATGAGACAGGGCTGAAGGAAAACAAAATGGCAATCGACGGGATCGCGATCGTGGTCAACCCTGCA
The DNA here is from genome assembly GCF_900087015.1 of Christensenella timonensis. NCBI lineage: Bacteria > Bacillati > Bacillota > Clostridia > Christensenellales > Christensenellaceae > Christensenella > Christensenella timonensis. Next base: position 1,334,274 of record NZ_FLKP01000002.1, read on the forward strand.
AACAAGGTAACGGAAATCAGCAAGGAAGACCTCGCAAAGGTATATACCGGTGAGATCAACAACTGGAAGGACTTAGGCGGTGACGACCAGCCGATCGTAGTGATCGGCCGTGAAGCATCCTCCGGTACGCGCGGCGCGTTCGAGGAGCTGCTCGATGTGGCGGAAAAGTGCAAATATGCGCAGGAATTGAATGAGACAGGCGCAGTTAAGACGGCGGTATCCGCAACGCCGGCCGCAATTGGATATGTGTCGCTCGAGGCGCTCGACGATACGGTGACCGCCCTCAATGTCGACGGTGCGCCGGCGACGGAAGAAGCGATCAAAGCAAACGAATACCCGCTTTCGAGGCCGTTCCTCATGGTGACGGCGGAAGGTGAACTCCGTCCCGAAGTACAGGCATTCCTCGACTTTGTCATGGGAGAAGAGGGACAGGCGATCGTAGCGGACAATAAGTTGATCACGATTTCATAAAACTTTTCCTCTTAGGTTTTTACCTGAAGGGGCGCCGGGAAACCCAGCGCCTCTTTAGGCGGTTATAAGCGACCTTATAAGGAGCATCGTATGGAACATATCACAATCATGGGCGGCAGGAAGACGAAAAGCGCCCTTGAAAAAACAATGAAGGGCGTATTTATCGTTTGCGGCGCCTTTGCCGTAGTGGCAGTCCTTGTGATCACGATCTACATGATCATTTCCGGTGCGCCGGCGATGTTTACGATCGGCCTGAAGGATTTTTTGTTTGGGACGCAGTGGGCGCCGACGGCGGCAGATCCGAAATTCGGCATATTGCCGATGATCTTAACGTCGCTGGTGGGAACGGGGATCACGATTTTGATCGGCGTACCCATTGCGCTGATGGCGGCGGTGTTTGTGTCGGAGGTGGCGCATAAAAAGCTTGCTGGTATCGTAAAACCCGCGATCGAGCTTTTGGCGGGCATTCCTTCCGTGGTATACGGGCTTTTGGGTATGATCCTGCTGGTACCGCAGATCGCCAAGCTGGAAACGCTTTTATACGCAAACGACCCGACGCATACCTTTACGGGCGGTGCAAACATGCTTTCAGGCATCATCGTGCTGACGATCATGATCCTGCCGACGGTCGTCAATATCAGTATCACGTCCCTGAAGGCCGTACCGCGTGAATATATGGAGGCTTCGCTTGCCACGGGGGCGACGAAGATGCAGACGATATTCAAGGTACAGATCCCGGCGGCAAAGTCGGGGATTATTACGGGGGTAGTGCTGGGGATCGGCCGCGCACTGGGCGAAGCGATGGCGATTATCCTGGTGTCCGGTAATGTGGTCAATATGCCGGGGCTGTTTCACAGCGTACGTTTTTTGACCACGGGCATCGTATCTGAAATGAGCTATGCTTCGGGGTTGCACAGGGAAGCGCTTTTTTCCATCGGACTCGTTTTGTTTATCTTTATCATGGTGATCAACGTCCTGCTGAATACGATACTGAAAAAGGAGGCGGCAAGCAATGAGAAGTAGCATGGAAAAGCTGTCCAACAATATCAGTATCATGAAAAGAAAACGCCGCCCCAAAGACGGCGCGCAGATTTTTGCGATCTATGCCTGCGCGATCCTCACGGTCGTGATCCTGTTTTACCTGCTGGCCTACATTATGGTGCGCGGACTGCCGCAGATAAGCTGGGAGTTCTTATCCACTGCGCCAAGCGCCCTCAATAAGACGGTGGGGATACTGCCCAGCATATTGAATACATTGTATATGATCGGCATCACTTTGCTGATCGCAACACCTGTTGGGGTGGGGGCGGCGATCTACCTGAACGAATACGCGAAGCGCGGGAAAATTGTGCGCGTGATCGAATTTACGACGGAAACGCTGGCGGGTATCCCGTCGGTACTGTATGGATTGTTTGGCGCGGTATTTTTCGGCATGACGTTGCAGCTGGGATATTCTATCCTTGCAGGCGCATTGACGCTGGTGCTGATGATCCTGCCAATCATTGTACGCACGACGCAGGAGGCGCTGAAGACGGTGCCCAATGAATACCGCGAAGGGGCGCTGGGGATCGGAACAACGAAATGGCACATGATCCGCACGATCATCCTCCCTGGTGCGATCCCGGGAATCATTACCGCAATCATTTTAGCGATCGGCAGGATCGTAGGGGAATCGGCGGCGCTGTTGTTTACATCCGGCATCGGCACAAATATGCCGGGCAACTTCTTTGGGCATATGATGGAATCGGGGGCGACGCTTACCGTACAGCTGTACACCTATGCGGCAAAGGGCCAAAATGACGCGGCCTTTGGTATCGCCGCGGTACTGGTCGTGATCGTGCTGGTGATCAACCTACTGACCAATTATTTGAGCAAGCGCTTTTCTAACAGGAATAAGTGACGGGGGGGACTGAAACTTGGGTATTAAAATCGAAACAAAAAACCTGGATTTATATTATGGGCAAAACCACGCCCTGCAAAATATCAATATGGATATCGAGGAAGGGAAGATCACGGCGCTGATCGGCCCGTCCGGCTGTGGAAAGTCTACCTACCTGAAAACATTGAACCGTATGAACGACCTGATCGACGGCGTGAAGATCACGGGGGAGGTTCTTCTTGACGGGGAAAACATTTATGACCCGAAGGTGGATGTGACCATTCTCCGGAAAAAGGTGGGCATGGTTTTCCAGAAACCAAATCCCTTTCCCATGAGCATTTACGATAATATCGCCTATGGGCCGCGTATCCACGGGATCAAAAACCGCTTAGATCTCGACGGCATCGTGGAGAGCAGCCTGAAAGGGGCGGCATTGTGGGACGAAGTACGCGACCGGCTGAAAAAGAGCGCGCTCGGTTTGTCGGGCGGACAGCAGCAGCGGCTGTGTATTGCGCGGGCCATCGCCGTTTCACCGGAGGTCATATTGATGGACGAGCCGACATCTGCACTGGATCCGATCTCCACGACCAAGATCGAGGATTTGATGAGCGAGCTCAAGAAAAAATACACGGTCGTCATCGTCACGCACAATATGCAGCAGGCGGTGCGTATTTCCGACCGTACGGCATTTTTCCTCTTGGGGGAAATGATCGAATACGCAAAGACAGAAGACCTGTTCAGTATGCCGAAGGACAAACGGACGGAGGATTACATCACCGGGCGCTTCGGATGACGGAAGAAAGGAAAACGTATGAGAAATAAATTTGATGTGGAACTGGAAAATTTGAACCTTGACCTGATACGAATGGGCGCGATGGCGGAAGAAACGATCACAAAGGTTTTGAGCGTCATTGAAGAATGTGATATGGCCGGCGCGCGGGAGATCATCGAGGACGACGATTTGGTGGATGCGATGGCACGGCAGATCGAGAGCCGCTCCATGAAACTGATCATGAAGCAGCAGCCGGTCGCCAAGGACTTGCGCATGATATCGACGGCCCTGAAAATGATTACGGATATCGAGCGGATATGCGACCAGGCAGCGGATATTTCTGAAATCACGCTCACGATCTGCAAGAACCTGACGATCGACCGGCCGCAGCATATACAGAAGATGGGGAAGCGGGCGGCGCAGATGGTACATATGGCGGTCGATTCGTACGTGCACCGCGATATGGAGCTGGCGGAACAGGTGATCGAGCTCGACAACGAAGTAGACCGCCTGTACGATGTGGTCAAAAATGAGCTGTTGCAGATGGCGATCGAAGACCAGGAAAAGATCGACCAGATCGTTGACTTCCTGATGATCGCAAAGTATCTGGAACGCATCGGCGACCACGCGGAAAATATCGCGGAGTGGGCGATGTTCTCGGAAACGGGCGTGCACAAGGACAAACGGATCCTGTAAGGCTGTGGTATAATAAAACCGAGGTGAAACGTTTATGGCTTTTGTATCGGTAGTCGAAGACGACGCGGCGGTAAGGGAACTGATAACCTGTACGCTGCAATCGGCAGGATTTGATGTGCATGCGTATGCATGCGGCGAGGATATGCTGCGCGAATATGGCAGGATGGAAACACCGCAGGCGATCCTGCTGGATATCATGCTGCCAGGCATAGACGGTTTTGAAACGCTTCGCCGGCTGCGTGAAAAAGAGGACTTTGCGGTACCGGTGATATTCCTCACCGCACGTACGACCGAAGTGGATAAAGTGTCGGGGCTCAACCAAGGGGCGGACGACTATATCACCAAGCCGTTCGGCGTATTGGAACTCATTGCGCGCGTCAACGCCGTGATACGGCGTGCGGGCCAGCGGACGGGGAAGCCGGGGGTGCAGGCCATGGAGCAGGGCGGCCTTGTGATGGACACAACGGGACATATCCTGTATGTGGACGGAAAAAAGACGGAGCTGACATATAAAGAATTTGAGATGCTGCGGTATTTTATGAAAAATACGGGCATGGTACTGACGCGGGAAATGCTGCTCAACAAGATCTGGGGGATCGAGGCGGATATCGAGACGCGTACGGTGGATATGCACATCAAAACGCTGAGAAAGAAGCTGGGGCGCTGCGGCGATTATATCAAGACCGTCCGCGGCGTGGGCTATCGCTTTGAGGTATGATACGTGAAAAAGAAAATTGTATTATTTATGACCTGCATGCTGGTGGTCGCGCTTGTGGTGACGGTGTTTGTATCAACATTTAGCTTCCGCGGGACATATGCAAACGACATGGTGGACGTGCTCAAAGGCAATGTGAACGCGATCGCGCTGGCAGTCGGAGACGAGCAAAGCCCGGATTACCAAACGATCGCGGATAAATACCAGCAGGCGTATGGACAGAACAACCGCGTGACTTTTATCGCGCCCGACGGCAGTGTGCTCGCGGACGCGCCCGAAGGGGACGAACCGCTCCAGAACCATCTGGATCGTCCGGAAATCAAAGAGGCGATCAACGGCTCGTTTGGTTATGAGGTGCGGTATTCCCAGACAAAGGGATATGAGATGGTCTACGTTGCAAAACAACTGCCGGATGGCGTGATCGTACGCAACGCGATGCCGCTCGCCAATGTGGGTAACATCATCAACCAGACATTGCCGGTCATCATTATGATGTTTATTGTCCTGGTCGTGATCGCCGTAATTTTTTCCGGCAGGTTTGCGCAGAGCATCCTGCGGCCGTTCGGAAGGTTGTATGAGTCCATCCAGGCATATGTCGGCGGGAAAAGCAAAAAACTGGAGGTGCAGAGCGCATATCCGGAATTTGAGGATATCACACGCGCCTTTACGCGCCTTGCACAGCGGTTGAACCGTTATATCGAGCGGGTCAAGGCGGAAAACAAGAAGACGTCGCTCATCATCGACAGCCTGAGCGAGGGGCTGCTCATTGTGGATGAAAAGATGGATGTGCTGCTCATCAATGCGGCGGCAAAAGAAATATTGGGCGCGGGTGAAGATGTCGGCAGCGAAAATATCCTGCATTTTATCCGCAGGCAGGATGTCGTCAAAAAGCTGGAAAAGTCGATGGCGCAGAAAAAGAACAAGCGTTTTGAGGTGCGCGACGAATTGAACAACAGGGTGTACCGTTTTTATACCAGTATCGTGGCGGACAGTTCGTTTGCGGGCAGCAATGGGTACGGTATGCTGGTGTTGATCAGCGACGTGACGGATATTGAAAAATCCGAGCGCATCCGCAGGGATTTCGCGGCAAACGTGTCGCATGAGCTGAAGACGCCGCTCACCTCCATCAACGGGTTTGCGCAGCTGATCGAAAACGGTATGGTGGACGATCCGCAAAAAACGGCGGAATATGCAAAACGGATCACGGAGGAATCTGACCGGCTTATGGGGCTGATCAATGATACGCTGCAGCTATCCGAACTGGAACAGATCACCATCGACGAAAGTGTGGAAAGCGTGGAGCTGGAAACGATCGCGCAGGATGTGCTGCATCTTTTGGAAAACAAGATCCAGAAAGGCGGCATAGAAACAGGGGTGGAAGGGCACGCGGAGATCAGGGCGAACAAAGCCCGTATGAAGGAACTGATCCTGAACCTGTGCGATAATGCCGTGAAATACAGCCAGCGGGGCGGGCATGTCACAATCCGGCTGGAGGAAGATGCGGAAAACGCATATATCCATGTGCGCGACGACGGTATCGGTATTCCAGAGGAAGAAGCGGATCGGATATTCGAGAGGTTCTACAGGGCAAAAAATTCGGGCGCGGGCGCAGTCAGCGGTACGGGCCTCGGGCTTGCGATCGCAAAGCACATCACGTCGCTGTATGACGGCGAGCTTACGGTGGTCAGCGAGCTTGGAAAGGGGAGCGAATTCACCGCCCGCCTGAAAAAAGAATAAGATGTATGAAAAAGCCGCCCCAAAAAAGGCGGCTTTTTTATGTAATTACCTCAGTCGGTCAATTTTTCGATGAGCGCGACGGCATCCTCTTTTAACTTGCCGAGCAGGTATTTTGCTTCCGATTTGTCGGCGGAAGAAGCGGAAAGGTAGGATTTCAATTTGGGCTCCGTACCGGACGGGCGGATGATGAAACGCGCGCCGTCAAGTTCAAAATACAGTACATTGGACTTTTCCATGGGAATGGGCGTCTTATCGCCGGTGCGCATGTCGGTACGCTCCTGCTTTAAATAATCCCGTACCGCGAGTACGTCAAAACTGCCGATCCTGGCAGGATAGCCTGCACGCAATGCTTTGACGGCGTTCTGTATTTTCTCGATTCCTTCTTTTCCGTAAAGGGTCTTGGATACGACTAGTTCCTCGAACCAGCCGTATTTCTCATACATGGCGATCACCGCCTGGTATAATGTTATCCCTTTGGAAGCATACCAGCAGGCGGCCTCTGCTACCATCATGGCAGCCTGTACCGCGTCCTTGTCGCGCACGAACGTACCCTGCAGGAAGCCGTAGCTCTCCTCGTAACCAAACAGGAATTTGCCTTTTCCCGTTTGCTCGGACAGCTTAATCTGCTCTGCGATAAACTTGAAACCAGTGAACACGCTGCGAAGCTTTACGCCGTAATGTGCGGCGATCACGTCTGCAAGGTCTGTGGAAACAATGGATTTGACGACGAATTCATCGCCCGTAAAGGACGGCTGCTTCTGGAAAAGGACATAATCCATCAGCAGGCAGCCAATCTCGTTACCGGAAAGAATGGTGAAATCGTTGCTGTCGTCACGCACGGCAACGCCGAGGCGGTCGCTGTCCGGGTCGGTCGCCAATATCAAATCGGCATTTTTCTGGTTGGCAAGCGCCATTGCCAGGTCAAAACACTGTCGTTCCTCCGGGTTAGGCGCTTTGACGGTGGGAAAGGCCGGGTCAGGATACTCCTGCAGCGGCACAACATGGATATTTTTGTATCCAAGGTCTTTTAAGACCCGGCGTACGGGGATATTGCCCGTACCGTGCAGGGGCGTGTAGACGATATTGAGCGTATCTGCCTGCTGTTTCACGATGTCGGGGATCAGGCACAGGTCTTCTACCTTTTTGAAATATATCTCGTCGAGCTTGTCGCCGATATAGGTGAGCAGACCCGTCCGCTCCGCTTCGTCCAGGGGCATGGAATCGATGTGGAACATATCGTCGATCCGGCTGATGTACTCCGTGATGCGGTCGGAATCCGCCACGGGGCACTGCCCGCCGTCTTCACCATATACCTTATATCCGTTGTATTCCGGCGGGTTATGGCTGGCGGTGATGACCACGCCTGCCGTAGTCTTGAGCTCCAAAATGGTGAAAGAAAGCTGCGGTACGCTGTGCGGCGTATCGTACATGAATACATGGATGCCGTTTTGGCATAATACCCCCGCGGTTTCGCGCGCGAAAAGGTCGCTGTTCCTGCGTGTATCATACGCGATGGCGACGCCCGCCTCGGGATCGCCGTTTTTCAAGATATTGTTGGCAAGCGCTTGTGTCGCACGCCTGACCGTAAAGACATTCATGCGGTTGCGCCCTAAGCCGATAATGCCGCGCATACCTGCCGTACCGAATTCCATTTCCTTATAAAAACTATCCTGCAGGGTATCGCCGTCCGCCGCCATAGCAAGAAGCTCGGCTTCGTATTCGCTGCCTGCAAGAGCACTTTTCCATTGTTCATAGCTTTGCTGGTATGTCATGTTAGGGTTCCTCCCGGAATTATATTTAGGATAAGGTATTAATAACCCAGATTTTCATTGATTAAAAGGATATGGATATCTTTGCCCTTAGGCGGATACTGGATACGCACTGTGACATTGCACATACGCTGCCCTGTGCACTCCTCGCACTTACCGGTTTTTGCACAAGGCGTATCGAGACCTAAACGCCGCGCGTTTTTGGGACAGGCCTCCTTCTTGATGCGGGCGATCGCATCGTGCGGCCCTTTGGTGACCTTGTTGACGCCGCACACGACAATGACCTTGTCCGGCCCGAAAAACATGGCCGCAGCGCGGTTACCGTTCCCATCGATATTGATCAGGTCGCCCTGCTGCGTCAGCGCGTTGGTGGACGTCAGGTATACATCCGCATTCATCGCGTTCCGCCATATCGTTTTCACATCAGGGTTTTCCTTTTGGCGTTCAAGCACCTGGGAATAGATTTCCTTGCCGGTCGCCACGACTGCGTCAAAAATGCCCGTCTCATTAAGGGTAACGCTTCCGCCGATGCCGACGGACTGTGCACCGGAAAGCAATTTCAGGACAGCTTCCTTTGCTGAAGCAGCATTTTCAAAGAATTCCGCGTGAAATCCTTTTTGATTCAGAAGGCCGATCAGTTCATCATATTGGCTCATTGCAAGACCCCTCGCTTTCCTCGATCCTTTTTTTCATTATAGCACATTTCGGTTAGCGGATGCGCAGGAATTTTATTGCATTTTAAGCCGTATTTTCGTATGATATATCTTGGAATACTTTTGAGGTGGATAAATGAGCAACGACTATCAAAAAAACATACGGAATTTTTGTATCATAGCACATATAGACCATGGCAAATCGACGCTGTCGGACAGGTTGATCGAGATGACGGGCACGGTCGCGAGCAGGGACTTAAAGGAACAGCTGCTCGATACGATGGATTTGGAGCGTGAGCGCGGGATCACGATCAAATCGCAGGCGGTACGCATGCTCTACGAAAAGGACGGCCAGGAGTACGAGCTGAACCTGATCGATACGCCCGGGCATGTGGATTTTACCTATGAGGTGTCGCGTTCCTTGGCGGCGTGCGAGGGCGCTGTACTCGTCGTGGACGCGAGCCAGGGGATCGAGGCGCAGACGCTGGCGAACGTCTATCTTGCGATGGACAATAACCTGGAGATTATTCCGGTGATCAACAAGGTAGACCTGCCGAGCGCCCGCCCGGATGAGATCGCCGCCGAAATCGAGGATGTGCTGGGGCTGGACGCTTCGGATGCGCCGCGCGTGAGCGCGAAAAGCGGCGAGAATGTAGAACAGGTCTTAGAAGCGATCGTAGACAAGCTGCCGCCGCCGTCCGGGGATGAAAACGCGCCGCTCAAGGCATTGGTTTTTGATTCGTATTACGATAATTATAAGGGCGCGATCAGCTATGTGCGCGTGATGGACGGAACCGTATCCGAAGATACGGAGATCAAATTCATGGCTTCCGGCAGGACGTTCGACGTGACGGAAGTCGGGGTGTTTGCACCGGAGCTGATCCCGGCAAAGGAGCTGAAAGCAGGCGACGTAGGGTACATCGCCGCGAGCATCAAAAATGTTGCGGACACGCGCGTGGGCGATACGGTGACGGACGTTGCACATCCGGCAAAAGAGCCGCTGCCCGGTTACAAAAAGATCACGCCGATGGTATACTGCGGTATTTATCCCGCGGACGGCGCGAAATATGACGACCTGCGCGACGCGCTCGAAAAACTGCAATTAAACGACGCATCGCTGCTGTACGACCCGGAGGTTTCCGTGGCGCTGGGGTTTGGTTTCCGCTGCGGATTTTTGGGATTGCTGCATATGGAGATCATCCAGGAGCGTTTGGAGCGTGAGTTTGATTTGGATCTTGTGACCACGGCGCCCAGCGTTTCTTACCGTGTGCACCTGATGAGCGGGGAGGAGATCGAGATCGAGAACCCGACCAACCTGCCGGATGTTTCGATGATCGAATATATGGAAGAACCTGTCGCCAAGGTAAGCGTGATGACGCCGGATACCTATGTGGGCGCGGTCATGGAGTTGTGCCAGGAAAAGCGCGGTACGTTCAAGAACATGGAATACATCGAGGCGACGCGTGTATTGCTGCATTATGAAATACCGCTGAATGAGATCATTTACGACTTTTTCGACAACTTAAAATCGCGGACGCGCGGGTATGCGTCTATGGATTATGAGGTAAAGGGGTACGAGAAGAGCGAGCTCGTGAAGCTGGACATCCTCTTAAACGGGGAGATGTGCGACGCGCTTTCGCTGATCGTACACAAAGACCGTGCTTATGCGCGCGGCAGGATCATCGCTGAAAAGCTGAAGGAAGTGATCCCGCGCCAGATGTTCGAGATCCCGATCCAGGCGGCGATCGGCGGCAAGATCATTGCGCGTGAGACCGTCAAGGCGCTTAGGAAAGACGTGCTTGCCAAATGCTACGGCGGCGATATCTCACGTAAAAAAAAGCTGCTTGAAAAGCAAAAAGAGGGTAAGAAACGCATGCGCCAGGTGGGAAGCGTAGAAGTCCCGTCCGAGGCATTCATGAGCGTTCTCAAGATGGATTAGGGCTATGCTGGGACTGTATTTTCACATACCGTTTTGCATCAAAAAATGCGCATATTGTGATTTTGTATCGACGGGGCAGCAAAGCAAGATCGCCCCGTATATGCACGCGCTCCAAAAAGAAACGGAGCTCATCGGCGGAATGTACAACAAGGCCGTGGATTCCGTATTTTTTGGCGGGGGAACGCCTTCGCTGATCGATGAGGATTATATCGGCCGGATCATGGATACGGTGCGGCGGCTTTTCAAATTCCGGGAGGATGCGGAGGTGACGCTGGAAGCGAATCCGTGCTCGCTGACGCCGGGAAAATTGGCGGCCTATCAAAAGGCGGGCATCAACCGATTGAGTATCGGCTTGCAGGCGGCGCAGGATCAACATTTGAAAACGCTGGGACGGCAGCATACGGTTGCGATGTTCGATGAAGCGTTTGGGATGGCGCGGGAAGCAGGCTTTGAGAACATCAATGTCGATGCGATCTATGCGCTGCCGGGGCAGGAGCTTGCGGAATGGGAGGAAACGCTGTTCCATATCCTGCATAAAAAACCCGAGCACGTTTCCGCATATGCCTTGAAGATCGAGCAGGGAACGCCTATGGCGCGTATGGTAGCGGACGGGGAGATCACGCCAGCCGACGAGGACACGGATGTGCGCATGTACCATATGGCGCAAGCGATCCTGGGCAACAAAGGCTATACAAATTACGAGATATCGAATTTTGCGATCGCCGGGTATGAATGTGCGCACAACCTGAAATATTGGAACTTAAAGGATTATATCGGTCTCGGTGTTTCCGCGCATTCGTGTATCGAGCGCCTGCGTTTTGCGAACACGGAAAACATCGACGGGTATATCAAAAATATGGGTAAGGGGGCCCTGCGTTATGAACAGTCCGACTTTATCGACGATACGGAGCGCAAGGTCGAATATATCATGCTCAAGCTGCGCCTGAAAAAAGGGTTTTTGCTTTATGACTACAAGAGCCGTTTTGGCGAGGATTTTTTGCTGACGCATGCGCAGGAGCTGAAAAAAGCGTGCAGCGAAGGGCTTTGCGTGGTGAAGGATGATTGCGTCATGCCTACAAAAAGAGGATTTGACCTGCAAAACAGGCTGGTTTCGATCCTGATTGAGAATATGTGACCGCTATTCACAATAAGTTCATGAACAGTCGCTATAATTTTATCAATCGAACTTGACAACCACCGCGTGCGGTGGTATCTTTATATCAAGGATTAGCACTCGACGTTGATGAGTGCTAACAAATCGGTTTGAGACCGGTTTTTTGTGTATACAAATAAGGAAAGGAGTGTGCGGCATGGAATTATCGGATAGAAAACTGAAGATATTAAAGGCCATTATCGATGATTATATCGATACGGGTATTCCTGTCGGTTCGCGCACGCTTTCCAAAAAACCGGATCTTGACTACAGCCCGGCGACGATACGGAATGAGATGGCTGACCTTGAAGATATGGGTTTTTTAGACCAGCCCCATACTTCAGCGGGAAGGACACCCAGCGACAAGGCGTACAGGCTCTATGTAGACCGGATGATGCACATCGGCCGTGTCACCAAGGACGAGGCGCTTTTCATCCGCCACTATTTTGACGCGCGCATTGGTGAGATCGGCGAGGTTCTGGAATCGGCGGCCAAAGCGCTTTCGGACGCGACCAAGCACATTTCCATGGTGACTGCGCCCAATCTGGAAAGTGTAAAACTGCGCCGCATCCAGCTTGTAAAGATTACGGAAACAAAGGCGATGCTGATCTTCGTAACGGACAACGGCATTGTGCAGGACCAGATGATTACTGTGCCCGCAGGAATGGACGCGCACCAGATGGAGCTCCTTTCCAATATGCTGACAGACAAGGTGCAGAACGCTTCCCTAAAGGAGGCGGGCGGGATTATCGAGGGCATATGCAAAGATACGCTTGAAGAACAGCGCGTCATTATGGATAAGGTGCTGGAAGCGATCAATTTGAGCCGCGAAAAAAAGGAAATGGTTTTTGGCGGGGCGCAGAACATTTTCAATTACCCGGAATATAAGGACGTTTCAAAAGCGCAGCATTTCTTGCAGCTTTTGGAGACCAAGGACATGCTCTACCAGGTGATGTCAAATGCAACGGATCTGGAATTTTCAATCCGCATCGGCAGGGAGAACCCGTATGACGACTTTAAGGATATGAGTATCGTGACGGCGACATATAAGATTGGCGGGGAGAAGATTGGGTCGTTTGGTGTGATCGGACCGACACGTATGGATTATGCCCGCGTGCTCTCCGTCCTTAATTATGTCGGAATGAGTTTGAGCGATATCCTATCGTGTTTGCTGGAAACAGACGATAAGAAATAAATAAGGCAGGTACAGGAAATTGGCACAAAAAAAACATACGCAGGCAAAAGAACAGGAAAAAACCAAGCAGGAACCCGACTTGAAAGAGAAGGAAGCCGAAACGGATCAGGAAGAAGGCTCTGGACAGGAAGAAAAAGCATGTGAGGCAGGGGCCGACGAAAGCAAGGAAGACAAATTAAGCGAGCAGTTAAAGGCGCTGGAGGCGGAAAAAGACGAATATGTGAATGCGCTGATCCGTGAACGGGCGGATTTTGAGAACTATAAAAAACGCAACGCGGATTTGTCCGCAAATTCTTACCAGAACGGCGTTGCGGATGCGGCAACGGCAATGCTGCCCGTGCTCGATAATTTTGAACGGGCGTTGGCAACAGAGTGCGGCGACCAGGCTTTTTTGGACGGCGTGGGCATGATTATGCGGCAGTTCCAGGAGGCGCTCAAGAACCTGGGGGTAGAGGAGATCGCCGCCGACGGACAGTTTGACCCGGAATTCCACAATGCGGTGATGCAGGTGGAAGAGGAGGGGCGTGAGCCCAACAGCATCGTGGAGGTGCTGCAAAAAGGATATATCCTCAAAGGGAAGGTGTTGCGGCACACGATGGTAAAAGTAGCGAAGTAAAACGCATACAGCGTTTTGCAATAAATTGTAAAAATGGAAATCATATTTAGGAGGACGAAATAAATGGGTAAAGTAATTGGGATCGATTTAGGGACAACAAACTCCTGCGTAGCGGTGATGGAAGGCGGCGAAGCCGTTGTCATCCCCAACGCGGAAGGCGGCAGGACGACCGCATCGGTTGTGGCGTTTTCTAATACGGGAGAAAGGCTGGTAGGCCAGGTGGCAAAGCGTCAGGCTGTTACCAATCCGGATCATACGGTCATGTCCATAAAACGCGACATGGGCACGGACAAAAAAGTGACGATCGAAGGCAAGACGTATTCGCCGCAGGAAATCTCGGCGATGATCCTGCAGAAGCTGAAAGCGGACGCAGAAGCATATTTGGGAGAGACGGTGACGCAGGCCGTTATTACGGTTCCGGCATATTTTTCGGACGCGCAGCGCCAGGCGACAAAGGACGCGGGTAAGATCGCAGGGCTTGAAGTGCTGCGTATCGTTAACGAGCCGACTGCAGCAGCGCTCGCTTACGGACTTGAAAAAGACCACAGCCAGAAAATACTGGTATATGACCTGGGCGGCGGTACGTTCGACGTATCCCTTTTGGAGATCGGCGACGGCGTCATCGAGGTGCTGGCTACAAGCGGAAACAACCGTTTGGGCGGCGACGACTTTGACGACAAGATCGTAAACTGGATGGTCGCGGAGTTCAAAAAGAGCGACGGGATCGACCTGGGGAGCGACAAGATCGCGCTGCAGCGCCTTAAAGAAGCTGCGGAAAAAGCGAAAATCGAACTTTCCGGCGTGATGCAGACGAATATCAACTTGCCTTTTATTACGGCGGATGCATCCGGGCCCAAGCATCTTGACCTGACGCTGACGCGTGCGAAATTCGACGAGCTGACGGCAGATCTCGTAAAGGAAACGGAGGGGCCGACGGTAAACGCGATCAAGGATGCGGGCATAAAGAGCTCGGAGATCGACAAGGTATTGCTGGTGGGCGGTTCGTCGCGTATCCCGGCGGTACAGGATATGGTCAAGAGGATCACGGGCAAAGAGCCTTTCAAGGGCATCAACCCAGACGAGTGCGTCGCCATGGGCGCGGCGATTCAGGCAGGCGTTTTGGGCGGCGAAGTAAAAGACGTGCTGCTGCTTGACGTTACGCCGCTTTCTTTGGGGATCGAAACGATGGGCGGCGTGTCCACGAAGCTGATTGAAAGGAACACGACGATCCCGGCGAAAAAGAGCCAGGTATTCTCCACGGCGGCCGACGGCCAGACGAGCGTGGAAATCCACGTGCTGCAGGGCGAACGTGAAATGGCGGCTTATAATAAGACGCTTGGGAAGTTCCAGCTGACGGGTATCGCGCCCGCGCCCAGGGGCGTGCCGCAGATCGAAGTTACGTTCGATATCGATGCCAACGGTATTGTAAACGTATCCGCTAAGGATATGGGTACAGGCAAGGAACAGAAGATCACGATCACGGCTTCCACGAACCTTTCCGACGAGGACATCGATAAGGCTGTTAAGGAGGCGGAGAAGTTTGCACAGGAAGACAAGGAACGCAAGGCAGAGGTAGAAGCGCGCAACAATGCGGATTCGCTGGTATACCAGACGGAAAAGACCTTGAAAGACCTGGGCGATAAGGTGTCTGCCGACGACAAGAAGAAGATCGAGGAGGAAGTGGCGGCTACGAAGGAAGCGCTCAAGACAACGGATGTTGAAAAGATCAAATCTGCGACGGAAAAACTGCAGAACGTATCGTTTGAGACGTTTGGAAAGATCTACCAGCAGGCGGGCGGAGACCCGAATGCGGCAGGTGGACAAGGAGCGGCCGGCGGCGCCGGATTTGACCCGAATTACGATCCGAACGCGGGTGCAAAGCAGGACGACAATGTTGTAGACGCGGACTATGAAGTGGTGGACGACGACAAAAAAGACGACGAAAAGAAAGACTGATCATAATATCAATAGAAAACTTCCTGAAAAGCCAGAGCGGTAAGCTTTGGCTTTTCGGAGGTTAGGAATCTTTGGGAGAGGTATATGACACTTGGCTAAGGACTATTATGAAACACTGGGCGTTGACAAAAACGCCAGTGCAGACGAAATCAAAAGTGCATACAGGAAACTGGCAAAGCAGTATCACCCGGATATGAACAAGGGCGACGAGGGTGCGGCGCAGAAATTCAAGGAAGTGAACGAAGCTTATCAGGTTTTAAGCGACGACCAGAAGCGCCAGCAGTACGACACGTTCGGCACTGCGGACATGGGCGGCGCCGGGGGTTACGGCGGTCAGGGCGGCTTTGGCGGGTTTGAAGGCTTCGGCGGCTTTGGCGATATTTTCGACAACATTTTTGGCGGAGGAATGCGCCAGCAAAGGGGTGGCCCGCAGCGGGGCAGCGATATCCGCGTGAATATGCGCATCAGCTTTGAGCAGGCCGCAAACGGGCTGAAAGAAGAAATCAACGTCAATCGTCTGGAAAAATGCGATACCTGCA
The DNA here is from genome assembly GCF_900087015.1 of Christensenella timonensis. Classification (NCBI taxonomy): domain Bacteria; kingdom Bacillati; phylum Bacillota; class Clostridia; order Christensenellales; family Christensenellaceae; genus Christensenella; species Christensenella timonensis. The sequence continues at coordinate 1,350,364 of NZ_FLKP01000002.1, forward strand.
GCGGAACGGGAGCAAAGCCAGGTACGCAGAGACGTACCTGCCCGACGTGCAACGGAACGGGGCAGCAAAGGGTGCAGCAGCAGACGATGTTCGGCAATTTTGTCAACGTACAGACTTGCCCGACCTGCGGCGGAGAAGGAACCATTGTGGATTCTCCCTGCGAAGACTGCAAGGGGAAAGGTACCAAACAAAAGCAGCGCACAATCATGGTCAATGTCCCGGCAGGGATCGACAACGGCCAGGTGCTGACCATGCGCGGGGAAGGAAATGCGGGAAAGCACGGCGGCCCTGCCGGCGACCTGCAGATCGTGATCTCCGTAAAACCGCATAAGCTGTTTGAACGCCTGGGGTACGATCTTTACCTCGATATGAACATCAACATGATGCAGGCGGCGCTCGGCGACGAGATCGAGGTACCGGTGCTGGACGGTAAGGTGCGCTATAAGGTGGAGCCGGGGACACAGCCGGGTACGGTATTCCGCTTGAAGGGCAAAGGGATCAAATACCTGAACAGTAACCGCACGGGGGATCTTTATGTACGCGCAAATGTGCAAATTCCCAAGAAATTGAGCGAGAAACAGAAGAAGATATTGCGCGATTTTGGAGATAAGGCCAAGGCAAAGGATCGTGAGGCTGAGTTTGTAAAACCAAAGGACGCGTTTTAAAAGCAGGCGGCATTGTAAAAATCGCAAGATATTGTGCCTTTCAAGTTGACAGGTTCATGAAAATTGGATATAATGTGCTTGGTCACATATGTGACCGAAAATGAAAGAGGAGGAATTTATACATTATGACAGCATTAATTCTCGGAATCATAGCAGCCGTATGCACAGGTCTTTCCTTCGCACAGATCCCATTCGTAGGCTTTATCGGTATCGTTCTCGGTATCGTTGCGTGGGTAATGGGTGCGAAAGCGGTCAAAGCGAATCCGGCTGACGGACAGGCAAAGGCTGGTAAAATCCTGGGCATGATCGTAACGATCCTGGCAATCATTTCGGTTATTATTGTAGCAGTTGCAGCGGCAGCGCTGGTTGGTACAATGATGGGCGCGATGATGTAATCACCGGCATACAAAGACAAAAAAGATCCTGCCAGGCGGCAGGATCTTTTTTATTGTTTCAAACGTCATGTAAACTTCAGCCTGCCCTAACAATATGTACATGTGGATTTCACACTGGACAGCCATACTGAAAATATCATAGCGGAAAGGAAAGCACAGGTGATGAAAAAAATGATGGCAGTCATATTGACGGTTTTGCTGTCCGCGGCAGTCGTTAGCTGCAGCAGTAAGGAAGTAGAGGGCGTAATGCAAAATGTAAGTTCCGCCGATGTGGTATCGACCATTACAGATACACCGGACGGGACGGCTATAACGCTTAAGGAGAGTGACACACAGATCAGTGGAGCGGGAGCACAGGCCGACGGCGCGGACGTCACGATCTCATCGGCAGGGACTTACAATATATCTGGTGAGACAACGGACGGGACGGTCACGGTCGATGCGCCGGGAGGGGAAGTCGTCCTGATCTTGAACGGGGTATCAATCAAGAGCGCCTCCGGGCCTGCGATCCTCATAAAGGATGCGGGTAGCGTGACGGTAACATTGGCGGATGGGACGGTCAATACTTTGGAGGATGCAGGGGAAAGCAATTATGACGGTGCGCTTTATGGATGTATCTCTTATACGATCAACGGCGAAGGGACGCTGGTCGTGAATGGGACGGCAGAAGAAGGTATCGCGAGCGAGATGCACTTGACGATCGAAAGCGGTACTATCGAAATCACAGCTTCTGACGACGGAATCAACGCCAACAACGACGGTGTGAGCGAGATCATCATCAATGGGGGCACGATCTATATCAACGCAGGAGGCGATGGGATCGATTCCAACGGCTCTATCGAAATGAACGGGGGTACGGTCGTGACCTTCGGGGCGGTAAACGACGCAAACGGCGGCCTCGATGCAGACAGCGGTATCACCATGAACGGAGGAACAGTGCTGGCCACGGGTGCGAACATCTCTACCCCGTCGGGGGGTGCGCAAAAATATATCGTGGCAAGCGTAAACGGCCAGGCGGGCGATACAGTCTCGATCGGCGCAAACGGTGCGGAACTCTTTTCGGCAGAGCTTGCACAGACATGCCGGATGATCTTGTATTCCAGTCCGGATATCGAAGAGGGCGCCGTTTATGATGTGTCCCTCAACGGGACGGTGCAGGCGAGCGTGACCACGGATGACGTGAACGCTGCAGGTGGTCCGGGAGGCGGTAAACAGCCGATGCCAATGAACTGAAAATGCCGAAAGCCGGAGTCCTGGTGCGGGATCTCCGGCTTTTTTGTATATTTGCATTCGGGCCGGGTTTATGGGTATAATAAAAAGAATAAATATTTTAGGAGAGCAGTGGAGCATGGATTGGTTAAAGATCAGTGTTTTTACGCAAAAGGAAGCGGAAGAGATCGTTACGGCGCTGTTGATGGAGGCCGGCGCGCACGGCGTATCCGTCGAAGGGGACAACGAAGCGTGTGCGAAAGGCGGATTGCCGTGGGACTATCTTTCTGACGAGGTCACGAAAAAGGCGCCGTTTTGCGTGGCGGCTTTTTTCCCGTGCGACGGCAATGAAGGGGCCGTACTGGACGATATCCAACGCAGGATCGGCGATGTACGCAGCATGAACCTGGGCCTGCCGCTGGGGACGCTGGAAGTAAAAACAGACGTGGTGTATGAACAGGACTGGGAGAATGCGTGGAAGGCGTATTTCAAACCGGCCAAGATTTCCGATTTTTTTGTCATCAAACCGACATGGGAGGATTATGAGGCGAAAAAGGACGAGATCATCATCGAGATCGATCCGGGGATGGCCTTTGGCACGGGCAACCACGAAACCACGCGTATGTGCGTACACCTGCTGGAAGAATATATGGAGCCGGGCATGACGGTCATTGACGCGGGATGCGGCAGCGGTATCCTTTCCATTGCCGCGGCGAAGCTGGGGGCTCAGAAAATATATGCGCTTGATTTAGACCCGGTCGCCGTCGAGGTAACGAGTGAAAATGCGGCGCTTAACGGATGTGAAGATGTGATCGGGGCGCAAAAATCCGACTTGCTTTCTGAAGTGCCGGAAGGGGAAAAGGCGGATATCGTTGTGGCAAACATCATCGCAGACGTGGTGATCAGCTTGAACAGTATTGCAAAGCATTACCTGAAGGTAGGCGGTATGTATGTTTGCTCGGGCATCATCGATTCGCGCCTGGGGGATGTACGCAAGTCCATCGAAGGGGAAGGCTATAAGGTCATTCAGATTTTAGAGGATGGGGAATGGCGGGCGATCGCCTGTAAGTACAGAGGATGAAAAGGTTTTTTACACAGCAGGTCACGGATGGTGTGGCCTGCGTCACAGGGGGCGAAGCAAAGCATATTTCGCGCGTCCTTCGGATGGAGGCAGGGGATATGCTTATTCTCTTTGACGGCAGCGGGGCCGATTATACCGGAAAGATCAAGGCGGTCACGGCAGAAGCGGTAGAGATCGAGATATTGGGTAAACGGGAGGCGGGAAACGAACCGCGTGCGCGCATCCATATCTGCCAGGCGGTCATCAAAAGCGACCATCTGGATTATGTGGTACAAAAGTGTACGGAGATGGGCGCGTATGATTTCATACCTTTTTTGAGCGAACGGTGCGTCAAGCGGCCGGATGAAAAATCTGCTGTTAAACTGGTAGAGCGTGAACGCAGGATCGCAATGGAAGCGGCGAAACAATGCGGAAGGTCACGCGTGCCCGGTGTGGACGGGATCGTGACGATTAGGGAATTGTCGGCGTGCTTGAAAGAAGCAAACGGACTGGTGTTGCTGGCGTATGAGGATGAAAAAAGGACGCAGATCCGGCAGGTACTGGAGGCAAACCCGGACGAGAAGGATATCTATGTGGTTATCGGCCCGGAAGGCGGCTTCGCCAAAGAGGAAGCCGATATGTTGAAAGAGGCGGGCGCAAAGGTTTGCAGCCTGGGAAAGCTGATCCTGCGCAGCGAAACGGCGGGATTGGCAGCTGCGGCGATGATCGGTTACCACCTGATGGGGGACGGCGTATGAGGGTAGCGGCATATACGCTGGGCTGCAAGGTCAACCAGTACGATACCAACGCCATGGTAGAGCTGCTTTTGCACGCAGGGTTTACGCAGGTGGGATTTGGGCAGGAAGCAGAGGTGTACCTGGTCAATACCTGCACAGTCACGAATATGGCGGACAAAAAATCGCGGAATATGATACGGCGTATCCACCACCGGTATCCGCATACAATCATTTGCGTATGCGGCTGCTTGGCGCAGCGCGACAGCGAAGAGGTCAGCAGGATAGAAGGCGTGAGCGCAGTGGTCGGCACGGAGGACAGGAGGAATATCGTCTCTGTGATCAATGCGTGCCTGAATGGTGGGAAAACCTGTCGGGTGCGTGAGATCAATAGCGGGGAAACCTTTGAGGAATTGAGCGTGCAAACCAGCGGGGAGCTTGAGCGCGGCTATATCAAGATACAGGAGGGCTGTAATAATTTTTGCAGCTATTGCATCATCCCGTATGTGAGGGGGCGGGTGCGTTCCCGCGGAAGGCAGGATATCTTAAAGGAAGCCCGCGCGCTGGCATCCTCGGGGGTGCAGGAGATCGTACTCACGGGCATCCATATTTCCTCCTATGGACAGGAGAACGGGGAACCGTTGATCGGGATGCTGCAGGATTTGAATGCGCTCAGAGGGATCAGGCGCATTCGTTTGGGATCGCTCGAGCCGCATATCCTGGAACAACCGTTTTTGCAGGAATTATATGGGCTCAAGAAAATCTGCCCGCATTTTCATGTGTCGCTGCAAAGCGGCTGTGACAGCGTACTTTCGCGCATGAACCGTAAATATACTGCGGAGGAATTTGCGCAATATATCGAAAATGTCAGGAGGATTTATGAGGATCCTGCGGTGACGACGGACGTGATCACCGGCTTTCCGGGAGAAACAGAAGAGGATTTTGAAGAGACCGTGCGGTTTATAAAGCAAGTGGGATTTTCGCGTATGCATGTATTTCCCTATTCGGAACGGGAAGGGACGCCGGCGGCGGCTATGGGAGGCTCCGTCCCCATGCAATTGCGCAGGGAACGGGCGAACAGGCTGATCGATGCGGGGAAAAACATGGAAAAGGAATATGCCCTGCGGTTTTTGGACACTGTGCAGGAAGTGCTGTTCGAGCAGGAGGCAAAAGACGGACTGGCGGAAGGGTATACGGATCGTTACCTGCGTGTACATGCAAAGGGGCGTCCGGGGATGCTTGAAAGGATTCTATTGAACCGTTATGAAGACGGTATATTGTATGGAGAACAGGTAAGATAGGAGAGTATGGAAATGGAAGATTGTTTATTCTGCAAGATCATCGCGGGGGACATCCCCTCAAACAAAGTATATGAAGACGACATGGTATATGCCTTTTACGATATCGAGCCGCAGGCTCCCGAGCATATCCTGATCATCCCCAAAAAGCATTTTGACAGCATCCTTAGCGTAGCGGGAAAAGATTTTGAATATGTGGACCGTATGATAGAGGCGGCGCAAAAGCTTGCCAAAGAAAAAGGCTTTGAAAAAGATGGATTCAGGCTGGTATTCAATACGGGCAAAGACGGAGGGCAGACCGTGCAGCACCTGCACATGCACCTGCTGGGAGGGCGGAGCCTCCAGTGGCCTCCGGGCTGACGGGGAAAGGCGTATATGGAACTGAAAACAACACAGGCGGGAGATATCCCGGCCTTTCGCAGGCTTTACGAGAAAGCTTTCCCCAAAAACGAAAAATTTCCTTTCCGCGCTCTTTTAAAGCGATTCCGGAAGGGTAATATCGAGTTCCTTTCGATCGTGGACGGCGGGATGTTTGCGGGACTGATGATCCTGGCCGAAGACAGCGGTAAAGCATTGCTGAATTATTTTGCCATCGATGAGGCGAACAGGGGAAAAGGATATGGCAGCAAGGCGCTGGCGCTGTTAAAGGAGCGTATCGGCAGCCGTGAGCTTTTTTTGGATATCGAGCTTGTCATGCCCGGGGTTCCGAACGCGGCGCAGAGGGAAAAGCGTAAGGCGTTTTACCTGCGCAATGGGTTTACAGAAGCGGGCCTGCGCTTTAAAATGTTTGGCGACAGTTTCGAGATGCTGTCGAGCGGCGCCGCCATGGATATGGATACGCTGCGTGCGATGCTGGGCCGGATTTACGGGAAACCGGCGGAATTGATCATGAAAATCGTTCTGAAGCCTTTGAAATAGCTGTTGACATCATGGGCGGTTTTGACTATAATACAGTGGTATGAAATAACTCCCAGTTCTTGTTTTGAAACGGGGACAGAGTACGGGAGGAGGGGAGATAATGTCTGAGATACGCGTAGGCGAAAACGAAACACTGGAAAGTGCTCTTCGGAGATTCAAGCGCAAATGTGCAAGAGCCGGAGTTCTGGCTGAAATCAGGAAACGTGAGCATTATGAAAAACCCAGCGTAAAGAGAAAGAAAAAAGCTGAGGCTGCAAGGAAGAGAAAACACTAAGCAGGGAAACGAAACGGGCCGGTTATTGTGATTGGCCCGTTTTTTATTGTAACAAAATTACCTTTTGTGGTGTTTTAAGGGAAAATATGGTATGATCTATTTGTTATTCTGGCAATCGTATAGACAAACACAGTTGGAGGATAGAAAGCTTGGCGGAAAAGCAAACGAATATAGACGTTTCTTTTGACAGCATGGATCAGATGTCCGGCGTTTTTGGAAGCTTTGACGAAAATATCAACATCATTTCGGCGCAGACGGGGACGACGATCCGGGCTACGGAACATGGTATTTGTATTTCGGGTACGCAAAAGGCGGCGCAGGAAGCGGCGGACATCATCGAAGTGCTGAAAAAGATGTACAATAAAAACGAGACGATCGGCGAAAGCACTATCGGTTATGCGATGGAGTTGGTGAGCGAAGGGCATCAGGAAATGGTAAACGAAATGATGTCCGATGTGGTGGCGATTACCTCGCGCGGCAAACAGATCAAATGCAAATCGTACGGACAAAAGGAATATATCAAGTCGATTAAGGATAATACGGTCGTGATTTGCGTAGGCCCTGCGGGAACGGGCAAAACGTATCTGGCGATGGCGATGGCCGTAGTCGCGCTGAAAAATAAACAGATATCGCGTATTATCCTGACGCGCCCGGCTGTGGAAGCAGGCGAAAAGCTTGGGTTTTTGCCGGGCGACCTGCAAAACAAGGTGGATCCGTATCTGCGTCCGCTTTATGACGCGCTTTACGATTTCATGGGGGCGGAGGCATACGCGCGCCTTTCCGAAAAAGGCGTGATCGAGGTAGCGCCGCTCGCCTATATGCGCGGGCGCACCTTAAACGATGCCTTTATTATTCTGGATGAGGCGCAGAACTGTACGATGGAGCAGATGAAGATGTTCCTGACACGGTTCGGCGAAAACTCCAAGGTCGTCGTCACAGGCGATATCACGCAGATCGACCTTCCGAAGGAGCGCTCGTCAGGCCTGAAAAAGGTGACGTCGATCCTGAAAAATATCGACCATATCGGGATCGTGAACCTCACGAACAAAGACGTTGTACGGCATCCGTTGGTCAAGAATATCGTCAAGGCATTTGAAAAGTATGAAAACAGGCGGGGAAATACGATCGTATAGCAAAAGTGGTTAGGGGATTTTATGGCTTTTAAAAACGAGAGAAATAAAAAAGCATTTGTAAATTTGCTGATGGCTGTCGGCTCGCTTGGCGTATGTATCGCGATCGCGCTTGTTTCGATCACCCCGCAGACATACGATATTTCCGTAGGAGAGATATCAAGCCAGACGATCACCGCGCCCAAAGACGTGGTGGACGAGGTCACGACGCAGGCAAAGATCGAGGAAGCACAGGCGCAGGTGGGGCCGTCTTATAAAAAGGACGCGGATATCACCCAGCAGGTAAATAAAAAGATCAGCGAAGATTTCGCGGCCTTTGAAAGGGCACGCGCGCAGGCGCAAAGTATATACGATCAGAAAGAACAGGAAAAGGCTGATGCGGTGCAAAAAGAGATCGATAAGGTGCAGCAGGAAAATGCAGGATTGACCGATCCCGCTGCGTCCCCCGCGCCGCTGCCCACGCCGTATGCGGCTGCCACGCTCGACCCGGCGGCAATGCAATGGGACAGCTTGCTGACGCAGGAGCAGATCACGGAACTAAAAGATATGCTGCCCGATTATATTGACAATACCCAGTTTTACCATATTCTCTCGCTGACGGCAAAGCAGTTGTCCAACCTGCAGGAGGCTGTGTCGGGCGAAATCGAGAACCTGCTTTCCAAGGGCATCGGAAACGATGAGCTGGATCAGATGAAAAGCGACGCAATCCAGACGATCGAGGAAAAGCTGGATTTGAACGAAGCGATGCGTAGCCTGCTGGTGGCGGTGGTGTCCAACGACCTCGCATCAAATGTGGTCTTTGATGAAGCGGCGACAAAAGAAGCGCGCGATAAGGCGGCGGAGCTGGTGACCCCCAAAATATACAAAAGCGGGCAGAACATCGTTGTGAAAGGCGAGATCGTCGGGGATGCGGAATATAACGTTTTGAAATCCCTGGGGCTTTTGAGTACGGAATCCACTTCGGTACGGCCATACCTTGGCATCATTATTTATATCGTATTGGCTTACGTGCTGTATGCGGTTTTCCTGGCGGTGTTTAACCGGCGGCTGTTGATGAATACCAAAAAGATAGCGATTCTAGCGATACTGACGGCCGTTGCCTATGGGGCGACGACCCTCGCGCAGCTGGTGGCGATCCATGTATTCCCGATTTTCCTCTTCGTCATACTGGGGGCGGTGTTATTGTCGCCCAAAAATGCGCTGATATACAGCGTGTTCCTCTCGCTGCTGCTGGTGAGCGTGACGACGGGGGGACAGGAAATGTTCAGCGAGGCTTCTCTGATGCTGTTGCTGATTATGATGATGGGGAGCTTTTTTGCGGTATATACGCTAAAGGATATGCGTTACCGTTCCCGGCTTGTCCTGGGGGGGCTTACTGCCGCGATACCGGGGGTTGTGGTCGTGCTGATCATATGGATGCTGCAGGTTCCGGTACTGGGAGACCAAGCGCCGAGTATGCAGCAGATGTTTAACGGCATGGCCATGATCGTGATCAGCGGGGTCATGTGCGGGATCGTCAGTATCGGCGTGCTTCCGCTTTTGGAAAACGCGTTCAAGCTGACGACGCCGACCAAGCTTTTGGAGCTCTCCGACCCGACGCATCCGCTGACCAAGCGGCTGATGATCGAGGCGCCGGGAACGTATCACCACAGTATTTTAGTGGCGAACCTGGCGGAGGCAGGGTGCAACGCAGTGGGGGGATTTTCGCTGTTGGCAAGGGTCGGCGCATATTTCCACGATGTGGGAAAAGTGGAAAACCCGATGTTTTTCAAAGAAAACCAGAGAAACAACGTGAACCCGCATGACAAGCTCGATCCTAAGGAAAGCGCAGAAATCATCAGGAAGCACGTGCCGGATGGCGTAGCGATGCTGAAAAAATATAAAATGCCGAGCGAGATCATCGATATTGTCCGTAACCACCACGGAAACGGGACGGTCGGATATTTCTATTATGAGGCGCTGAAACAGGACGAAAATACGGATGTGGAAGATTTCAGTTATGCGGGCAATCCTCCGGACACCAAGGAAGGCGCGATCGTCATGCTGGCGGATATCGTAGAGGCGGCCGTGAGGAGCCTGGACGACCCGAGCAGGGAAGAGATATCCGATATGGTACATAAACTGATCAAAGCGAGGTACGACGAAGGCCTGCTGGATCGTGCTCCGCTCAATAGGCGTGACCTGCGTGATATCGCGGAGGCGTTCATCAATGTTTTCGACGGTGTGTACCACCAGCGGATCAAGTACCCGGAGATCAAAATACATGGAGCAGACGATGAAGATAATATTCTCTGACGAACAGGAAAAAATAGCATTCTCAGACGAGATCCGTACGGCGATCGAAAAAGCGCTTCAGGCGGCGGAGCGGGAAGCCGGGATGCCGTGCTGCCTCAATATCATGCTGACGGATGGCGAGGGCATACGGGAACTCAACCGGGAGTTCCGGGGGATCGACAAAGAAACGGACGTCCTTTCCTTTCCGGCTTACGAGCTTAGCGGATTATTCGCGCAGACCGCGGGCGGGATCGACCTGGAATATGTCGATGGGGATGTGTTTTTGGGAGATATCGCGATCTCGCTGGAACGCGCGCAGGAGCAGGCGGAAGAATATGGACATTCCCTCGTGCGGGAAGCGGCTTTTTTGGCGCTGCATGGGACGCTGCACCTTCTGGGATACGACCATATGTCGCCGGAAGAGGAAGAGCGCATGACGGGCAGGCAGGAAGAGATTTTGAATTCGGTCAATATTGGCAGGTAAGGGAATGGACGAAAAGGAAAGCGGAAAAAAATACAGGCCAAAAAAATCATTGATGAGCAGCTTCAACCATGCGATCAATGGTTTTTTACAGTCGTTCAAGCTGGAACGCAACATGAAGATACACATTGCGCTTGCCGTGGTGGTCATTGTCGCGGCGCTGGTCACACAGGTGACGCGCTTTGAAATGATGGCCCTGGTGCTTTCCATTGCCTTTGTGATCTTTGCGGAGCTGATGAATACTGCGGTGGAGGCGGCGGTGGATATTGCCACGCATAACCAGTATAACGAGCTGGCGCGCCTTGCTAAGGATGTGAGCGCGGGGGCTGTGTTTGTAGCGGCGATGAGCGCCCTGGTCATTGGGTACCTCGTGTTTTTCCGTAAGCTGTATACGTATTCCTATCTTTCGGTCAATTATATCAATAACATATCAGGGTATATTACTTTTGCGGCGCTCGTATTGGTTTTTATTGCCGTGATTATCTTAAAATCACGTTCCATGAAAAAAGGCGGGAACTATGTGCAGGGCGGCATGCCGAGCGGGCATACTGCATTTGCATTCGCGCTTTTTACGGCGATCGCATTTGTTTCGGGCGATCCGGTCACTTCTACGTTTGCGGCCGTTTTGGCGCTGATCGTGGCGGAAAGCCGCATGGAAACAAAGGTGCACACGTTCGCGGAAGTTTTGGTGGGCGCGTTTATGGGTATCGGTATTACGGTTATAGTCTTTGAGCTCGCAGAATTGTTTGTGTTTTAGGAAAGGGGTCAAATGGAATTCAAATCAGGATTTATTGCACTGCTTGGCAGCCCCAATGTCGGAAAGTCGACGCTGCTTAACGCGCTGGTCGGGACGAAGATCGCTATCGTATCCAAAAAACCGCAGACCACGCGCAACCGCATCACCGGCGTTCTGACAAAAGAGGACTACCAAATGATTTTTATGGACACGCCGGGATTGCATACGCCTAAAAACAAGCTGGGCGAATTTATGGTCAAAACGGCGGAACAGGCGGCGCGCGATGTGGACGCGGTGCTTTTTGTAGTGGATGCGAAAGTGGGTGCGCGGGAACGCGACATGGAAATACTGGCCAGACTGGCAAAGCAAAAGGATGTCCCGCTGGTCATTGCCATCAACAAGATCGACGCAGTGGATGAGGAACGTGTGGCAGAGGTGGAGGATTCCTTACAGCCCTTTGGAAAAAAGATGATCCGTATTTCTGCGGCGCAGGGGATCGGCCTTCCTGCACTGATCGAGGAATTGAAGGGATACCTGGTGGAGGGGCCGATGTACTATCCGGCGGATATGGTCTCCGACCAGCCGGAACGGGTGATCGCCGGGGAGCTGATCCGCGAGAAGGCGTTAAAAAGTATTGGCAAGGAAATCCCGCACGGGATCGGTGTGGAGATCGAGAAGATGCAGTATGACGGGGAAAAGGAAATCCTCAATATTGACGCTGTGATCTATTGCGAAAAGGATTCCCATAAGGGGATCATCATCGGCGCGGGCGGCAGGATGCTCAAGAAGATCGCCTCTGCGGCGCGCGAGGATATGCAGATGTTGTTTGATTCCAAAGTGTTCCTGCAGGTTTGGGTCAAGGTAAAGCCGGATTGGCGGAACAAGATTTCCGTGCTGCGTACGCTTGGATACCGGGACGCCTGAATGGAAAAGCATTACTGCATCGTACTGCGCAGTACGGATTATAAGGATTACGACAAGATCCTCACGCTCTTTTCGCGCACCGGCGGAAGGATCAACGCACAGGCGCGTGGGGCACGCAAGATAAAAAGCGAGGTCGCTTCGGCTTCGCAGGTGCTCTCATGCGGGGAATATGAATTTTATAAGAAGGGCGATAAGCTCTTTTTGACCAATGCGCTTTTGCGTCAGGAATTTTTCCGCGTGCAAAACGATTACGATGCCTATTCCGCGGCATGCGTGATGTTGGAGCTGGCGGATAAGCTTTTGCAGCACACGACCGAATATGAAGATTTGTTCCTGACGTTGATCTATGCGCTGTATGCGATGGAAACAGCGCAGCTCCTGCCTATGCAGTCGCTGGCGTATTTTTTTGCCCGCATTACCTCGCTGATGGGAATTTTCCCGTCCATAGGGGAATGCGCGACGTGCGGCGGGGAAGCGGCAAGCGATCCGGCATGCTTTTCCCTTGCGGAGGGCGGGGAAGTGTGCGCGTCGTGTGCGCCTCATGTCAGGACGATAAAGGTCCCGCGCAGCGTGCTGCAAAATATGTGTGTTTTGAGCGGTTTAAAACCAAAACAGGTATCGGAAGCACAGACAAAAGGGGAGGATGCCAAAGGGATCGTCTTATTGTTGTCAAAATATCTGGATTCCATGATGGAAATCCACCTGAAAACAATGAAGTTTTTGAATGAAAATTCTTTGTAAAGTTGTTGTTTTATGAAAGGCGTTCATGTATAATATACGTTGGATTCTATTAAACGGCTACTCTATTTTGCGTAAAGTTTTTAAATAATATTATTATCCAGGAGGAGTTTTAAGAATGGCTAACAAGTATGTATACCTTTTCAAAGAAGGTGACGCGTCCATGAGAAACCTTTTGGGCGGCAAAGGCGCGAACTTGGCGGAAATGACCAAGCTGGGCCTGCCGGTTCCACAAGGTTTTATTGTTTCTACGGAAGCTTGCACGAAGTACTACGAAGACGGCAAAGTGATTGCTGACGAAGTGGTGAACCAGATCTACGATGCAATGGCGAAAACGGAAGAAGTGACCGGAAAGAAATTCGGCGATCCCGAAAACCCGTTCCTCGTATCTGTCCGCAGCGGCGCGCGCGCTTCCATGCCCGGCATGATGGACACGATCCTGAACCTCGGTCTCAATGATATCGCGGTGGAAGGCGTGGCGAAGAAGTCCGGCAATCCTCGTTTTGCGTACGACAGCTACAGGAGATTCATCCAGATGTTCTCCGACGTTGTTATGTGTATCGATAAAGAAAAATTCGAGCACGAGCTGCAGGCAATGAAAGACGCTAAAGGCGTGAAACTCGATACGGAGCTTGATGCTGACGATCTGAAAGAGCTCGTAGCAAAATACAAAGCGATCTATAAGCAGGAAATGGGCAAAGATTTCCCGCAGGATGCAAAAGAACAGCTTTTAGAGTCCGTTACGGCAGTGTTCCGTTCGTGGGACAACCCGAGGGCGATCGTATATCGCCGCATGAACGATATCCCGGCCAGCTGGGGTACGGCGGTAAACGTGCAGGCAATGGTATTCGGCAACATGGGCGACGATTGCGGTACGGGCGTTGCGTTTACGAGAAACCCCTCCACAGGCGAAAAGAAACTGTATGGCGAATACCTGATGAATGCACAGGGCGAAGACGTTGTTGCAGGGATCAGGACGCCGCAGCCGATTTCCCATCTGGCTGACCAGATGCCGGAAGTTTATGAGCAGTTCGCGAAAATCGCGCAGTCTTTGGAAGACCATTACAAAGATATGCAGGATATGGAATTCACGATCGAGGGCGGCAAGCTCTACATGCTGCAGACAAGAAACGGTAAGAGAACGGCTCCGGCGGCCCTTAAGATCGCCGTTGACCTGGTGGATGAAGGCAAGCTGACGAAAGAAGAAGCGATCCTCAAGGTTGAGCCGAAGCAGCTCGATTCGCTGCTGCACCCAATGTTCAACGCAGACGCCCTTAAGAAAGCAAAACCGATCGCAAAGGGCCTTCCGGCATCCCCGGGCGCCGCTTGCGGTAAACTTTACTTCACGGCTGACGATGCTACGGCTGCTGCTGCGAAGGGCGAAAAGGTCGTCCTTGCAAGACAGGAAACTTCCCCGGAAGATATCGAAGGCATGTATGCTTCCGAAGGCATCCTGACAGCCCGCGGCGGTATGACATCCCACGCAGCTGTTGTTGCCCGCGGTATGGGTACATGCTGTGTAGCAGGCTGCGGCGAATTGAAGATCGCAGAATGTGCTAAAACGATGACGACAGCGGATGGTACCGTCTACAAAGAAGGGGACTATATCTCCCTGGACGGCTCTACAGGTAACGTATATGGCGAAGCGATCGAAACACAGGAAGCTCAGGTAACGGGCGATTTTGCTACCGTTATGGGTTGGGCAGATTCGATCAGGAGACTGAAAGTCAGAACGAATGCAGATACGCCGCACGATGCGGAGCAGGCGATCGAGTTCGGTGCGGAAGGTATCGGCCTGTGCCGTACGGAGCACATGTTCTTCGCGGAAGACAGGATCGCTGCCATGCGTGAAATGATCGTTTCCAAGACGGTCGAACAGAGGGAAAAAGCTCTCAGCAAGCTTCTGCCGATGCAGAAGGAAGACTTCAAGGGCATCTATAAGGCAATGAAGGGCAATCCGGTTACGATCCGCTTCCTGGATCCGCCGCTGCATGAATTCCTGCCCACGGCTGCTGACGACATCGCGGCCCTTGCAAAAGAGATGAATATGAGCGTTGACGACCTGCAGGGCATCATCGACAGCCTGCACGAGTTCAACCCGATGCTGGGACACCGTGGCTGCCGTCTGGCGGTTACATTCCCGGAAATCGCTGTGATGCAGACAAGGGCGGTCATGGAAGCTGCGATCGAAACGATCAATGAAACCGGCTATGACATCGTTCCGGAAATCATGATCCCGCTCGTCGGCGACGTGAAGGAACTGAAGTATGTCAAAGACTTTGTCGTTGAAACAGCTGAAAAGGTTATGGAAGAAAAAGGCAAGAAGATCGACTATAAGGTCGGTACGATGATCGAAGTGCCGAGAGCTGCTGTAACGGCTGATGAGATCGCGAAGGAAGCGGAGTTCTTCTCGTTTGGCACGAATGACCTGACGCAGATGACGTTTGGCTTCAGCCGTGACGACGCCGGCAAGTTCCTTGACGATTATTATACGAAGAAAATCTACGAATCCGATCCGTTTGCCAAACTGGATCAGGACGGCGTAGGTAAGCTCGTGAAGATGGCTGTTGAACTGGGCCGGAAGACAAGACCCGATATCAAACTTGGGATCTGCGGTGAGCACGGCGGAGACCCGTCCACTGTTGAATTCTGCGACAGCTTAGGCCTCAACTATGTGTCCTGCTCGCCGTTCCGCGTACCGATCGCGAGACTGGCTGCGGCACACGCGGTTGTAAAGTCCAAATAAATTAAAGTAACATCATCAAAAGACGCGTTATGCAAATAACGCGTCTTTTTGCGTGCGTTTTACTGCAGGCACAGAAGTCAGGCGGAATGCGTTTGAAATGAAGAACAATATAAGGTATAATTTAGAACATAATGCAGAATAAAGGAGCAGAAGGTAAGTTGGAAAAAGTAGTTATGCCCATGGTGGCGTTAAGGGGATTGGTCATTTTCCCGTATATGGTACTGCACTTTGACGTAGGCAGGGAGGCTTCTGTCGCGGCGGTGGAAGAGTGTGTCGTACAGGGGCGGGATATTTTCCTGGTGACACAGAAGGATATGAAAATTGAATCGCCTGAAATAACGGACGTACATGAGATCGGTACGATCGCCAAGGTGAAACAGGTATTGAAGCTTCCTGGGGATACGCTGCGCGTGCTGGTGGAAGGCGAGCGACGGGCGCGTATCCTTTCATATGCGGAGCGCGAGCCGTACATCCAGGCGGAGGTAGAGCCGATCCCGGATGAGGTGACCACGGATAAGGCACAGGAAGTTTTGAAGGAAGCTTATATGCGCCGCATCACGGATCTGTTTGAGCGGTTTGCGTCTTTGGGGGCACGCGTCCCGGGCGAAACCTTGTTTACGATCAGCGAGATCGAGGAGCCGGGCAAGTTTGCGGACATGATCGCCTCCAATGTGGCAATCAAGCTCGACGATAAGCAGCGCGTGCTTGACTGTATCGACGAGCTCGACCGGCTGCAGCTTGTTGTGAATATCCTGAAAAAGGAAATCGATATTTTGGAGATCGACAAGGAAATCGCCTCCTCCGTCAAGCAGCAGATCGATAAATCCCAGAGGGAGTATTTCCTGCGCGAGCAGATGAAGGTGATCCAGAAGGAACTGGGCGAAACGGAAAACGATGAAGACGAAGTCGAAGAGCTTCGGAAGAAGATTCAGGAGCTGCCTTTAAGCGACGAAGCACGCGCCAAGGCGGAAAAGGAACTGGCGCGTATGGTCAAGATGGCGCCGGGTTCGCCGGAAATCAGCGTTCTTAGAAGCTATATCGACTGGATCGTAAGCCTGCCGTGGGGAAAATATACGGTGGACAACCTGGATCTGCAGAACGCACGCAAGATTTTGGACGAGGATCATTACGGGCTTGACAAGGTCAAGGACAGGATCATCGAGTTCCTTGCGGTGCGCAAATTGAAAAACGACATGCGCGGGCCGATCCTCTGCCTTGCGGGGCCTCCGGGCGTTGGTAAAACATCGATCGCCCATTCGATCGCGCGTGCGCTCGATAAGAAGTTTGTGCGTATGTCCCTGGGAGGCGTGCGCGACGAAGCGGAGATCCGCGGGCACAGGAGGACGTATATTGGCGCGATCCCCGGACGCATCATCTCATCGATTAAGCAGGCGGACAGTATGAATCCGCTTTTCCTGCTGGACGAGATCGACAAGATGTCCAGCGACTTCAGGGGCGATCCGGCATCGGCGATGCTCGAAGTGCTCGACCCGGAGATCAACAATACGTTCCGGGATCATTACCTGGACATCGACTTTGATTTGTCAAAGGTCATGTTCATTACAACAGCCAACGATATCAGCACGATCCCACGGCCGCTGTACGACCGGATGGAGATCATCCAAATCGACAGTTATACGGATGTGGAAAAGCTCAATATTGCCAAAAGGCACCTGATGCCAAAGCAGGCGAAGGCGCATGGTTTAAAGCCGTCGGCAATAAAAGTCTCCGACGCGGCGATCATGGATATCATCCACCTGTACACTGCGGAAAGCGGCGTGCGCAGTTTGGAGCGCGAGCTGGCGGCGATCATGCGCAAGGCAGCCGTCAAGACCGTGGAAACGGGGGCAGCGAAGATATCCGTATCGCAGAAAAACCTGAAGGAGTTTTTGGGGCACCCGAAGCGCAGCGAAAACGATATGATAAAGCAGGACACGGTCGGCGTGGTGACCGGCCTTGCATGGACGGCTGTCGGCGGACAGACGATGCCGGTCGAAGCGTCGGTGATCCCGGGGACGGGGAAGGTGGAGCTCACCGGACAGCTGGGCGATGTAATGAAAGAATCCGCGAAAACGGGGATATCCGTTGTGCGCGCGATGATGAAAAAGCTAAAGCTGCCGCTCGATATCAACGAGAAAACGGATTTGCACATCCATGTGCCTGAGGGAGCGATCCCCAAAGACGGGCCGTCGGCAGGGGTCACAATGGTGACGGCGCTTGTATCCGCGCTCACGAAGCGTCCTGTGCGTCATGATATCGCGATGACGGGCGAGATCACCCTGACGGGGCGGGTACTCAAGATCGGCGGCATCAAGGAAAAGGCGCTTGCCGCTTTGCGGGCGGGAATCCATACGATCATCCTGCCGAAGGATAACCAGGGAGACCTGGAAGAATTGCCGCAATCCGTACGGGACCAGCTATCGTTTGTTTTTGCCACCAAAATAGACGACGTACTCAAGCATGCGATCGTGGCGGAGAAAAAATAGTGGAAATTAAAAAGGCAGCCTTTTATAAAAGTATGAAAAAGAGCGTGGATTATCCGGGAGGGGATCTCCCGGAAATCGCGTTTGCAGGAAAGTCCAATGTGGGGAAGTCCTCCCTGATCAACTATCTTGCCAACAATTCCAAGCTTGCTTACGTCAGCAAACAGCCGGGCAAGACGCGTCTGATCAATTATTTTTTGATCAACGATTCGTTCTATCTGGTAGACTTGCCGGGGTACGGCTTTGCGCGTGTATCGAAAGCGGAGAAGGATTCGTGGGCAGAGATGATGCAGGATTACTTCCGCGTGGCACGGGGGCTGCGTGCCATGGTCATCCTGATCGATATCCGGCATAATCCGACAGGCGACGACGTGCAGATGATCGAATGGGCGGCACACTACGGTATACCGTTTATGGTCGCAGCGACAAAGGCCGATAAGATCGCGAAATCAAAGCGTTTCCATTATGTGGTACAAATGGCGAAATATATCAGCGCTGCGCTCGATATCGATATGGATATCGATATCGTACCGGTAAGCTCGACAGACAAGCGGGGGAAAGAGGAGATCGTTGCGTATATGGAAAAAATGACCGCGGAGGAAACGCGTGCATGAATATTTATGCGATTGGGGATCTGCATTTGTCCAATGCACAGCCGAAGGCGATGGATATCTTTGGGGAGCATTGGATCAATCATTTCGAGAAGATCAGCAGCGATTGGAATGCACGTGTCAAAAAAGGGGACGTAGTGCTGATTCCGGGGGATATCAGCTGGGCGATGAAACTGGAGGACGCGCGGCCGGATTTGGACGCGATCTGCGCATTGCCGGGAACCAAGCTTTTGCTCAAAGGGAACCATGACTATTGGTGGAGCTCTATGACGCAAATAAACGCCCTGTTGACAAACGATACTTACATAGTGCAAAATAACAGCATTGCGATCGGGGATTTCGTGTTCTGCGGCACGCGGGGATGGATGTTCCCGCAGGATAACAGTTTCAGTGAAAACGACCGCAAGATCTATGAACGGGAAAAGATGCGCCTTAGGATGTCCCTTGACAGCGCCAAAAAGGATGAAGGAAAAAGAAAAATCGTCATGATGCACTTTCCGCCTGTTTATGAAACGATACAGGATACGGAATTCAACGCGATCCTGCAGGAATACGGGGTGGAGGAAGTTGTTTTTGGCCACCTGCATGGGGAAATCTTGAAAAATATTTGCCTGACGGATCTTAAAATCGGTTCGGTAAACTATAATTTGACCTCGGCCGATTACCTGCATTTCAAACTAAAACAAATCATTTAGGAGAGCACAAAAAAATACGATAAGAATGCAAAAAAACGCAAAATGAAGATTTTGCGTTTTTTTGTTCGTTTCATTGAAAAATGCTTGCATAATGGGTGGGATAGTGATAAAATTTGATTAAAAGTGGTGAAATGTGGTTAAAAGTGGTGAAAGGAGTTTGCGGCAGGCCATGCTGATTGGAGAATATTCGCACAATTTAGACGCCAAAGGCAGAGTGTTCATGCCCGCGAAATTTCGTGACGACCTGGGCGAAAGCTTTATCGTTACGAAAGGCGTGGGTAAATGCCTGTTTGTATTCTCCAAAAGCGAATGGGAAAATTTTGCCGGAAAGCTGAAAGACCTGCCGGTATCGGATGTTGCCGCACAGAGCTTTACACGTATGCTGTTTGCAAGCGCGTGCGAATGCGAGGGCGACAAACAAGGCAGGATATTGTTGCCGCAGCGCCTGCGCGACCATATTGGGGCCATCAAGGAAACGGTGATCATCGGCGTAATGACAAGGGCGGAAATCTGGTCTAAGGAAGGCTGGGAGGAATACAACGACAGCGCATACAAGGATTATGAAGAGACGCTCGCGAAGCTTGCGGAGCTTGGCATATGATGGCGCAAAGCGGCCACGTGCCCGTCCTGTATGAAGAAACGATCCATGCACTTCGTCTGGAAAGCGGGAAAACGATCGTTGACGGGACGATGGGCGGCGGCGGACATTCGCGGGGGATCCTGGAAAGGATATCGCCGGGAGGAAAGCTGATCGGAATCGACAAGGATACGGCGGCGATCCGGCGTTGCAGGCAGGGGCTGAAAGAGTTTGAAAGCCAAATATTATTCGTCCATGATGATTTTAAAAATATCAGGGAGATCCTTGCGGCAAACGGGATCGGTAAGATAGACGGCGCGGTGCTAGACCTGGGGGTTTCCTCTTACCAGCTCAACGAGGGAGAACGGGGCTTTTCCTACCAACAGGATGCGGCGCTCGATATGAGGATGAACCAAGAAAGCGCCCTGAGCGCAAAGACGGTAGTCAACGAATATCCGCAAAATGAATTAACGCGGATATTGCGCGAATATGGAGAAGAAAGATGGGCGGCGCGTATTGCGAAATTTATTGCAGAAGCGCGGGCCCAAAAAGAGATAGAAACGACGGAGGAACTGACACAGATCATCAAAAATGCGATCCCGGCCGCGGCACGGCGGGAAGGGCCGCATCCGGCAAAACGAACGTTCCAGGCGATACGCATTGAAGTGAACGGCGAGCTTGCGGGCCTTGGGCAGGCGCTGGAAGACTATGTACAGGCGCTTACAAGCGGCGGAAGGCTGGCGGTGATCACCTTCCATTCGTTAGAAGACAGGATCGTCAAGCAGACTTTCAAAAAGCTGTTCGATCCGTGCGAATGTCCGAAAGATTTCCCGGTCTGTGTATGCGGAAAGGCCAGCCAGGTCAAGCTGGTGACCAGGAAACCGATCATTCCGGGCGAAGAAGAACTGGGAAACAACCCAAGAGCGCGCAGTGCAAAGCTGCGCATAGTGGAAAAACGATAGCGGAGAGGATGAATCAATGAACGCGATACCGCAAAAGGCGCATAATTACGAAAGAATACAGATACCGCGCAACAATACGGCAAATATAAACGCACAGCAGCGCATGGGCAGGATCACTGACATGCAGGCTTATAATATGCGCAAAATCGCTATGCAGCGCAAAAAAGCATATGAAGAACGCATGGAATATGAACGTGCACGGCAACAGGAACAGCGCGCAAAAGCGGCACGCAGCGCACAGCAAAGGCGCGAGGTTTACGAAACGCGGGAAACGATCCGCCAGACGGGGGTCAAGAATGTCGTAGGCGGCAGGAAGCTGACGCCGGCATACGAAGTAAGCGCACCCGCGGGAAACTATGGCTATAACGCACCCGTACGTGAACGCAGTATGCGCCAGCAGCCGAGAAACTCTTATGCGCAGCAAAGAGCGGCATATGCTCCGGCGTATGAAAGGTCGTATGAACGGCCCGTATCCCGCCCAATGCAGAGAAGGAAACCGATCCATGGCTTTGACATGGTGGAAGCAACGGATGCGACCGCGTATAATGGAGTAAAGCCAATCGCAGTGGAATATGAAGCGCCCAAGAAAAAAGGAGTCGTTTCCACGATCATCCTGATCGCTGTGGTTTTTGCGGTTTTGGCAGGAATCCTGATCCGCTATTCGCAGATCAGTAATCTGAATTACCAGAACGCACAGCTGGAATCCCGCATTGAATCGCTTTCACAGGATCTAGACAAGGCAAAGATGGAAGTTTCGTTAAAGGAAGACCTGAGCAGTATCCGGCAGCAGGCGGCGGCGATGGGGATGTCTGAACCCAAAGACAACCAGATCGTATTCGTAGAACCGGAAGCACAGGCTGCCGCAGCCGATACGGCGGATACGCAGGATACGGTAACAGCGGAGGGAAGCACGGATCTGTCCCAGCCGGCAGGCGGCAATGATGCTGCAAGTGGATTTTCCGGCTTCATCAATACAATTTTGGATACGATCAAAGGATGGTTCCAGAATTAAACAGGAGTAAACATTGTCGACTTCACGGGTTTTAGTAACCAGGAAAAGGTTGCTGGTCATACTGATCATATTGTCTGTACTCATTATCCTGCTCATGTCACGAGTGGGATATTGGTCTTTATTTAAGGGAGAATGGCTACAGGAAAAAGCGCAGAAACAATGGACGCGCGATGTGGCGGTGGACGCAAAACGAGGATCTATTTTCGACCGCAATATGTATGTGCTTGCACAAAGCGCCGCGGCGGATACAGTCGCGCTGCAGCCGGAGACGATCGACAAAGCCGGCAATGCAGACCAGGTGGCGGACGAGCTTTCCCGTATTTTGGAGATGCCGAGGGAAGACGTGTATGCAAAAGCGACCAATACTGAGAAAAAGGAAATCTGGCTCAAACGGCAAATCACAACGGAGCAATCCGAGGAAATCGCCAACTTGAAATTAAAGGGCGTCAGCCTGATTGGCGATGTGAAGAGGTTTTACCTGAATAAGGATTTTGCATCGCAGGTCATTGGATATACGACGCAGGACGGCGTTGGGCAGACGGGTATCGAGAAGCGTTATAACAGCACGCTGGAAGGCCGCCAGGGCAGGCAGGTCACAGAGACGGCAAAGGACGGAAGCGGCGTGCCCAATGGGCAGGAAATGGTGATCGAGCCGCAGGATGGGCAAAGCGTTGTCCTGACGATCGACGAAATGGCGCAGAGCATTTTGGAGGACGCGTGCAACTCACTGTATGCAGACCATTCGCCGGACAGCGTACAGGGGCTGGTATTGGACGTTACCACAGGTGAAGTGCTGGCGATGGCGAACATTCCGCAATTTGACCTGAATAATCCGCCGCGCGAGGATGCGACGGCACTCGCGTCAATGTCCGTCAATACCATCACTGCGACGCCGTACGAACCCGGAAGCATTTTTGGGGTCTTTACATTGGCGGCCGCAATGAACGAGAATATGGCGGGCGAATACAGTTGCAGCGGTTCCGTAGTCGTGGACGGCGAAAAGATTTCGTGTAGGGCGGTGCATGGGACGCAGAATATGATGCAGGCAGTGGAGGATCACTGCAGCATCGCGGCAGCGCTCCAATCGGATGCACTGGGCAAGGATACGTTATACCAATACCTGAAAGCGTTTGGTTTTGGTGAAAAGACGGGGATCGATTTTTCGACCGATACGCAGGGCGACGTGATGGAGAAAAAATATGCGCGGCAAGCGGACGTTGCGCTGATGGGCGCGGGCGAAAACATGAAGGTCTCGCAGATACAGATGGCGAACGCGCTGGCGTCGATCCTGAACGGGGGGACGCTGTATACGCCGCGGCTGGTATTGGGCCTTGCGGACAGCAATGGAAATATCGTTGAAAAATATGAAGCGGAAGTAAAAGGGCAGACGGTTTCTTCCGAGGTGGCGTCGCAAATCAAGGAGATGATGCTCGACTACATCCAAAGCGGCGATGGCACACAGGCGCAGATCGCAGGATACTCCGTAGGAGGCTTAAGCGGGTCATCGGCATTTTATGATGGCGATACGCCTATGCAGGGGAAGATGGTATCGTCCTTCTTTGCCTTCGCGCCGTCTGAAACTCCCAGGTATCTTGTGATGGTCACTGCAAACGGAATCGCATCAGGGGAAAGCAATGACACGGTTTGCGCGCCGTATGCAAAGAAGGTGCTGGAGGATATCCTGAAAAACAACAATATTGCACCTGACGACGAGGCGGCGCGTAGTGCACAAAAAACCGTTGTGCCAAATGTGGTAGGGATGGAGATGCAGACGGCAAAGGATACGCTTGAAAATGCGGGGCTCACAGTTAAGCTGGACGGAAGCGGTAATGTGCTGAGCCAGATACCTGCGGCGGAAGAGGAAGTCTATGCCGGTTCTACGGTAACGCTCAATATGGAAACAAAATCGGAATCGGCGCCGGTGGCAGAAATGACTACGGTTCCTGATTTTGCGGGCATGAGCATAGCGGATGCACGCGATGCGGCGGTTGCCGCAGGATTAAAATTTGTGGCGCTCGGCGACGGTGTGGCGCAAGGCCAGAAGCCGGCGGCAAACCTGCAAGTGGAAAAAGGTACGACGGTGACAGTACAGTTCAATCTACAAATAGACACGGCACAGTAGCGGGACACAATATTTTGTGGTATAATACTTTTGTTTATGGAGGAGGTCACGAAAAAATGAGACTGTCTGAAATATTTCGCGGTATCAGATGTGACATAAGAAGCGACAAAGATATAGAGATTAAGGACTTAAAGTATGATTCCCGTGATGTGAAGCGTGGCGATCTGTTTTTTTGTATCGCCGGGTTTGCCGAAGACGGACACAAGTATGCGCCGGACGCGGTAAGGAAAGGCGCTGCGGCAATTGCCGTGACGGAATACCAGCCGGAGCTTGCCGTTCCGCAGGTCATCGTGAAGGACGACAGGGCTGCGATGGCCCTTGCCGCCTGTAATTTTTTTGGTAATCCTGCCAAGCGTATGACGATGGTAGGCGTGACGGGAACCAATGGAAAAACGACGACGACATATATGCTGAAATCGATTGCCGAACAGGCCGGGTATAAAGTAGGACTGATCGGCACGATTGTGAACATGATCGGGGACAGGGAAATCCATACCGAACGCACGACACCCGAGTCTGTTGACCTGCAGAGGCTGTTGAAAAAGATGGCGGACCACAAGTGCGAGATGGTAGTGATGGAGGTGTCTTCACATTCCCTGGACTTAAAACGCGTTTATGGCATTGAATTTGATATTGGTATTTTTACCAACCTGACACAGGATCATTTGGATTTTCATAAGACGTGGGACAATTACATCCACGCGAAGAGCCTTTTGTTTGAGCAATCGCAAAAGTCCATTATCAATATCGATGACGACAGTGCGGCCAACATGATGGCTGCGGCAAAGAGCGAGGTCGTCAAATACAGCGTGATGCAGCCGGTACAATATATGGCGAAGGAGATCGAGATCACGCATGAGGGGACGAAATTCACCGTCGATATGGGCGCTAATACCCTGAACATCGAGGTGGCTATCCCCGGCCAATTTACCGTATACAATGCATTGGGGGCAATCGTGGCAGCGCATGCCCTCGGAATCAGTGCGCACTATATCGAGCAGGGCTTAAAGAAGCTACGCCCGGTGGCCGGCCGGTTCCAGCCTTTGGATACACATGGACAGGATTTTGGGATCATACTCGATTATGCACACACGCCCGACAGCCTGAAAAACGCGCTTTCTACCTTGCGAGGGTTTGCGCCAGGCCGCGTTGTGACGATTGTCGGCTGCGGCGGGAACCGCGATACGACAAAACGCCCGATCATGGGAAAAATAGCAGGGGATTACTCTGATTTTACTGTGTTGACATCCGATAACCCGCGCTTTGAAGAACCGTCGGCGATCCTAGACCAGATCGAAGAAGGGATGAAGGAATCGGGCGGGGAATATACGCGCATCGAGGATCGCAGGGAAGCGATCAGGTGGGCGATCAAAAACGCCCGGCCCCAGGATATGATCCTGCTGGCAGGAAAAGGACACGAGGACTACCAGGAGATCAAGGGCGTAAAGCACGACTTTGATGAAAAGGTCGTTGTGGAAGAAATATTGAATGAACTTGGATTTACAAATAAAAAAGACGGAAACGAAGAGGAATAAGGCTTTATGGACTTTATGGTAAACATGTTATTCTCGATCCTGATTGCATTTGGAATAACATTTGTTGCGGCAAAGATCATCATACCGCTCTTAAGGAAAGCGAAAGCGGGACAGCATGTAAGGGATGACGGGCCGCAAACACATCTGGTAAAGGAAGGCACGCCTACGATGGGCGGCATTATTATGTTGATCGGCATCGTGGCGACGAGCTTTATTTTTTCTTCGGGTGATATACGCTATACGGTTTTTGCCGTGGTCACAGTGTTGGCGTTTTCCGTGATCGGATTTTTGGATGACGGTTTAAAGTTATTCAAAAAGCGGTCTTTGGGGTTGCGCGCGTGGCAGAAGATCGTCCTGCAGCTGGTTGCTGCGGCAGTGGTCGCGTGCCTCGCGTATTTCTGGCTGGATATTAAAACGGTGCTGATCCCAATCGCCGGGACGGAATGGCAGCTGGGAGCGGGCTTTATTCCATTTACGATGTTTGTGCTGATCGCGATGGTCAACAGTGTAAACCTGACGGATGGGCTGGACGGCCTCGCAACAGGGATTACGCTGATCAATTCCGCCACGTTTATCCTGATTTTTATTTTCAGTGTGTTGGGTGCGGCGTTGATCAGCCCGGAGATACAAGCGGATATGTCGAACATGACCATGTTTGCGGCAGCTGTGTTGGGGACGTGTATCGCCTTTTTGTGCTTCAATGCCTATCCGGCCAAGGTTTTTATGGGGGATACGGGATCGTTCCTTTTGGGGGCGGCGCTCACGGCGATGGGGATCGCTACGGAGATGCAGCTGTTCCTGCCGATCATGGGCTTCATGTTTGTATTGTCGGCGATCTCGGTGATCATCCAGGTGGGCTCCTTTAAACTGCGCGGAAAGCGGGTGTTCCGGATGGCCCCGCTCCACCATCATTTTGAACTGGCGGGCGTCCCGGAGACAAAAGTAGTCTCGGGGTACATGGCCGCTACGATGCTTTTGAGCGTTGGGGGTTTGTTGTTCTTCTTTGCATGACTTTCGGAGGCAGGAAATGGAATACAAAAATAAGAAAGTTCTCGTTATAGGAATGGCAAAAAGCGGTATTTCGTCCGCTGTATTGCTTTGTAAATTGGGCGCTGATGTGACGATCTACGATGTGAAAAGAAGGTCGGATTTCCCGGCGGAATTATTCGCGGAATTGGATCAGTACCAATATCACGATATGTTGGGCTCTGACCCGACAGAGCAGGTTGCTGATATGGACGTCCTTGTATTGAGCCCCGGCGTACCGCTGGGCTTGCCTTTCATCAGGCGCGCTTATGAGCTGAATAAAAAGGTGATTGCGGAGATCGAGCTGGGATTTGACGTTTCCAAGGCGGACTTTATTGCGATCACGGGGACGAATGGAAAAACGACGACAACGGCATTGACGGGGGAAATTTTTAAGAATGCCGGGATACATACGCATGTGTTGGGCAACATTGGCGTACCGATCACGCAGGAGGCGCTCATCACGCAGCCGGGGGACGTCGTCGTGGCGGAGACGGCTGCCTTGCAGCTCGATACGATCGAGACATACTGTCCTAAGGAAAGCGCGATCTTAAATATCACGGAAGATCATCTTGACCGCTACGGCACGATGGAGAACTACATTGCCGCCAAAGCGAAAATATTCAAGAACCAAAATGCGGAAGATTTTTGCGTACTCAATTATGACAATGAAATCGTAAGGGAGCTGGAAGGAGCGATCAACGCGCAGGTTTTCTGGTTCAGCACGGATCGGATACTGGAAAACGGGGCCTATGTACGCGACGGAAGCATTTGTTTTTCGGTAGATGGGATGGAAAAGATGATCATGCCGGCGAAGGATTTACACATCCCGGGGAAGCATAACCTGGAAAATGCACTTGCGGCGACTGCTCTTGCCTGCCTTTACGGGATACCTACAGAGGTGGTGGCCGATACGCTGCGTACCTTCCCGGGGGTGGAGCACCGCATCGAATTTGTGCGTAAAGTGAACGGCGTATCGTTTATCAACGATTCCAAAGGCACCAACCCGGATGCGACGATCCATGCGATCCATGCGATGACGGAACCGACCGTGCTCATTTTAGGCGGTTATGACAAGAAAAATGATTTTGTTCCCTTATTCATGGAATTTACACCGATGATCAAGGCGGTTTTGGTGCTGGGGGACACGGCGCAGAAGATCATTGACGCCGCGCGCGCCTGCGGGTATGAAAACTATATCAAGGCCAACGGCTTCGAGGACGCGGTGCTCAAAGCATACAGCATCGCAGAGCCCGGCGATAATGTTTTGCTTTCCCCGGCGTGTGCAAGCTGGGATATGTTTGAAAATTTTGAAGAGCGCGGACGTGTGTTCAAGGAAATCGTGAAAGGCTTATAGGATGCGGAAAACGAACCTGCTGCAAAAGGGATCGATAGACTATTCGTTGCTGATCGTGACGCTGATACTGATCGCATATGGTTTGCTGATGGTATTCAGCGCCAGTTATTATATGGCGCAGTCCTCAAAGCTCTACAATTATGATGGCCTGGCACTGTTCAAAAAGCAACTGGTGGGTGCGGCCATCGGCCTTGTGTTCATGGTTTTCTTTATATTTTTTGACTATAAGAAACTGATCAAGCTGAAATATGTGCTGCTGGTTTTGGCGGGACTATGCCTGGTCGCTGTTTTCATCCCGGGGATCGGCGTGAATGTCAACGGCTCATCGCGCTGGATCCAGTTGGGGCCGCTGCCGCAGTTGCAGCCGGCAGAGATCGCTAAGGTAGCCATCATCGTTTTTATCGCTTCGGTGATTTATGTGAACCGCAACCGGATGAACACTTTCCGTTACGGCGTGATACCATCGCTTGTGGCGCTGATACCAATTTGTATCCTGTTGTATTTCCAACCGAATTTTTCGGCGATTATCGTCCTGTGCGCGCTCACTTTTATCATGATCTTTGTGGGAGGCGCAAAGGCATGGCACCTTTTGGCGCTCGGCGGCGTGGGTGTCGTGGGCGGTTTTGCGCTGATGATGATGAAGGATTACCGCGTGGATCGTATCACCACCTTTTTGGATCCGTGGCAGAATGCCACAGAAGGCGGCTATCAGGTCGTGCAGTCGCTTTATGGTATTGGTTCTGGCGGACTGTTTGGGCAGGGGATCGGAAACGGGACGCAAAAGCTCTCGTGGCTTCCATACGGGGAATCGGATTTTATTTTTTCGATCATCGCGGAGGAACTGGGCCTGATCGGCGTGATCGTCCTGCTGGCCCTGTTTATTTTCCTGATTTACCGCGGGATCAAAACGGCGGCGCAGGCGCCGGATCTTTTTGGGACGATGCTTGCCACCGGCGTTACCACGGTGATTGCCTTGCAGGTTATCATCAATGTAGGCGTTGTAACGGCATCGCTTCCGCCTACAGGCGTATCGCTGCCGTTCATCAGTTATGGAAGTTCATCACTCGTTATCTTTATGAGTATGATAGGGATCATGCTCAATGTTTCAAAACAATCGCGACGAATTATGATGGCGAAGAGAACGAAGGAATAGGCAAGGGGGAACAATGAAAAAGCAACACAAACGCAGCGTTGGAAAAACAATTTTAGCGGTTGTTTTAATTATATTACTGCTCGCGGGAGCGGGATATTTTGTTTATGTTTATTTTCAGGTGGAAAATGTTGATGTCAAGGGAAATGCCAGCTATGACGCGAGCTATATCGTGAAGCTGGCCGATGTCCCGCCAAAGACACATATGTTTATGGCCGATACGGAAAAGATCAAGGAAAATATCGAAACGGAACCATATTTGCAGGTGGACGGGATCGCAAAAAGCTATCCCAAAACTTTGGTGATCACTGTGACGGAGCGGGTGCCCAAAGCGCTTATCCTGTATGCGGACAAATACCTGCTCGTGGATGGCTCGGCCAACGTGCTGGAGATATTAGACGCGCCGCCCGAGCAGCAGCAGTATCCTGTCGTAAGCGGGATCACGATCAATTCGGTAAACCTGGGGAAAGCCATCGATACGGAAGATACGTTCAAGATTTCGGTGCTGGCGGATATCCTGGCGGAAATGGAAACCAAAGACCTATATGCGACGATCTCGACCATCGACCTTTCGGATGTTAACAATATCCGCATGCAGTCTTATGATGGGATGATGATTAAATTTGGGCAATCGGACAAGATAGCCGATAAAATGAAATGGATCAAGAAGATGTTGCCCAAGCTGGCGGCAGACGGGAATACGAGCGGCGTTTATGACGTAACGAGCGGGACGAGCGGCACATACCGGATGACGGATGACGCGGCCGCCCAGCAGGCGCCGACCGAGCCGGGGCAGCAAGATGACCCGGGCACGGCAGAGCCGGGAGAAGGCGGGGAGCCGGCCGAACCGGATGAACCTCTGGCGCAGGAATAACCAGTCGCCCTGAAAATTTTTCAAAACACTTTTGGTAATATTTGTGCATAGATTGCGAAAATGCAACGGAAATATGACATATATTGTATAAAAGTGTTTTGTTTTTTTTTCAATTGTGATATGATAATACAAATAGTGCTCTGTGAATAACGAAAAGAACACCGAAGGTTGGTTTTTGAATGAAAGACTTCAAAACAATTATTGAGTTTGGAACTTCTAAAATAGCATGTGCGGTTGCTGAAAAGAAACAGCGTATGGGGCTGGAAGTTTTGGGCTATTCCCAAATTCCCTATGCAGGTATCAAAAAAACGAATTGGGTAGACTCCAAGGAAGTAATAGGTGCTGTGGAGCAGGCGCTGGAATCCTGCGAACGACAGGCTGGTTTCCGTATCAGGAATGCAGACGTCGGGATTCCGGGGTCTTTTATTAAGGTTATGAACCGCAAAGCGCAGGTTCCCGTGAAGGGACGCGTGACAGAGAAGGATATCGATCTTTTGATCGAGCGGGCAAGGAATTTTGATATCATGTCAGACCTGACATTGGTGCACGAATGGCCTGCGTGGTTTTTACTGGATGATAACAACGTCTATTTGGAGCCGTACGATATTCCCACCAAGCGCTTAAGGGGCTGTGCGTCTTTTACGCTTGCCAACAAGTTTTTCTTGAACGACGCAATGGATCTGCTCAACCATCTGGGTGTACGGGTGGACTATTTTATCCCGGAACCGCTCGCGGAAGCGCTGTACCTCCTGCCGGAGGACAAGCGTGATTCCCTTGCAGTTTTGGTCGATATCGGTTATTATAGTACAGATGTATCGCTTGTTTATGGTGACTCCATTTTGTTCTTTGCAACCATCCCGATGGGCGGCGGCCATATCACAAATGATATTGCTTATGTCATGAAGGTGGACAAGGATACGGCGGAGCAGCTAAAAAGGCGCTATACGTTTGGGCTTTCGGACAATAACAGTATTTCGCAGCTGTTTGCCAAGGACGCGGACGGAAAATTGAAAAAGTATCCGTACGATTTGTTAAAGGAGATCATTGATTCGAGGGTGGAGCATCTTTTGCTCACCATCAATAAGATCACCTCACGACTGGAAGGCAGCATCGGCAGGAAAATCGAGGTTTTTATGACAGGCGGCGGGCTGGCCTTTATGAAAGGCTTTGACAGCTTTTACCGCGCGATATCAGGAAGAACGCCAAACCTGATCAAGGTGCCGAATACAAAACTTATGCCGCCGGATATGCATGCGGCATATGCACTATTGCAATATGCGTACGATGGGTATATCCAAAGCAAACCCCCGACCAGAAAGAAAGGCTTTTTCAGTAAGGGGCAGGATGTGCTGTTTGAATAAACTTATCCACACTCAAGGAGGAAAAAAATGTCGCTTGAATTTGATAATAACAGTGAAAACTTTGCAAAGATAAGGGTTTTCGGAGTAGGTGGCGCAGGAAACAATGCTGTGAACCGTATGATAGAGTTTGGGGTGAAGGGAGCGGAGCTCATCGCTATCAATACAGATAAGCAAGCGCTGTTCCTTTCAAAGGCAGACCAGAAAATACAGATCGGCGAGAAGCTGACCAAAGGACTTGGTTCCGGCGCAGACCCGGAGACGGGAAGGAAAGCAGCGGAAGAAAGCCGCGAAGAATTGGAACAGGCCGTCAAAGGTTCGGATCTCGTATTTGTATCCTGCGGCTTGGGCGGCGGTACCGGAACGGGTGCGGCGCCGGTGGTTGCGGAAATCGCCAAAGAAAGCAATGCGCTGACGATCGGCTTTGTGACAAAACCGTTCTGGTTTGAAGGGCATCCGAGGGCAAAGGCGGCAGATGTGGGCTTTGAAACGCTGAAATCTGTTGTGGATACGATCGTAACGATCCCCAATGATAAGCTGCTCAATACCGTGGGCAAGGATACGCCGCTTGTGGATGCGTTCCGCGTGGCGGACGACGTGCTCCGCCAGGGGATACAGGGCATTATTGACCTGATCGGTAAACCGGCCCTGATCAACTTAGACTTTGCAGACGTTAAAAAAGTGATGACGCTGCGCGGCGTTGCACATATGGGTATTGGGATCGGCTATGGCGAAAATAAGACGGTCGAAGCAGCAAAGCAGGCGATCAACAGCCCGCTTCTCGATACGACGATTGAGGGCGCACGCGGGATTATATTCAATGTGACCGGCGATCCGTCGCTCGGTATGTACGAGATACAGGAAGCCGCGAAGATTATTCAGGAAAGCGCTGATCCGGAGGCGGATGTGTTCTTCGGCGTATGTATTGATCCTTCGCTGGATGACGAAGTCCGGATCACGGTGATTGCGACCGGGTTTGATGCGCAGCCTGTTGCAGGAAGTTCCGCGGATAACCGGATCGATACCTCCGGTAAGCCGAAATTAAAGGAAACGATCAGCTTTACAGATGAAGAACCTCTCGATGTGGAGCCGTTTGCTTCGCCTGTGAGCAGGCAGAAACCGTCGTTGGACGTCCCGGAGGCTCCGAGTATGGGCAGTGGCAGCGCAGACAGCGGATTGGATGTATTTGGCGATGAGGATCTGGAAATCCCTTCGTTCCTGAAAAAGAAACCGAGAAGGAACAGAAGCGATTATTGATTGGGAATGAAGCGAAACTCCCTGCTTTGGGCAGGGAGTTTTTTGTTGGCTTTTAAGAAAAAACATCTGTAAAATTGTGGAAAACCGAAAAAATATTGATTTCATTAATAATAAATAAATATTCATTAAAACATGCGACATGAAACGACAAAATAATAGAAATATCGCGTGATATGATGTTATAAGATAAGTTGACTAAAGGAGCAGGCTTGAAATGAAAGGTATGCCCGCTGTTTCTGATAGAGCCGATAGCCCGGATCGTACGGAAGCTGGTTTAGGAAAGGGAAAATTGGAACTGATCGAAGGACATTTGGACGTGGTGTCGATACTCGCCTGTAAATATGCCAACCGCCAGGTTCGTAAAGAGGAGTTGGTATCGGTGGGCAGCATTGGACTGATCAAGGCGGCGGAAAGCTATGATACCGCTAAAAAGGTGAAGTTCAGCACCTATGCTTCAGCGTGTATTAAAAATGAAATACTTATGTTTTTGCGCAGGAATGCGCATGCATCCAAAGAGATATCGCTAGACGAAACGATGGCCCGGGCGGATGACGACCTGAAACTGGAGGGACTGCTCGGAACGGGGGAAGATGCGGTCTGGGATGTTGTTGAGAAGCAGGAAAACCGAAAGCTGCTGGAGGAGATGCTGCAACATCTGCCACCGCGGCAGCAGGAGATTGTGAATTACCGCTTCGGCCTGAAGGGATATCCGGAAAAGACACAGAAGGAGCTGGCACATTTGCTGGGGCTTTCCCAGTCATATATTTCCAAAGTTGAAAAGAAAATATTGTCCTCTATGAGAAAGAAAATAAACGCACGCTAAAGCACCGTAAAAGGTGCTTTTTTTTACTAAATATGGTATAATATACATATTTCTGGTTGGATTCTTCTCAATATGTATGGAGGAAAAAAGATTGAAGTGTATTTATTGTGATTTTGCGGAAAGCAAAGTGGTGGATTCCAGGCCCGTGGACGATGGGACATCCATTCGCCGCCGGCGCGAATGTTTAAGCTGTGGGAAACGCTTTACCACATATGAAAAGGTGGAGAGCCTTCCGGTTTTCGTCGTGAAAAAGGACGGAAAGAGGGAAGCTTTCGATATTGAAAAAATCAAAAAAGGTGTTGTCAAGGCGTGTGAAAAGCGT
The DNA here is from genome assembly GCF_900087015.1 of Christensenella timonensis. Lineage (NCBI taxonomy): Bacteria > Bacillati > Bacillota > Clostridia > Christensenellales > Christensenellaceae > Christensenella > Christensenella timonensis. The sequence continues at coordinate 1,384,110 of NZ_FLKP01000002.1, forward strand.
GAAGTTTCGTATGACGAGATCGAAACGCTGATCAATGAAATCGAACGCACGGTTTACAATTCACCCAAACAGGAGATCACGTCCCATGAGGTAGGAGAGATCGTAATGGAGGGGCTGCGCAAGTTGGACGAGGTGGCGTATGTACGCTTTGCATCGGTCTACCGGCAGTTTAAGGACATCAATACATTCAAAGAAGAACTCAATAAGCTTTTGACGGAGGAATAGATGGCGGCTTTTTCAGGGAAGGTGCGGCATGGATTTGAACAGCGGGAGACAGAAGGCGTCCGCTATTTTGTGATTCCGTCTTTTCTGGAAGCAGGTGTGACGAAGCATTGTTTTACGACGCGGATCGGCGGGGTGAGCGATGGAGTCTATTCCACGCTCAATTTGAGCCGGACGAGAGAAAACAATCCGGAACATAAAAAAGAAAACCTGATGCGCGTATGCGGGGCTATTGGTGTGCCGTATGAAAGCATCACGCTGGTCAATTACGCGCATGGCGACGGTGTTTACCTTGTAGGGGCCAATGATGCGGGCAAAGGGATCACGAAGGAAACAGACCTGCCGCCCTGCGATGCTTTGGTCATAAGGGAAAGCGGGATCACCGCCCATACCCTGCACGCGGACTGTGTGCCGCTGTTTTTTTTAGACCCTATAAAGCGCGTAGCGTGTGTGAGCCATGCGGGTTGGCGTGGAGTCTATTACGGGATCACAGGGAATATCATTGAATTGTTTCAGGAAAAGTGCGGGTGCAGCCCAAAAGATATCCTCGTCGGTATTGGCCCGCACATCATGGGCTGTTGCTTTGAGGTGAAGGAAGACGTTGCGAAGCCTTTTATGGAAAAATTCGGCGAGGCTGTAGTAATGACGAGGCAGGGAAAAACATATGTGGATCTGCAGTTGGCGCTGCTCAGGCAAATGGAGCAATGCGGCCTGCTGCCTGAACATATTACCTGTGCCGACCTTTGCACCTGTTGCAGGGAAGATTTGTTTTATTCACATAGGAGGGATTGCGGAAAAACGGGCGCCATGGGGTCGTTTATCGCTTTTGATTGATACGCTGATGGAAAAGATATATTTGGACTATGCCGCTACAACTTATGTAAGGGACGAAGTCCTGGAAGAGATGCTGCCTTATTTCAAGGAGGGGTTCGGGAATCCGTCTAGCCTGTATGAAAGCGGGCGGCGTGCGGCGGGCGTGCTCGATGCGGCGAGAAAAAGTATGGCGAAGAGCCTGGGGGCGGCGTCGAAAAACGAGATACATTTTACGGCCTGCGGGACGGAAAGTGATAATTGGGCGCTGCGTGGCATCATGGAGGCCAATGCAAAAAAGGGAAAGCACCTTGTCACGACCGCAGCGGAGCACCATGCGGTGCTGCATGCTGCGGGGCATTTGGAAACGCTGGGGTATGAAGTGACGGTGCTGCCGGTGGATGAATATGGCGCGGTGAGCGCGGAACAGGTCAAAAATGCGTTGCGGGCAGACACGGTGCTGGTATCCGTAATCTATGCGAACAATGAGGTGGGAACGGTCAATCCGATCAGGGAGATCGGCCGGGTCGTGAGGGAAGCAGGTGTGCTTTTCCATACGGATGCGGTGCAGGCGGCGGGCAGTATTCCGCTCGATGTACAAAAGGACTGGATTGACCTGCTGTCCTTATCGGCACACAAGTTTTATGGCCCGAAGGGCGTCGGCGCATTGTATGTACGTGAGGGCGTGAAGATAGCCCCTTTGCTGTACGGCGGCGCGCAGGAACGCAAGAGGCGTGCGGGAACAGAGAACGTACCGGAAATCGCGGGGATGGCAAAAGCGCTCCTGCTTGCCGTGCAGGAGATGGACGAAGAAATGCGGCGGATATCGCTGTTGCGGGATTATATGATGGAAAAGGTGAGGGAATGCTTGCCGCGTGCAGTGGTCAACGGACATGGAACACACAGGCTGCCCAACAATGTAAACATTTCCCTCAAAGGGATCGAATCGGAGGCGGCGCTTTTGAGCCTCGATATGGCTGGCATCGAATGTTCGAGCGGGTCTGCATGTACCAGCGGATCGCTGGAGCCATCGCATGTGCTGCTGGCGATGGGAAAGCCGCCGGAAGAAGTCAGGAGCGCACTGCGCTTTACATTGGGAAAAACGACGACCAAAGAGCAGATCGACCGGGTGCTTGGACAGCTTAAAGAGCTGCACTGCCGCGCAGACCGGCTGGAAGAATGCTGAAAAAGGGCGAAACAAGGGAATATATTGATTTACAGATCAAAAGAAGTAGGTTATAATGAAACAGGAACGGCCTGGGGTAGGGCGGAACATGTTGGAGGCGAAAAAATGTCTGATTTAGATAAAACCATGCAATTTAATTTTGACAAGGAACTGGAAAACCCGGTTCGCGGCATCATTCGTATCGTGAGCGAAGCAATGCGTGAAAAGGGCTATGACCCGGTGAACCAATTGATCGGATATATCGTTTCCGGTGACCCAACGTATATCACGGGATATAAAAATGCCCGTTCCCTGATCGCGAGCGTGGACAGGGATGAGCTTTTGGAAGAACTGGTCAGCTTTTATATCAAGCAAATATAATAAAATGAAGATCACGCCCTCGAGTGTTTGGGCGTGATTTTTTGAACAGGAGAACAGTTTGGCAAGAATCATAGGACTGGACGTAGGGGACAAAAGGATCGGGATCGCCCTTTCCGACTTACTGATGATCACGGCACAGCCGGTCGAAACATATACCAGGACGCAGGAGGAGCAATCGGATATTGAGTATCTGGTTGGTTTGATGGAAAAGAACGATGTGGATAAAATCGTTTGCGGCCTTCCGAAAAATATGAACGGGACGATCGGCGAGCAGGCGGAGAAGGTACAGGCTTTTGCGGAGAAGCTCAAAGAAGCGAGCGGGAAGCAGCTCGTATACTGGGATGAGCGCCTGACGACCAAAAGTGCGCACCGGACGCTCCTGGAAGCGGATGTAAGCCGAAAAAAACGAAAAAAGGTAGTGGACAAGATTGCTGCTGTTTATATCCTTCAGGGGTATATGGACAGTATATCGATATGAAAGAATGCATCCGGAAAGGAAATGAAACGATGAGTGAAGAATTGAATTTGATCGAAATGCAGGACGAAGACGGTAACGTATTACAATTTGAGCATTTGCTGACATTTGAAGTAGACGACAGTTTTTATGTCGCTTTTACGCCGGTCGAAAAGATGGAAGAATTCGATGTGGGCGAAGTGCTGATCATGCGGATCGAGGAGGGCGACGACGGAGACGTTTATGTGCCGATCGAAACGGAACAGGAACTGGACGAGCTATGGGGCATCTTCCAGCAGCTTTATTACGAAGACGATGAAGAAGAAGAGGACGGCGAGGAATAATATCCTTGCATTCCCTGTTTTCTTTGTGGTATAATATCAGACGATAACGCACCTGGAGCGGATTCCAGCACTCGTGCCGGAAACGGTGACGCTGGAGGTAAAGCACAGGGAGGCATAAAACGAGGAGGTTTATTTAATATGTCAGTTATTTCAATGAAACAACTTTTAGAAGCAGGTGTGCATTTCGGACACCAGACCCGCCGTTGGAACCCGAAGATGAAACGGTTCATCTTCACGGAAAGAAACGGTATCTACATCATCGACCTTCAGAAAACAGTCAAGGAAGTAGAAAAAGCATATTATTTTGTACGCGACATCGCTATGGACAATAAATCGGTGCTTTTTGTCGGTACAAAAAAACAGGCGCAGGATTCCATCGAATCCGAAGCGAAACGCTGTGGCCAGTTCTATGTGGCTAACAGGTGGCTGGGCGGCATGCTCACAAACTTTAAGACAATGAGAAGCCGTGTCGCAAGGCTCAATAAGATCGAGGATATGGAAACAAACGGAGATATGGAGCTTCTGCCAAAAAAGGAAGTAATCCAGCTCATGCACGAGAAAGAAAAGCTGCTGAAAAACCTGGGCGGTATCCGCGAAATGAAAGACCTGCCGGGCGCGCTTTTCATCGTTGACCCGAGAAAAGAAAGAATTGCAATCGCAGAAGCCAGGAACTTGGGTATCCCGGTCGTTGCAATCGTTGATACGAACTGTGATCCCGATGAAGTGGATTATCCGATCCCGGGCAATGACGATGCGATCCGTGCGGTCAAGCTGATCGCCTCCAAGATGGCGGACGCGGTACTGGAGGGCAAGCAGGGCGAGCAGATGGAAGAAGCGGAGCAGGAGGCTGCTGCGGTCGTGACAGAGGCAGAGATCGAAGTCGCTGCGGCGGAAGAGATCGCCGAAGAAATCGCAAAAGAAATTCTTCCCGAAGAAGTTGTTGTTGTGGAAGAAGCCGTTGAAGAAGCGCCTGCAGCAGTGGAAGCGGAAGCAGCGGAAGAAAAATAATAGTGATATCAATATTTGGAGGGTTTATCCATGGTTTCAGCAAGTGATGTAAAGACACTGCGCGAAAGATCGGGCGCAGGGATGATGGACTGCAAAAATGCGCTTAGTGAAGCGAATGGCGACATTGAAAAAGCAAGTGAGATCCTTAGGGAAAAAGGACTTGCAGCCGCTGTAAAAAAAGCGGGCAGGATCGCTGCGGAGGGTATCGTCGGTTCTTATATCCATATGGGCGGTAAGATCGGCGTGCTGGTTGAAGTAAACTGCGAGACGGACTTTGTTGCAAAAACGGATCAGTTCCACGACCTTGTAAAGGATATCGCGATGCATATTGCAGCAGCGAACCCGCTGTATGTCTCCGAAGAAGAGGTGGATCCGGCAGTACTGGAAAAGGAAAAGGAAATCCTGACGGCACAGGCTCTCAATGAAGGGAAGCCTGCCAATGTCGTTGAAAAAATGGTAGAAGGCAGGATCAAGAAATACAAGAAAGAGATTTGCCTTTTGGACCAGCCTTTTGTAAAGGATCCGGACAAGACGATCCAAGACCTTTTGAACGAGCAGGTTGCAACGATTGGGGAAAAGATTTCCATCCGTCGTTTTGCAAGATACGAGATGGGCGAAGGCTTGGAAAAGCGGCAGGATGATTTCCAGAAGGAAGTTATGGAGCAAGCGGGTCTTTAAGACTTTAAAAAAGAGAACACATTCGTGTTCTCTTTTTTTTAGCAAAATATAGCGAGGAGAAAAGCATGGAACCGAAATATAAAAGAGTAATCATGAAAATCAGCGGCGAGGCGCTGTGTTCTGAGAAAAACCATCCCCTTGATTTTGATATCGTGGCGAATGTGGCGGATCAGATCATTGCAATCGCGGAACAGGGAGTAGAGGTCGGCATTATTGTAGGCGGCGGGAATATCTGGCGCGGCGCACGGGTGGGCGCGCATATGGATCGGACGACCGCGGATTATATGGGCATGCTGGCAACGGTTATCAATGCGCTCGCTATGCAGGACGCCCTGGAGGAAAAAGGACTGCAGACGCGCGTACAGACGGCGATCGAGATGCGCCAGATCGCGGAACCTTATATCCGCAGAAAGGCAATGAAGCATCTGGAAAAAGGGCGTGTCGTCATCTTTGCCTGCGGCACGGGCAACCCTTATTTTTCAACAGATACTGCTGCGGCGCTGCGCGCGGCTGAAATGGAAGTGGATCTTATCATGCTGGCGAAGAACGTGGATGCGGTGTATGACAGCGATCCGAAGACGAACCCGGATGCCAAACGTTTTGAGTATATCTCCTATATGGATGTGATCAACAAAGGCCTCGCGGTTATGGACAACACGGCGATCACGCTTTGCATGGATAACCATATCCCGATCATCGTCTTTGGGGTCAATGAGAAAGACAGTATACAGCGCGTGGTCAGCGGGGAACAAATCGGTACGACGATCAAGTAGACCCGCCGGTAAGAATCAAGGGAATGGGCATTGTGTTTTATGGCTTTTTGCGATACAATATAATGTAGAAAATGAAGACCATTTTTATGCAATCTGAGAATGATGAAAGGAATGGATTTTGATATGCAAGTGGAACATGAGGCACTGAAAACAGCGGAAGAAAAGATGGAGAAGACGCTTAACGTCTTGAAAAAAGAATTGGTGAGTATCCGTGCGGGGAGGGCGAATGCACAGCTCCTTGACGGCATTATGGTAGATTATTATGGTACGCCCACGCCCATCAGCCAGGTGGGGAACATTTCGGCGCCGGAACCGAGATTACTCGTGATCTCGCTTTGGGACACCAATATTTTGCATGAAGTGGAAAAGGCGATACAAGCTTCCGACCTTGGCATCAACCCAGCCAACGACGGCAAGGTGATCCGGCTTGCTTTCCCGGAAGTCACTGGGGAAAAGCGTCAAGAGCTGGTAAAGCTGGCAAAGAAAAAAGCGGAAGAATCAAAGATCGCGATCCGTGCGATCCGCCGGGACGCCAACGAAGTATTTAAAAAGGAAAAAAAGACGAGTACGCTGACCGAAGACGATTATGATATCCTTGAAAAGGAGATACAGGAGCTGACGGATAAAAAGGTCAAGAAAGTCGAAGAAATACTGCAGTCGAAGGAAAAGGAAATCCTCGAAATATGATGCAGCTTCTGGGACTGCCTCTTGATCAAGTTTCTAAGATGCTGGAAAGGGAAGCGATTCCCTACAGGGTCGTCTATTATCGGTCGTATAAGCCATATGAAGACGCCGACTCTGTTCGCGTGATACGCGCGCGGGAAACGGATGGCGTATATGAGCTTGTCGTCGGTGAATTTAAAACAGGAATTGATGAGGAATCCCAGAGCTGACCGGCTTTGGGATTTCATTTTTTAAGCGGTATGGAGGGAATGGGATTTGGGCCTTTTTTCAAAAAAGAGAAAAGCAGAATTAAAAGCTTTGGACATGAGCAGCTTGCCCGTGCACGTTGCGATCATCATGGACGGCAACGGGCGGTGGGCAAAAAAGCGTATGATGCCGCGTGTCGCAGGTCACAGGGCGGGGATGGGCAAGGTAAAGACTATCATTCGCATGAGCAGCGACATTGGCATCCGTTATTTGACGCTTTACGCGTTTTCGACGGAAAACTGGAAACGCCCCAAAGAAGAGGTCGGGGCGCTGATGGGATTGTTAATAGAATATTTACAGAAAGAACTTGACGAGATGCATGAGAAAAATGTAATATTCAATACCATAGGGGATATTACAAAACTTCCCAAAGAAGTGATCGCCGTGTTGGAAAACGCGAAGGAAAAGACAAAAAACAACACGGGGATGACGCTGAATATCGCGCTGAATTACGGTTCGCGTGCAGAGATCGCGGAGGCAGTGAGGAAGATTGCCGGGGAAGTGAAGGATGGTGGGCTCGCAGTAGAAGATATCGATATGCAGACGATTTCGGATCACCTGGAAACTGCCGGGCAGCCGGATCCGGATTTTATGATCCGTACCAGCGGCGAAGAGCGCCTTTCCAACTATCTCCTGTATCAGCTGGCGTATGCCGAGTTTTATTTTACGCCCGTTTATTGGCCGGACTTCGATGAGCGGGAATATGAAAATGCCTTGGTCGAATATCAGGGCCGGCAAAGAAGATACGGCGGACTGAAGGGGTAGGGTATGTTAAAAAGGATACTGGTCGCGATACCGATCGTTATTATCGTTGCGCTGGCACTGTTTGTACAGAGCTGGGTATTGGCCGTCTTTGCGGTCGTCCTCGGATGCATGAGCCAGTTTGAAATCGTGCGTGCAATGGATGGAAACGGTAAGCCGGTCGTAAAAACGGTAAGCTTCCTGTTTGCAGGGATATTGGCAGCTTTATTTTTGGTCGATTTCGGGAACAGACAGGCATGGGGCCCATTTACAGCGTCGTACTTTACGCCGACAACTGTGCTGGTTTTGTTTGTGGCATTGACGATGACCACTTTTATTGCGGCCATGTTTTCAAAACGCCATACGGCGGAAAGTGTTGGAAACACAGTGCTGACACTCGTTTACCCGCAGATGCTCCTGGCCTTATTCTATGCTTTGATCCTGACCTTTGCATACCCGCATTATGTGCACGATTGGTTTGATGTTTTCCATCATTACGACGAGCCGTATACTGGACAGCTGGTTATGCTGCTTATGGTATTCCTTCCCGCGATGTTCTCCGATACGTTTGCCTATTTCTTTGGGATGGCGTTCGGAAAGCGTAAGCTATGCCCGCAGATCAGTCCTAAAAAAACGGTAGCGGGATGCGTGGCGGGAATTATCGGCGGCGTTGTGGCGGCTCTGCTGATCTGGCTGGTATTTGACAATATGATCTATCTGAGCGGGCATTATATTGTTATGGGGCCGCTTGTGAATTACCTGGCTGCGGGAGGGATCCTGGCAGCGATCTCGCAATTTGGGGATTTATCCGCATCGTTTTTGAAACGGGCGCTGGGCATCAAGGATTTTGGAAAGCTGCTGCCGGGACATGGCGGTGTGATGGACAGGATAGACAGTGTTATATTCTGCATTCCCGTGGTTTTTATTTTGTCGATGACGGCTATAATCTGACAGGAGAAAATATTTGAAAAAAGTTACGATACTGGGAGTAACGGGATCGGTCGGACGGCAGACGCTGGATGTGGCGCTCGCGTATCCTGAAGAAATAGAAATCGTATGTATGTCAGCCCATACGCATGCGGAGGAGTTGGCAGAGCTTGCAAACCGGGCCCGCCCGGAATATGTGGCGCTGACGGGGCTGCAAGACGTTGCTAAGCTGAAGTCTTTGCTTACATATGAAGCAAAAATCATCAGTGGGAAAGATGCGCTCAAGCTGGCATGCGGCGCAGGCGATCCTGATTTGGTGGCTCTTTCCGTTTTGGGGATCGCAGGATTGCCGGCGTTTGAGGAGTGCCTCAAAACCCATACGGCAGTGGCGCTTGCAAACAAGGAATCGCTTGTTTGCGGCGGTGAAGTCACGAAGAAGATGATAGAGGAGACCGGAACGCTCATCCTTCCCGTAGACAGCGAGCATTCGGCGTTGTTCCAGTGCCTGGGACAGAAATATAAGGTACGCAAGGTACGCAGGCTGTGGGTGACGGCTTCGGGCGGCCCGTTTTTGAAATGGGAAAAAGAAAAAATATATCATGCGCCCAAAGAAAGCGCATTGAAACATCCAAGATGGGACATGGGCAGGAAGATCACCATTGATTCGGCTTCGCTTGCAAACAAGGGGCTGGAAGTGATCGAAGCGCATTATATGTACCACATGAAACCACAGGATATCAAGGTTCTGGTGCACCCGCAGAGTATGGTGCATTCGATGGTGGAGTTTGAAGATTGTTCATTGCTGGCACAATTGGGGCCGGTGGATATGCGTATGCCGATACAGAAGGCGTTGCTCTATCCGCAGATGAAGGAGAGCCGTCTTACGAAAGCGCTTAATTTTTATGAAATCAGCAGGCTTGATTTTATTGAACCGGACATGGAGCGGTTCCCCTGCCTGCGGCTTGCGTATGACGCAATGGAAACGAAAACGACGGCGGTATTCAATACAGCCAATGAGGCTGCGGTAGATCTGTATCTGAATGATCGGATCTGCTTCGGCAGGATACCGGAAATAATAGAAGACAGTATGCATAAATTTTGTGGAAGGAACCCGCAGAGTATAGATGAGATACTGTCTATGGACGCCGAAATCCGGGAGTATGTGAAAGGCCTGCTCTAGGATGTACGGTTTTGGAGGAACATAATTGCAGATATTTCTTAGTATTATCATTACGCTGCTGGTACTGACGGGACTTGTGGTCGCGCACGAGTTTGGGCACTATATTGTGGCGAAGAAAAACGGGATCAAAGTGACCGAGTTTGCGATCGGGTTTGGGCCTAAGCTGGTCAAGTGGTATAGAAACGGGACGGAATTTTCGATCCGGCCGTTTTTTATCGGCGGGTTCAACAAATTCGCCGATGATGAGGAAAAAGACCCGGAACCGGGGGATTTTCGTGCGGCTTCGCTGAAAAGCCGTTTCCTGACGATCATTGCCGGCCCGGCAATGAATATCATCGTAGCGGTCATCTTATCTACTGTGATTTTGATGACGGCCGGGGATTTCCAAATCAATCCGAATCCGCAGTTCAGCGTGCAGGTGCAGGAAACAGTGCAGGGGTCGCCCGCGGAAACGAGCGGGATCCTGCCGGGCGACGTCGTCAAAAGTATGAATGGTGTGGAAATACACGATAATGCCAGTTGGAACGAAGCGATCAATGCGGACAGCGGAGAAAAAAGAAGCATCGTCCTCCTCCGTGACGGGCAGGAGATCGAACTGGAAGTACCGTTTTCGGGGACGAGTGAAGATGGCAGCAAGCTGATTGGGATGAATGTGCAGGCGGAGCCTGTGAAGTATCATTTTTTTGAGGCGGTCGGCATGAGCTTCCAATGGCTGTTTTTAATGGTGGGTCAAATGTTTACCGCGCTCGGCCAGTTGTTCTTTATGGGACAGGGAATCGAAAATATGGCGGGTATCGTCGGCGTGGTACAAATCGTCGGGCAGGTGATCCCGTATGGATTGGTGAGTATATTGACGCTTTCAGCGCTGTTGAGCGTGAACCTGGCAATCATTAACCTGCTGCCGATCCCGGCGCTGGACGGCGGCAAGATCGTATTATATGCGGTGGAAGGGATACGCAAGAAGCCTGCGCCCCTGAAAGTGGAAGGGATATTGAACCTGATCGGTATGGTGCTGGTCTTTGGACTGGCGATTTTCCTGGTATTCCAGGACGTTTCCAGGATGGTTATGTGAGGATGTATGGGATGAAAACCAAAACGGTCAAAATCGGTGGTGTAAATATTGGCGAAGGCAACAAAATCGCGATCCAGTCTATGACGAATACCGATACCAAAAAGGTACGGGAAACGGTGGCGCAGATTTTGGCGCTGGAGCAGGCGGGGTGCGAGATCGTGCGCAGCGCGGTCTATGACGAGGAGTGCGCGCGGTATATTCCCAAGATCAAAGACCAGATACACATCCCGTTTGTGGCGGACGTTCATTTTGACGCCAATATCGCTGTAGCCGCCATTGAAAACGGTGTGGACAAGATACGCATCAACCCGGGAAATATCGGAAATGAAAAAAAGGTAATGCGGGTTGTGGATGCGGCCAAAGCGGCGGGCATACCGATCCGTGTGGGAGCGAACGCAGGATCGCTTTCCAAAGACATGCTGGATAAATTCGGCGGGCCAACGCCCGAAGCGCTGGTCGAGAGCGCGCTTGCCAATATCCGCATTTTAGAAAAGGCAGGATTCGATAATATCGTCGTATCGATCAAATCGTCAAGCGCGCCCGTTTGCGTGAAGGCATACCGCGGTATTTCCAAGCTTGTGCCGTATCCGCTCCACCTGGGTGTGACGGAAGCGGGGACATACAACAGCGCGGTCGTCAAATCAGCGGTCGGACTGGGGTCGTTGCTGCTCGACGGGATCGGCGATACGATCCGTGTATCGATCACCGGCGATCCGGTGCAAGAGGTACATGCGGCGCGTGACATCTTAAAGAGCTGCGGGCTCCTGCAAAACAGCGTGGAAATCATTTCCTGCCCCACGTGCGGCAGGTGTACGATCGATATCGAAAAAATCGCGACGAGCATAGAGCGTTTTACAAAAGATATCAAGGTTCCCATGAAGATCGCGGTCATGGGCTGTGCGGTCAATGGCCCGGGGGAAGCGCGGGAAGCCGATCTGGGAATCGCGGGCGGACGCGGCGAAGGACTGTTGTTCGCGCATGGCGAAGTTTTGCGGAAAGTGGATGAGTTCGATATTTTGCCTGAATTGCGGCGTATGATACTTGAGTTGGCAGAAGAGAGGGAGCAAAGCAATTGAACGCGCAAATCAAAAACCTTGCACAAATCCTGGAAAAAATAAACAGTGATGCGCGTTTTGGCGACGCGATCCGTTTTGACCGCGTGGAATATTCGGAAGAACAGGAACTGCTGGATGTCTTTTTCAAGACTTCAAAGCATCTGGCGCCCGCGCATTTTTTAAAGCTCAAAAAAGCGCTTGCGGAATCGTGCAGCACAGGGCTGTGCATCCTGCTGGATCAATCGGATTTCAAACAGGAATTTTGCGATAACAAGGAGACCTTGGAAAAATATATCAAGGATTTTATAGCGCTGACGCAGCCTACGGTGATCCCCTTTATCCGCAGTGCGGCAATCAGGCTGAAAGATAACCTTCTGCATATCGATTTTGACAGCGATATGGGCGAAGGTGTTTTTTTGTCCATGGGCGTACAGGAGAAGGTAGAAGCCTACCTGCGCGGAACTTACGGGATACAGGGAGTCGTGCGTACCGGGGTTTCGCAGGAGGCCGCAGGAGAATATGAGCCGGATGAAGAGATCGGCAGGATCCTTGCGCAGCAAAGCAAGCCGGAAACAGCGAACGTAAACAAGCCTTTGAAACCACATCCGGCAGTGCGCCCAACGGGTGGGAACGATGATGCACCGCCGTGGGAGGACAGGCCCGCTGCGGCCCCTAAAAAGGCGCGTGCGGAGGGTGCGGCGGCACCGGCCTTTACCACACAGATATGCAACCTTCGCGCGGATGAAAAATGTACGATCGAAGGCGAAGTCGTTTTTACAGAGGATAAGGAGCTGAAAGACGGCGAGCTGGTAAAGCATAAATTCGTGGTGTGCGACTACAGCGCAAGCGTCACCTGCTTTTTCCTGGAAAGCAGTAAATACAAAACAAAGCTGGCCGCACCCAAGGTGGGTCAGTGGATCGTGCTATCCGGAATGTGCACGGACGATCCTTATGAGCATGAAAAGACGATCAAGGCTCAGAGGATCGAGCGTTCCAGCCACAAGGACAGGGAAGATACGGCCGAAGAAAAGCGCGTAGAGCTGCATACACATACCCAGATGTCGGCACAGGACGGCGTTTCCGACGTGCGCAAGATCATCAAGCGCGCGGCGCAGTGGGGGCACAAGGCGATCGCGATTACAGACCATGGCGTGGTGCAGGCTTTCCCGGATGCGGCGAATGCTGCCAAGCAAAACGGGATCCGCGTAATCTATGGCGTGGAAGCCTACATGATAGATGATTCCAAAAAGATATATGATTCCAACGAGAAAAAGAGTTTTGACGAGGAATATGTCGTTTTTGACATCGAAACGACAGGGCTTTCGCACATCAACTGCGACATTACCGAAATCGGTGCGGTGCGTGTGAAAAACGGAGAGGCGCTGGATCGGTTCCAGACTTTTGTGAAGCCGTCAAAGCCCATCCCGCCCAAGATCGTTTCCCTTACGGGGATCACGGACGATATGGTGAAGGATGCGCCGTTGCCGCAAGAAGCTCTTTTGGCGTTCAAACAGTTCTGCGGCGAAGACTGCGTGCTGGTGGCGCATAATTCGGCTTTCGATACGAAGTTTATTTTTCACAAATCCAAAGAATTTGGCATCACATACTCCAACAAAGTCGTGGATTCGCTTGCGCTGTGCCGGCTGGCGTTCCCAAAGCTCAAAAACCATAAACTGAACACGGTGGCCGCGCATTTGCGCATCCCGCTCGACCATCACCGGGCGGTAAACGATGCAGTTTGCACGGCGGGGATCATGCTGCGCTGTTTTGAAGAATTCCGCAAAAACGACGCACAGGATATGCAGGACGTAAACCAACTGTTTGCCGGACAGGCCGGCGGGAAAAACGCGAGGGCTTACCACACGATCATTTTGTGCAAAAACAAACGCGGCTTAAGGAATTTATACAAGCTGATCTCACATGCGCATTTGGATCATTTCTACAGGAAGCCGCGTATGCCCAAAAGCCTGATCGAAGAGCACAGGGAAGGGATCATCATCGGTTCCGCGTGCGAAGCGGGCGAACTTTACCAGGCGCTGCTTGCCGGGGCTTCGGAAAAAAAACTGGAGGAAATCGCAGGATTTTACGATTATCTGGAAATACAGCCGGTCGGTAACAATGCATTTATGGTCAAGCAGGGCATCCTTGCCAGCGAGGACGATATCAGGACGTGCAACCGCAGGATCGTCGAATTGGGTAAGAAGCTGGGTAAGCCGGTGGTGGCGACATGCGACGTCCATTTTTTAGACCCGCAGGACGAATATTTCAGGCGTATTATTTTCCAGGTGCAAGGATATGACGATACGGAGCAGGCGCCGCTTTATTTGCGTACGACGGACGAAATGCTGGAAGAATTCGCCTATCTTGGTGAAAAGACCGCATATGAGGTCGTTGTGACCAATTCCAACAAAATCGCGGATATGACGGAGGAGATCGAGCTGTTCCAGGCGGAAACGGCGATGCCGACCATCGAGGGCGCGGCGGAAAAGATCACGGAGCTTGCTTTTCGGACGGCAAAGGAAAAGTATGGGGATCCGCTGCCCGAGCTCATCGAGGCGAGATTGAAGCGCGAGCTGGATTCGATCGTCGGGCATGGGTTCTCCGTACTCTATTACAGTGCGCACAGGCTGGTCAAAAAGTCAAACGAAGATGGTTATCTGGTCGGCTCCAGGGGCTCTGTCGGCTCCAGCCTCGCGGCGACGATGACGGGGATCACGGAAGTAAACCCGCTGCCGCCGCACTACGTCTGCCCAAACTGCAAGCACTCGGATTTTGACGTTGACAAGGAAAGCTATGCCGTGGGCGTCGATCTTCCGGACAAGGATTGCCCGGTGTGCGGTACGAAGTATTTAAAAGACGGTTATGATATCCCGTTCGAGGTATTCCTGGGGATCGATGCGGACAAGGTGCCTGATATCGACCTCAATTTCTCCGGCGAATACCAGCCGGTCGCGCATAAGTACACGGAGGTATTGTTTGGGGAAGGGCATGTGTTCCGTGCGGGGACGATCAGCGCGGTTAAGGACAAGATCGCCTATGGCTATGTCAAAAAATTCCTTGAACAAACGGGAACGTATGCAAACGAAGCGGAGATCAACCGCCTGGTGCAGGGAGTTTCAGGCGTTAAAAAGACCACGGGGCAGCATCCGGGCGGGATCGTAATCGTCCCGTCGGACAGGGAAATCTATGAGTTTACGCCTGTGCAGCGTCCGGCAGACGCCGCGGATGCGGAATGGGTGACGACGCACTTTGACTTCAACTCCATGCATGATATCCTGATCAAGCTGGATATCCTGGGGCACGATGTTCCGACCATTATCAGGCTCCTGCAGGATATGACGGGCATCGACCCGCTGACGATCCCGCTGGACGACAAGCCGACGATGGATTTGTTTTCGGGACTCAAGCCGCTTAAGTTAAAGCCGGCAGACCTGCTCGGCATACAGACGGGGACGCTGGGCATCCCGGAGTTCGGCACGAAATTCGTGCGCCAGATGCTGATGGACACCAAACCCACAAGCATGGCGGAGATCATCCGTATCAGCGGACTTTCCCACGGCACGGACGTATGGCTGGGAAATGCGCAGGATTTGATCAAAGCGGGAACCTGTACCCTGCGCGAGGCGATATGTACCCGCGACGACATCATGAACTATCTGGTGGACAAGGGGGTGGAGAAGCGCATGGCTTTCTTCATCATGGAGGCGACCAGAAAAGGGAAGATCGCAAAAAACGGTTTTTCTGAGGACATGCAAAAAGCGCTGGATGATGCGCACATTGCGGAATGGTTTATCGAGTCCTGTAAGAAGATCAAGTATATGTTCCCCAAAGCGCACGCGGCGGCGTACGTGATCATGGCCTACCGTATTGCTTACTGCAAGGTACATCATCCGGAAGCGTTTTACGCTTCCTACTTTACGGTGCGCGCGGGCGAATTCGACGCTTCCTATGTAACGGGCGGGCTGGACGATATCAAGAAGAACTGGCAGATGCTTGAAAACAAAGGCAAAAGCGCAACGGCAAATGAAAAAAATATGGCGACGATGCTGGAAGTGGCCTGCGAAATGTATTTGCGCGGCATCCACTTTTTGCCTGTCGACCTGAAAAAATCCGCCGTGGATAAATTCCTGATCGAAAAGGGCGGGATCCGGCTGCCGTTCTTATCTGTGCCCAAGCTGGGCGGCAACGCGGCGGCAAAGATTGTGGAGGAGCGCGAGCAGGCGGATTTTCTTTCCATAGAAGACTTGCGGAAGCGTGCAAAAGTTTCTGCATCCGTGATAGAGGAAATGCAAAAAATGGGGACTTTGACGGGCCTCACGGAGACAAACCAGCTGAGCTTGTTCGATTTATGACCCGCCTGATTTTCAATTGACTATTACTGGCTGCGGCTATATAATATATGAGTGAGTTTTCTTGTGGAATTGCTTTGTGCAAACGTTCCGGCACGGGCAGTTCCGTTTTTCATCATTTGCGCTTTGGTATGTCCGGGGGCGGGTGGTAATAATAGAATTGGGAGGAACAGTAAATGAGGAAGCGAAGCGTAATTGGCATTATTGTCACTTTTGTTTTAATTGCTTTGCTGTGTGTTTTTGTTGTAAACGGCTTTTCTGCCGGGGTTTATGATGTTAAGCCTTTAAGCGGAATCCAGCAGGGGCTCGACCTGACGGGCGGCGTATATGTCGTTTACCAGGCGGATGACACATCGATAGACAATTTTGACCAGAAAATGGACGGAGCCATGCTAGTCCTGCGGCAACGCCTCGACGCCAAGGGATATACGGAGGCAACCATCACCAAACAGGGGTCTGATAAAATCAGGGTAGAGATACCGATCAACGAGAGCAGCGAGGTCAAGGATCCCGATGAGGTGTCGAAGTTTATCGGGACGCCGGCCAAGCTTGCGTTTGTCGACCCGGATGGAAATACGATCCTGGAAGGCGAACAGATCGAACAGGCGCATGTGACGCAGGACAGCAATAAACAATATGCGGTATCGTTCAAATTGAACGATGAAGGTGCGCAGGCTTTTTCGGAAGCCACCAAAGAGTTTGTGGGCCAGGTTATTTCCATCACCATCGACGGAGAAACCATTTCTTCCCCAAAAGTCAACGAACAGATCCCCAATGGAGAGGGTATCATCACCGGCGGGACAGGGAAAGGTTTCAGCTATGAAGAAGCGGAAAACCTTGCATTGCAGATCGAGAGCGGTGCGCTCCCTCTGGATTTAAAGGAGATAGAAGTGCGCTCGATGAGCGCGACGCTCGGCGTCGGCGCGCTGCAGAACAGTATTATGGCAGGCTTGATCGGCCTTGCGATATTGTTCATATTCATGCTCATCGTTTACCGGCTGCCGGGGCTCGTTGCCTGCATGGCGCTTACGGTATATGTATGCTTCGTCCTGTTATTGCTGGGAAGCGTCCCGGGGGTACAGCTCACCTTGCCGGGTATAGCCGGTATCGTTTTAGGTATCGGTATGGCCGTGGATGCGAACGTTATCATATTCGAGAGGTTTAAAGAGGAGTTCCGTACGGGAAAAACATTGCGGACTTCTGTGGACGCAGGGTTCAAAAAGGCGTTTGTCACGATCCTGGATTCCAACGTTACGACGCTGATCTGTGCGATCGTACTGGCGATCTTCGGCGCGGGGACGCTGAAAAGCTTTGCGTATACGCTGATCATCAGTATCATCGTATCCATGATCTCTGCGCTGCTGATCACGAGGGGCATCCTGAAAATGTTTGTGAACCTGAACATCAAGAACCCGAATGTATTTATGGCTAAGGCGAAGGAATTGCGCGCCGCGGCCAAGGCCAAAAAGGAAGGGGGCGTGGCATAATGTTTACGAAAAACTTTAAATGGTTTGTGATCTTGCCAATTGTAATCATTATTCTGGGCGTGATCTTTGGCGCTGTCAACGGCGGCCTCAACCTGGGTATCGATTTTACGGGCGGTAATATCACAACGATTGAGTTTGGCGGCGATTTTGATACGGGCGTTGTGAAAAAAGCGCTGGATGACAATGGTATGGGGGATTCTCCCATCGTCCAGACGGGGGAAAACTATACGCAGGCACAGATCCGTATGCGCTTATTGCCGGATGAGGAGCAGCAGGCGGATGTGAACTCGGCGATCATTGCGGAGATCCAAGAGACCTATCCGGATGCTACGATCGCCTCTGTTGACCGCGTGGGCGGAGTGACCAGCAGCGAGCTTGTCAGGAACGCGTTCCTGGCGGTTGCGGTGGCGTGTGTGTTGATGCTTATATACATCTGGATCCGCTTTGAGCTGTTTAACGGGATCAGCGCGGTCATTACGCTGGTGCACGATGTTGCGATCATGATCGCGATCGTCAGTATCATGCGGATACAAATCAACAGTGCGTTTATCGCGGCCTGCCTTACGATCATCGGTTACGCGATCAATAATACGATCGTTGTCTTTGACCGGGTACGCGATAACCTGAAGATCATGGGCTTAAGGCAGCATACGCGCAGCGAAATTGCGAACAAGAGTATCAAGGAAACACTGACAAGGACGGTCAACACGTCGGTGACGACGCTGATCATGATCTTAGCCCTTTATATCTTCGGCGTCGAGGCAATCAAGGAATTCGCTTTCCCGATCATTGTCGGCCTGCTGGCGGGCGTATATTCGTCCGTGCTGATTTCGGCACCGCTTTGGGCGCTGATGGCGGATAAATTCGACAAGAAGAAGAAAACGCAAAGCAAGGCGGGAAGCAATAAGAAAGCACAGCAAAAGGCGAAGAAGAAAGCGGTAAAAGCATAATAGGGAAAAGACCTTCTTAAAACAAGGAGGTCTTTTTTGAAAGCAAGGGTTTATGAAATGAGATATGTCTTAAAACAAAAACCGCAGATCAGCAATGATGAGGCCGCGATTGGCAAAATGAGCAGCGCGCTGAAGATTTCTCCGTTGACGGCCCGTCTTTTGTGTGCCCGCGGCATTACCAGCGTAGAGGCGGCACGCTTGTTTTTGAATCCCGGCGTTTCCCAGCTTAACGACCCTTATTTGTTCCGTGATATGCACGACGTTGTGAGTATGGTAAGGCATACGATCGCCGTGAAAGGGAAGATATGCGTTTATGGGGACTATGACGCGGATGGGACTTCCGCCTGCGCTATTTTGTACCAGGTACTGAAAAAGTTGCAGGCAAAGGTGGAATGTTTTTTGCCCGACAGGATGGAGCATGGCTATGGGCTCTCTTCGGACAGCATAGAAAAGCTTCAGGGGACGGACTTGCTCATCACCGTGGATTGCGGGATCACCAATGTGGCGGAGATCGCGCGTGCAAAAGAGCTGGGCATGAAAACGATCGTGACAGACCACCACGAATGTCCGCCGGTTTTGCCGAAGGCGGATTTTATCATTAACCCCAAATGCCCGGGGGAGACATATCCTTACCATGACCTGTGCGGCGCAGGCGTAGCGTTCAAGATCGCGCAGGCGCTGCTGGGAAAAGATGCGCTTGCTTATATCGACCTGGCAGCCCTCGCGACCATTGCGGATATTGTCCCGCTGCAGGGGGAAAACCGCGCGATCGCGGCATTGGGCCTCCAGAAGATCAATAGCGACCCCAACCCGGGGATTGCTGCGCTGATCGCGCAGGCCTGCCCAAAAAGGAATGAGATCGACGCACAGACAGTCTCGTTCGTTTTAGCGCCGCGCATCAATGCCGCAGGCAGGATATCCACGGCGAGGATCGCCTTCGAGCTTTTGAGCGACACCAACGAAAGCAAATTGGAGCAGCTTGCAAAAAAGCTGTGCGAGCTCAATACGGATCGCCAAAAGCGACAGGAAAAGGTCGTAAACGAGGCCATGGAGATGGTGGGTGATCCTGATGACAGGAAGATCATTTTACTCTACAAGGAGGACTGGGATATTGGGATCGTAGGGCTTGCGGCTTCCAAGGTTACGGAAGCTTTCATGCGGCCCACCGTGCTATTGGGCGGCACGGAAACGGATGGTATATTTACAGGCTCGGCGCGCAGTATTGACGGCGTCAATATTTATGAAGCGCTGCAGTCGCAGGCCCAGTTTTATGAGAAGTTCGGCGGCCATGCCGGCGCCGCAGGACTAACGATCAGGCAGGAGCATCTGGAGCAGCTCACAAGCCGCCTGGACTCTTATATGAACGAACATTATACGGAAGAAATTTTCCGTCCGGTCAAATATTACGATATGGAGATCGGGACGGGTGATATCAACAACCGGTTGATCGGCGAATTTGACCGTTTGAGGCCGTTCGGGCATAAAAATGAACAGATAGAAGTGTTGGTCAGAAAGGTGCAGGTCAGGGATATACGGCCGATCGGCGAAGACAGGCACGCGAAATTCCGCATCGGGGAAGGCGGACACGCCGTGAATGGCGTAGTGTTTGGCATGCAGGCGGCAGACGTGCCTTCACAAGCGGACATTGTGGGCGTACTCAATGTCAATACGTTTGACAATAAGCCGCAGATGATCGTGAACACTTTTTCGTTTGACGAGACATTAAAGCGGCAATACCAGAAAGCCGAAAGTTACATTGAGAGATGTGGGCAGCCGTCCGCATTGGAAAAGGAAACCTATTTTTGTGGGCGGGAAACGCTGCTCAAGATATATGTGATCCTGAAAGGCGTCAGCGACCAGAAGATATCGTTTTTAGACGAGGGGGCAATGGCGGCTTTCCTTGAAAAGTATGTGGATGGCATAGATGTGGAAAAAATTGCTTTTGCGACGCTGGTACTGCGCCAAATTGGATTGCTAGAAATAAAAAAAAGTGATAGAATACACATTATGATAAAAAATGGAAAACGCGACCTTATGGAAAGCGCTGTTTACCAGAAATTTTCTTGAGAGGGAGAAAAGGCCAATGGATCTGAAGGCGAAAATAAGAAATATCATGGATTTTCCGGAACCGGGGGTTGTTTTCAGGGATATCACGACCCTGGTCAAGGATCCGGATGCGTTTGCATATGTGACGGACACGTTTGCCGACCGCGTAAAGGATGAAAATGTTGATATCATCGTCGTACTGGATGCGCGTGGTTTTTTGTTCGGTTCTCCCGTTGCGTATAAACTTAGGAAAGGGATCGTACCGGTCAGAAAGGCGGGGAAACTGCCATCGGACGCATTCCATGTGGAATACCATCTGGAATATGGTATGGATAAGTTTGAAATGCATACGGACGCGATCCAGCCAGGTATGCGTGTGGCGGTCTTTGACGACCTGCTCGCGACGGGCGGTACGGCGAAAGCCGCGTGCGACCTGGTGAAAATGGCAGGTGCGGAAGTAACATCGCTTAACTTTGTGATTGAGCTTACAGACCTTGGCGGGCGTGACGTCCTCAAGGGATATAACGTATTCTCTCTGGTACAGTATTAGGACAGAAAAAAAGGGGAAGTTTGGGTGTCGGGTTATTACCAGGATTTTGTGAGACGGCATAAACTTGAATATGACGCAGACGTAGAAAAAGCGTTTGCCATGGCGGAGAAAGCGCACGAAGGACAGTTCCGCCATTCCGGCGAACCCTTTTTTACGCACCCGCTGGCAGTCGCCGACATCATCGCGGACCTTGGGCTTGACAATACGACGGTCATCGCCGGGATATTGCATGACGCGGTGGAAGATACGCTGCTGACGATCGACGAGATCGAGCAGGAGTTCACCCCTGAAATCGCCAAACTGGTCGACGGCGTGACCAAATTGAAAAATTATGATTTTAAGACCCGCGAAGAGCAACAGTGGGAGAGCCTGCGCAAAATGTTCCTTGCCATGGCATCGGATATCCGCGTGGTCATCATCAAGCTTGCCGACCGCCTGCACAATATGCGGACATTAAAATACCAGTCGGAAAACAAGCAGATTGAAAAAGCGACGGAGACGTTGGAAATCTATGCCCCGCTAGCGCACCGGCTGGGTATCAGCGCGATCAAGTGGGAGCTTGAGGACTTGTCCCTTAAATTTTTGCATCCGGACGATTATTTCGAGATTGCCAACAAGATTGCTTCCACGCGCGTGGAACGTGAGAAACAGATCAATTCCGTGATTGCGAAGCTGGAAGACAAGCTGATTGAAATGAAAATCAAGGCGGAGATCGAAGGCCGTCCCAAGCACATTTACAGCATCTATAAAAAGATGAAAAACAAAAACAAGGTCTTTGAAGAGGTGTACGACCTGATCGCGATCCGCATTATCGTTTCCAGCGTGAAGGATTGCTACGGTGTTTTGGGGCTCGTGCATACCATGTGGAAGCCGATACCGCTTCGTTTCAAGGATTATATTGCCGTTCCCAAGCAGAATATGTACCAGTCGCTGCACACGACGCTTCTGGGCGACGACGGCAAGCCGTTTGAGGTACAGATACGGACGTACGATATGCACCGTACGGCGGAATATGGTATCGCTGCGCACTGGAAATACAAAGAAGGCACCAAAGCCGGCAACGATATGGACGCGAAGCTTTCATGGCTGCGCGAGCTGATGGAGTGGCAGAACGACATGAAGGACTCCAAGGAATTTATGGAGACTTTAAAAGTCGATATTTTTGCGGATAATGTGTTCGTCTTTACACCCAAGGGCGATGTAAAAGACTTTGTGAATGGTTCTACGCCGCTGGACTTTGCTTACAGTATCCACAGCGCGATCGGTAACAAGTGCGTGGGAGCGAAGGCAAACGGCAAGCTTGTCCCGCTGGATTACAAGATGCGTACAGGCGACATCATTGAGATCGTGACCTCGAATACGGCGACCCCCAGCCGGGATTGGCTGAAATTCGTCAAGACCACGCAGGCGCGCAGCAAAATCAAGCAGTGGTTCAAAAAACAGCTGAAAGAAGAAAATATCGTCAAGGGCAAAGAGATGCTGGAAAAGGAAGCCAAGCGGCAGGGCTACCAGCTGCATGAGCTTCTCAACACCGATTGGCTGAGCGTGCTTTATAAGCGTTTTACGCTCAATTCGCAGGACGATATGTTTGCGGCGATCGGGTATGGATCGATTACGGTCAACCAGATCCTCCTGAAGCTGATCGAGCAGTATAAGATCGCCAATAATATCGATACGGGCAGCGATGAGCTAAAAATTGTAAAGCGCACGGGCAAGGGCTCGGAAGGCGATATCACCGTCAAAGGCAGTACGGGATTGGCGGTGAGGTTTGCAAAGTGCTGCAACCCGGTGCCGGGCGACGACATCATCGGTTATATCACGCGCGGCCGCGGCGTATGCGTCCATACGAAGGATTGCAAAAACCTTAAGGAAATGGGAGTAGACAAAGACCGGCTGATCGACGTTGCCTGGGTAGCGGATCAAACTGCGAGCTACAATGTGGAAGTACAGATCGTAGCAAGCGACAGGCCGGGGCTGATGGTGGAGATATCGCAGGCGATGTACAACGCCAACAAGGATATCACGGCAATCAACGCACATTCGGCGAAGAACGGTATGGCCAATATCTCGCTTCGCTCAAACATCACCTCGGTGGATGATCTGAATGACCTGATCAATAAGCTGCGAAATTTGAAAGGTGTAAAAGACGTGTTCCGCGTCAATTACTAGAAGCAATATGAGGGCAGTCGTACAACGGGTAAAAAATGCTTCCGTCACGGTGGAAGGCAATACCATAAGCAGCATCGGCACGGGCCTTTTGGTGCTGGTGGGGATAAGCCGCGACGATACGCGCAGGGATATGGAATACATTGCGGACAAATGCCTGAATCTGCGGGTGTTTGAAGACGCGGACGATATCATGAACCTGTCGCTTATGGATATCGAAGGAGAGTTGCTGCTCGTTTCGCAGTTCACGCTTTACGGCGACGCGCGTAAGGGAAGAAGGCCAAGCTATATCCACGCCGCGCCTCCTGATGTTGCGCGCGATATGTTTGCGGAGTGTGTGGAAATATTCAGGCAAAAATGGCCTAAAATACAGACGGGACAGTTCCGGGCAATGATGGATGTGTCGCTCATAAACGACGGGCCGGTGACGATCCTGCTTGACAGTAAAAAGGAATTTTAGATATGTTGATTGATCCGGTGATCACGGGCCGAGAGAGCGGGCTTTTTGAAAATTGTTATATCGTGCGTGCGGAAGGTGAAAATGAGGCGGTCGTCATAGACCCGGGCGAGGGCGCGCAGGAGATCATCAGGCAGCTTGACAAGCTGAACCTCGGCGTTTCGCATATTCTGCTGACGCACGGGCATGCCGACCATATCGCGGCTGCGGACGACCTGCGTGAAAAGTATGGCGCAAAGGTCGCGATCCATGAAAAGGACGCGGAAATGCTGGGGCATCCTTCACGGAACCTGTCCGCTTTTTTAGGCCGTGAATGTAAGCTTGCCCCAGCGGATATTTTGCTGAAAGATGGCGATACCATCGACGCGGCAGGGCTTTCGTTTAAGGTGATGCATACGCCGGGGCATACGTGCGGCGGTGTGTGTTATTTAACGGGCGACGTTATGTTTTCAGGCGATACGCTTTTTGCAGGATCGATCGGGCGGACGGATTTCCCGGGCAGCGACTGGGAAGAGATGTCGCAGTCACTTGCGCTGTTAAAAGGGACGGAACGGGACTATGCCGTTTATCCGGGGCACGGCGAAGCGACGACGCTTGGGCGTGAAAAGCGGAGCAACCCGTTTATGCAGGGATAACGTATGTTTTCTTTATATACCGATACGCCGGAATTTTATAATGACATTTGTGACGAAATCCGTCTTTTTGTAAACGAAAAGAAGATAGCCCAAGTCGAAAAAGACGTAATGAGTGCCGGTCATTTGCTGCGGCATTTTTTTTGGCGCGATGAAAACGGCTGGCACGGCAGGGCGGAATATTATATCGACAGTGACCTCAAGCGGAAAGTGGAAACGGCGCCGGAGTTTACGGAGGACGGGAAAGCGGTCGATGTGGCGCAGGATACGCTGCTGGCAAAGAAGCTGCGCAAGCATCATGTCAAAGGGATCGTCTATGAAGCGCTCCATGGGTATTATGGCGAGGATAAGCCGTGGGGATCGCTGACCGGTATCCGTCCGACCAAGCTGATGCACGAGCTTGCTGCAAAACGGGGCATCAGCGAAGCAAAACGGATATTCCGCGAAACGTATTTTGTGACGGAGCCTAAAATATCGCTGGCGGAAACGATCGTGACCCGGCAGGAGCCCTATCGCAGCGATATCGAGGAAACGGACGTGGATATTTACGTGGGGATTCCCTTTTGTATATCGCGCTGTAAATATTGTTCGTTCATATCGCGGGATATCAAGTTCAATACGAAGCTCAAGGATCAATATATGGCGTGCCTGCTCCATGAATTTGAGCTGATGCGGGATACGCTGGAAAAATATCGCGTACGTGCGGTGTATGTGGGCGGCGGTACGCCGACTGCGCTGGGCGATGAGGAATTTGCACAGCTGCTTCGCGCGGTAAGCGAATACTTTAAGGAGCCGCGCGAATTCACCGTGGAGGCCGGCCGCCCGGATACGATCACGCGCGAAAAGCTGGATATGATAAAAGCCGCAGGCGCGGGGCGTATCAGCATCAATGCGCAGACAACAAATGACGATACGCTTTTGCGGATTGGCCGCAGGCATGACGCGGGGGATTTCTTCCGCGCGTTTGAGCTGGCGAAAACATATGGGTTCGACAGCATCAATACGGATATCATATTGGGGCTGCCTCTGGAAACGACGGAGGACACCAAGCGTACGCTTATGGATGTGACGCGGTTTGAGCCGGAAAATGTTACGGTGCATACGCTGGCGTTGAAAAATTCTTCTGATTTTGCGCTGGAAAACCAGGATTTGCTCGATAGCCGGATGGTTACGGAGATGGTGGAGCTCTCGCAGCAATTTTTGAGCGAAAAAGGCTATCTGCCCTATTACCTGTACCGTCAGAAATATATGAGCGGCAATATGGAAAACGTAGGTTTTTCGCAGCCGGGGAAAGAGTCTGTTTACAACATCGACATCATGGAGGAAACCGTGAGCGTGCTGGCGTTTGGCGCAGGCGGCATCTCCAAAAAACTGTACCCGGAGCAAAACCTTTTGAAGCGCGCGGCAAACGTCAAAGACATTCCAAATTATATCGAGCGTACATGCGAGATGGCGGATAGGAAAAAAGAGCTGTTTTAAAGGATATAACCGGGATGTGGTTTGTTGACACGTTTTTGTTTTGCGGATATAATATAGCTAATGGAAAAGGCGATGACACGGAGAGTACCCATGTGCCTTGCGGATAAGAGAGCGGCTGCCGTGGCTGAAAGCGGCCGTGCGTTCAAGATATGGGGAAGAACACCGGAGAGCCCTTATGGCGAAAACGGCTGTGATTAGCTATGGGCGCAGGCCTGCGTTATGGGCGAGAGTGGAAAGCGGTTTCGCTTTCAATGTGGGTGGTACCGCGGGTTTTTTATAACTTCGTCCCTTTTTGTGGGCGGGGTTTTTGTTTTTTAGATCAGTTTGGAGGAAATAAAGTTGGCAGTAAAAGCACCGAAGGGTACAAAGGATGTTTTGCCGCAGGACAGCTATAAGTGGCATTATGTTGAGGACATTGCACGCGAATTGACGGAGGAAGCGGGGTACCGCGAGATCCGTACGCCTGTCTTTGAGCATACGGAGCTCTTTTTGCGCGGCGTTGGCGATACGACGGATATCGTACAGAAAGAAATGTACACGTTTACGGACAAAGGCGACCGCTCGGTCACGCTGAAGCCGGAAGGAACGGCAGGCGTTGTACGTGCGTTCATCGAAGGGGGCTTGCCTTCCAACGCGCAACCCACGAAGATGTATTATCTGAGTGCGCCTGTATTCCGCTATGAAAAGCCGCAGTCCGGCCGGTTACGCGAGCATCACCAGTTTGGCGTAGAGGTGTTTGGCGCGGCGGACGCGAGTATCGACGCAGAGGTGATCGGCCTTGCGCTCGCGATGGTCAAAAAAGCGGGGCTCAAAAAGCTCAAGCTCAATATCAACAGCATTGGCTGCGACAAATGCAGGCCGCAATATAACGAAACGCTACGGGCTTACTTAAAGGAACACGAGGGCGAATTGTGCGAAACGTGCAAGCAGCGTATGGAGCGCAACCCTTTGCGTGTGCTTGACTGCAAGGTGGAGAGCTGCCAAAAGATCGTTGCCGGCGCGCCCAAGATGATCGATCATCTATGCGAGGAATGTTCCTCACATTTTGACGACCTGAAAAAGTATTTGGAAGCGCTGGAAATCGGATATACGGTCAATCCGCTCATCGTACGCGGGCTCGATTACTATACAAAAACAGTGTTTGAAATCATTTCGGACAGCATCGGCGCGCAGGGCACGGTATGCGGCGGGGGACGCTATGACAAGCTGTTAAAGCAGATCGGCGGCCCGGATATGCCGGGCATCGGCTTTGGCATGGGCATCGAGCGCCTGCTTCTTGTAATGGAGAGCGAAGGGATCGAGATCCCGGAGCCGTCTGTCACGGATGTGTTCGTGTGTACGCATGGCGATGCGGCGCGTTTAAAAGCGATCCGGCTCGTACGCGACCTGCGTGAAGGCGGGATCAAGGCGGACATGGACCACTGTGCGCGCAGTATCAAAGCACAATTTAAATATGCGGGCAAGATAGGCGTAAAAACGGTGATCGTGCTCGGCGAAGAAGAGATGGAAAAGGGAACGGCGGTCTTAAAGACGATGGAGACAGGCGAAGAGCGGGCCGTGCGACAGGACGAAATAAAAATATTTTTAATTTGATTTTTTAGATTGATGGGAGAGTAAGCAATGGGAGAGTTTTTACAGGACTGGAAAAGGACAGCGCTTTGTGCGGAGTTTACCACGAACGACATTGGCAGGGAAGTGACGCTGATGGGATGGGCGGACACACGCCGCGACTTAGGCGGGCTGGTATTCGTCGACCTGCGCGACCGTTCGGGCATCATGCAGGTGGTATTCAACGAATCGGCCTTTGAGGGGGATTTTGACAAGGTCGGAAGTATCCGCAGCGAATTCGTACTTGCTGTGAAAGGCGAGATCGTCAAGCGTTCGGAGGATACGGTCAATCCGAAACTGCCGACCGGGTTGATCGAAGTAAAGGTGCGCGAGCTTAAAATTTTGAGCAAGGCGGAAACGCCGCCGTTTGAGTTAGAGGATGGGAGCAAGGTACGCGAGGAGCTGCGCCTTAAGTACCGTTACCTTGACCTGCGCCGCCCCCAGATGCAGAAAAACCTGATGCTTAGGAATAAGATCGCAAACGTAGCGCGTAATTATCTTGCGGAAAACGGATTTTTGGATATTGAAACGCCTATGCTGCAAAAGAGCACGCCGGAGGGCGCGCGTGATTACCTTGTGCCGTCGCGTATCCATGCGGGCTGCTTTTATGCACTGCCGCAGTCTCCCCAGCTTTTCAAACAAATATTAATGATTTCCGGTTATGACCGGTATTTCCAGATCACGAAATGTTTTCGTGACGAGGACCTGCGCGCGGATCGCCAGCCGGAATTTACACAGATCGATACGGAGATGTCGTTTGTGGAAGCAGACGACGTCATGAGCATGCACGAGGGCTTGATGCAGCGCGTGTTCAAGGATGTGATGGATGTCGATATTAAGCTGCCCCTAAAGCGCCTTACCTATCAGGAGGCGATGGATCGCTTTGGCAGCGACAAGCCGGATACGCGATTCGGGCTGGAGCTTAAGGATGTCAGCGATATCGTTGCCGGCAGCGAATTCAAAGTGTTCAGTTCAGTGGTCAAGAACGGTGGCAGCGTACGTGCGATCAATGCCAGGGGCTGTGCGAACATCTTAGCCCGCCGCGAGATTGACGCGCTGGTCGATTTTGTCAAGATTTACGGTGCGAAGGGCATGGCGTGGATATCCATCCGCGAGGATGGGCTCAATTCGCCCATCACCAAGTTCATGACAAGCGAAGAGATCGACGCGATCATGCAGCGTTTGGATGGCCAGGTTGGAGACATCCTGTTCTTTGTAGGCGACAAGAACTCGGTCGTATACGATTCGCTGGGCGCATTGCGCTTAAAGCTCGCGGAAAAGCTCGAGCTGATCCAGCCGAACACATGGGATCTTTTGTGGGTGACGGAGTTCCCGCTGTTTGAATACAGCGAGGAAGAAAAACGTTACGTGGCGAAGCACCATCCGTTCACCTCGCCGATGGACGAGGATGTGGACAAGGTGGTTTCCGATCCGGCGAACGCGCGCGCGAAGGCATATGATATCGTGCTGAACGGTAACGAGATCGGCGGCGGCAGTATCAGGATACACAGCACGGAGTTGCAGGAAAAGATGCTCGAAGCGCTCGGGTTCTCCAAAGAAGAAGCGTGGAACCGTTTTGGCTTCCTGCTGGAAGCGCTCAAATATGGGACGCCGCCGCACGGCGGGCTCGCATATGGGCTTGACCGCCTTGCGATGCTGATGGCGGGCGTGGATTCTATCCGCGACGTGATCGCGTTCCCCAAGGTACAGAATGCATCGGATTTGATGTCCAAAGCACCGGATGTGGTTGACAAGAAACAATTGCGCGAGCTGCATATCCGGGTGGAAGAAAACTAAAATGGATGAATCAAGGACGGTCGCGCTGCTCGGGACACAGGCGGTAGATAAGCTGAAAAGCAGCACGGTAGCCATTTTTGGCGTGGGCGGCGTCGGTTCGTTTGCGGCGGAAGCAATCGCCCGCGCCGGGGTTGGCAGGCTTGTCCTGGTGGATAACGATGTTGTCAAACCATCCAACTGCAACCGTCAGCTGGTCGCCCTTACATCTACGGTCGGGCAGCGTAAGACGCACGTCATGCGTGAGCGCATTTTGGATATCAATAAAGACGCAAGGGTGGTCGTCCATGACGTGTTTTACGACGAACAAACTTCGGACGATATTTTTGAAGGACAGCGTATTGATTATGTTGTGGACGCGATAGACAGTATTCCTTCCAAGGTAAAGCTGGCCTGTGAATGTAAAAAGCGGAACATAGCGATCGTTTCTTCTATGGGTGCGGGCAACAAGCTGTACCCGGAACGGTTTGGCGTGATGGATCTTTTTCAAACGACATACGACCCGATCGCTAAGATATTGCGCAAGCAATTGAGGCATTGTGGGATAGACAGCCTCACGGTCGTATGTTCGGACGAGCCGCCGCTCCCATCGGCGGCGGAAGAGGACGGAAAGCGCGTTCCGGCAAGCATATCGTTCGTGCCGTCCGTATGCGGGCTTTTGATGGCGGGCGTGGTCGTGCGCTACCTTGCAGGAGTGAAGGAATGAAAGAAGCGGGTCTGGTCACGAAAATCGAAGGGGATACGGCATACCTGAAATTCAATCGGACGTCGGCCTGCGCCAAATGCGGCGCATGTGGGATGGTCGCGGGGCAAAGCGATATCACCGTGAGTGTGGACAACTCGCTGCACGCTTCGTTAGGCGACCGGGTGGAAGTACATTTCACCACGAAAAATGCACTGTTGTCGTCCGCGATCGCATACATCTTCCCGTTGGTTATGCTGTTCGCCGGCGTGTGGCTTGGGTATGTGATCCCGCAGGATGTATTTCCGGTAAAAGACGCGTTCGCCGCGATTTTGGGAATCGCTTTTGCGGCAGCGGCGTTTTTGATTTTGAAGTTATTGAATCCTTATTTCAAGAAGAAATTTGCCAAGGTATATACGATGGTGAGAATATTGGATGAAAGTGAGCCAGGGGATAAGTGTTCTTAAAAAGAATCGAAGTAAACGGCTTCAAATCCTTTTGTAACAAGAAGGACATCATTATCAATAAAGGGATCACGGGCGTAGTTGGCCCCAATGGCAGCGGCAAGAGCAATATCGCCGATGCTTTGCGTTGGGTTTTGGGGGAGCAGAGTTCCAAAAACCTGCGTGGAAGCACGATGCAGGACGTCATTTTCAACGGTACGCAAAGCCGCAGTAAAAAAAATTATTGCGAGGTATGCCTGATCTTTGATAACTCTGATATGCGCATTAAAACCGATTATACGGAGATATCCGTCCGGCGGAAAATGTACCGTTCTGGGGAGAGTGAATATTATATCAACAACAGCGGCTGCCGGCTAAAGGATATCCTGGAGCTGTTCCGCGATACGGGCATCGGCAAGGAAGGATATTCGATCATCGGGCAGGGAAAAATCGATGAGCTATTGACGAGTAAAGCGACCCAGCGCCGTAAAGTGTTCGAGGAAGCGGCCGGGATCATGAAGTACCGCGTACGCAAGGAAGAGGCGGAGCGCAACCTGCAAAAGACAAAAGAGAATGTGACGCGCATCGACGATATCCTCTCGGAGCTTTCCGCGCAGATCGAGCCGCTGGAAAAGCAAATGAACGAGGCAAAGGATTATCTTTCCCTGCGCGACCGTTTGAAAGAGCTGGAGATCAACCTGTACCTGTACCAGTGCGACAGGACGGATGAACGCATGGCTAGGCTCGAGGGACAGCTTTTGGAAAACGAGCAGGAATTTAAGGATATGACCGAACAGATGGCGGACAAAGCCGCGCTGGTTTCGGATATCAAAAAACAGTTGCAATCCATCCAGGAAGCGATCGAACGGCAGAACGTGGAGCTTGGACAGCAGATGAGCGAGCAGGAACGCCTGCGCGGGCAACTGAACCTGCTGGAGGAAAAGGAACAGACGCATGTGAACACGCTCAACGAAAATGCGGAAAAACGCGATGCGCTGCGTGAGTCTATTGAACAAAGTACGCAAAAGGCAGAGGCGATCAACGCCGAGATCAGCGAGCTGAATACAGTGATCGATGAAAAATATGCACAGATATGCCGGCTGCGCCAATCCGTTGAAGAGATCGCAGGCCGCAGCGGCGACGTCCAAAGCGGGATCGAGGGCTTGAAGCGGGAGGTCGAGACGGCACGGACTGATTTCCAGACCATGACCATCGCTTTGAGCGAGAAACAGGTCAAGGAAGAGGTGCTGGTGCAGAAGCTTGAGGAAGCGGAGCGGCAGCGCGAAAAGCATAACCAATATATCAATGAGATCAAGGATACGACGCAGGCCCTGGAAAAGGAAGTCGGGGAATACGGAGAAAAGGGCGCAAAGCTGCGCAGCCTGATGAACGAAAGCGCGCAGACCGTTTCCAGCCTGCAGGCGGAAAAGCAGCGGCAATCCGGGAAACTGGCGGAAATCGCCAGGAAATTGAGCGAAGACGAATCGCGTATGAAATTGTTAAACGACATGCGCGAGGAGTATGAGGGATACTTTGACAGCGTGCGGTCACTTTTGAAAAGCGCCAAAAATGCGCCGGAAGTCAGCGGCAAGATCAAGGGGGTGCTGGCCGAAGTCATCGAGGTGCCCAAAAAGTATGAAACGCCTATCGAGGTGATTTTGGGCAATGCGCTGCAGAACGTCGTTGTTGGCAGCGATACGGACGCGAAGGAACTGATTGCACATTTGCGGAAAAATAATCTCGGACGCGTTACCTTTTTGCCCACGGAAGCGCTCAAAGTGCGCCGCTTGCAGCAGGACGAAAAGAAATACCTCTCCATGGACGGGGTGGAATGTATCGCGAGCGAGGCGATCGTGTGCAGCGATGAGATACGGCCGGCGGTCGATTTCCTGTTGGGGCGCACAGTGATCGTACGCGATATGGACAGTGCGATCTCCCTGATGCGGGCGAGCGATTATGCGTTTCGTACAGTCACGATGGACGGGGATTTCATCAAGCCGGGCGGTGTGATTACGGGCGGCAGCCTAAAAAATACCAAAACAGGGCTTTTGTCGCGTAAGCGTATGGCGCAGGAGCTGGAAGAAAACATTGCATCCAACAAAAAAGCATTTGAACAATTGAATCAGGAGCTGGCGGGGTTGGATCCCAAAATCGAAGAGGCGCTTG
The DNA here is from genome assembly GCF_900087015.1 of Christensenella timonensis. Classification (NCBI taxonomy): domain Bacteria; kingdom Bacillati; phylum Bacillota; class Clostridia; order Christensenellales; family Christensenellaceae; genus Christensenella; species Christensenella timonensis. Next base: position 1,416,659 of record NZ_FLKP01000002.1, read on the forward strand.
CGACGCAAAAACAGGCGCTTGACGATTTGCGCGCGCTGGAAGTGCGCGCGGCGGCAGCGAAGCAAGCGCTGCAGTCGGCACAGCAACAGCTTGGCGACCGCGACCGTGTGGCTTCGGAATTGAGCGACAACGCACAAAGCCTTTCATCGGAGATCGAAGCGTCCCGCAGGGATATCGATGCATTGCAGAAGGATATCATCAAGGCGCGCGCAGAGTTTGACGCACGGACGCAAAAGCTTAAGGAGATGGAAGGGACGGCCGCCAAAAGCGCGCTCGAAACCTCTGAAATCAAGGATAGCCTTTCGGCGCAGGAGCTTGAGCAAACGGAATATAACAATCGGAAAAACATGCTGCTCAATGAAGCGGAGCATGTGAGGAATGCTGCGGCGCAAGCCAAACAGGATTTGGATCATATGCTGCGTCAAAATGAGATTTTGACTGCGGAATTAAAAGGGATCACGCATGATAAGGCGGAGCTGCGTGCACAGCTCGACGGGATTTTGGGTCGTGTGAAGCAAGCGGGGGAGGCGTCGCAGGAAAAACTTTCTCTGCGTGACGATTTAAACAAACAGCTTGAAGAAACGGAGCAGGGCGCAAAGCTGATCTCGGCGCGGAGGGACGAGCTGATCGAGAATAAATACAAGCTGATCGCAAGCAAGGAAAAGCTGGAGGTTTCCAAGGAAACGTATCAAAATAAGCTGTGGGACGATTATGGCCTGACCTATGCAAACGCACTTGCTTTCAAGAGTGAGTTTTCGTTCCAGTCCGCGTCCCGTGAAATCGACGGGATCAGGGGACGTATCCGCGACATGGGGGCGGTCAACCCCAATGCGATCGAGGACTATACCCGGGTGCGTGAGCGTTATGACGGACTGGTCGTGCAGCGCGAAGACCTTGTCAAGGCTGGGGACGACCTGCAGGTGGTGATCGACGATCTGCTTTCCGGCATGAAGGAAAGCTTCCGTGCGAAATTTACGCAAATCAACGAAAATTTCAAGCAGGTGTTCCAGGAGCTTTTCGGCGGGGGGTATGCGCAGCTTGAACTTTTGGATGAAGAAGATATCATGGAGTGCGGTGTGGAGATCATTGCGGAGCCGCCGGGCAAGAAGCTCCAGAATATACAGCTGTTGTCCGGTGGTGAAAAGGCGCTGACGGCGATCGCGCTGCTTTTTGCGATGCTGAACATCAATCCGTCGCCGATCTGCCTGCTGGATGAAATCGACGCGCCATTAGACGATGCAAACGTGATCCGTTTCTCGGAATACCTGAAAAAGTTATCGAGCGAGCTGCAATTCATCGTGATCACGCACAGGAAGCCGTCTATGGCGATCTGCGATACGCTTTACGGTGTGGCAATGCAGGAAAAGGGAGTATCGGATATCGTGTCCGTACAATTTTAGCATGAACAGGAAAAAGAGAGAGCGAGGATAAATATGGGCTTTTTTGATAAATTAAAAGAACGTGTCAATAAAACGAGGGACAATATCTCGGCAAAGGTAAACAATGTCATCAAAAATTTCAGGAAAGTTGACGAGGAGTTTTTTGAGGAGCTGGAAGAAGCGTTGATCTTATCGGATATCGGGTATGCGACGACGGATAAGATTATCGAATCGTTGCGCGATACCGTCAAAGAAAACAAGATTTCGGATTCTTCCGAGATCAAGGAAGTGCTGGCCGGCATTTTAGCGGAATATATGAGCGCGCCTCCGCTGGAGGTCAAAAAACCGACGGTGATGCTGGTCGTAGGCGTCAATGGCGTGGGAAAGACAACGGCGATCGGCAAGCTTGCAAACTATTATGGGCAGGCAGGGAAAAAAGTGATGCTGGCAGCGGCGGATACCTTCCGCGCGGCGGCGGCGGAACAGCTTTCCATCTGGGGGGAACGGACGAATACGCGCGTGATCAAATATGCGGAGGGCGCTGACCCTGCGGCTGTGGTATATGATGCAATCGACGCAGGCAAGCACGCGGACATCGACCTTTTGATCATCGATACTGCCGGCAGGCTGCACAATAAGAAGAATTTGATGAGTGAGCTGGAGAAGATCAACCGCGTGGTGGATAAGTCCTATCCGGAGGCAGCGAGGGAAACGTTTTTGGTGGTGGACGCAACGACGGGACAAAACGCGATCTCCCAGACGGAAGTATTCAATGAAAGCGTGAGGCTCACGGGGATCATCCTGACCAAACTCGACGGAACGGCAAAAGGCGGCGTTGTGTGCGCGGTCAAGGACATGACGGGCGTACCTGTCCGCTTTATTGGCGTCGGGGAAGGCGTAGACGACTTGCAGCCATTTGACGCGCGGGAATTCGCGGAGGCGATTTTGGATTGATGACAAAGATTATTCCGCTGCGTTTTGGCGGCAATCACGGTCATGAATATGGGCGGACTGGTTTTATCCGGGACATGGGAAGCCGGTTTCGCGGGAGCGGCTGATCAGGCTGTAGGTGTAAAGGCTTTTTGCTTGACAGATATGGAAAAAACAAGTATAATCAGACAGGTGTAAAGGCGTGTAGCTTTACACCTGTTTTTTGGGATAGGCGGTACGCTATGAAACGCGAGAAGGATCTGAAACTGAGTCTGTATTATGATTTTTATGGCGAATTCCTGACGCAAAAGCAGGCAAGCGTATTTGCATTATATTACAACGATGATTATTCATTGGCGGAGATCGCGCAGGAATGCGGGATATCAAGGCAGGGCGTGCTCGATACTTTAAGGCGTGCACAGGTGAAATTGGAAGACATGGAGCGTAAGCTCGGCCTGGTCGAAAAACAGCTGGGCGAGGAGAAGTAAATGGCATTTGAAGGAATTGCGGAAAAATTACAAAATGTTTTTAGAAAATTGACCGCGCGGGGCAAGCTTTCGGAAGGCGATATCAAAACGGCGATGCGCGAGGTGAAGCTCGTGCTTTTGGAAGCTGACGTCAACTTTCTGGTGGTCAAGAAATTCATCAAGGAGCTTTCGGAAAAGGCAGTGGGTTCCGGGATCCTGGAAAGCCTCACGCCGGGACAGCAGGTCATCAAACTCGTCCGTGACGAACTGACGGAGCTTTTGGGCGGCAAACAATCGGAGATCAAGCTGGCCGGCAGCCCGCCGACCGTCATTATGATGATGGGCTTGCAGGGGGCGGGTAAGACAACCTTTTGCGCAAAGCTGGCTGGATATTATAAAAAGCAAGGGAAAAAACCTTTATTGGTGGCGTGCGACATCTACCGTCCGGCCGCGATCAAGCAGCTGCACGTAGTAGGCGAGCAGGTCGGCGTGGATGTTTTCGATATGGGGCAAGACAACGCTTCCAAAATTTATAAGGAAGCGCTGAAGCAGGCAAACAAGCTCGGCTGCGATATCATCATTGTGGACACGGCAGGACGGCTGCACATCGACGACGAGATGATGGCAGAGCTTAGGGATCTGAAGCAGACGGCGAAGCCCACGGAAACGCTGCTCGTTCTGGATGCGATGACCGGACAGGACGCGGTGAACGCCGCGACAACGTTCAATGACAATATTGGGATCGACGGCGTGATCTTAACCAAGATCGACGGCGACACCCGCGGCGGCGCGGCGATGTCCGTACGTGCGGTGACGGGCAAGCCAATCAAATTTGTAGGCGTGGGCGAAAAGCTGACGGATATCGAACCTTTTTACCCGGATCGCATGGCCTCGAGGATACTCGGTATGGGCGATGTGCTGACGCTGATCGAAAAAGCGGAAACAGCGTTTGAGGAAAAGAGCGCATTAGAGCTGCAAAAGAAAATATCCAAAGACCAGCTGACACTGGAGGATTTCCTTGACCAGATGGAACAGCTGCAGGATATGGGATCATTAAGCGATATCATGGCCATGATGCCGGGCGGCAACAAATTAAAGGGTATGACGCTCGATGAGAAGCAGCTGGAGCGGACAAAAGCGATCGTGCGCTCCATGACGACAGAGGAACGGCGCAATCCGCAGGTGATCAATGCCTCGAGAAGAAGGCGTATCAGCGCGGGCAGCGGTACGAGCGTGCAGGAGGTCAACAGGCTCTTAAACCAGTTTGACCAGATGAAAAAGATGCTCAAGCAGTTTTCCGGCAAGGGAGGAAAGAAGCGCGGCATGATGGGGCGGATGCCTTTTGGCATGTAAAGACAGATTATAACCGCACAGCGGTAGATAATAATTATTTTATGAATGGTATTTTTGGAGGTTAGTATGTCAGTAAAAATCAGATTGAAGAGAATGGGTTCCAAGAAAAATCCTTTTTACAGGATGGTCGTTGCAGACGAGAGGGCGCCCCGTGACGGACGTTACATCGAAGAACTTGGATACTACAATCCGCTTACAAAAGACTTGAAGCTTGACAATGAAAAAGCGCAGGGCTGGATCAGCAACGGCGCACAGCCGACGGAGACGGCGCGCGCATTGCTGAAAAAGAGCGGCGCGATCAACTAATAAAGGTGAGGACTTATGCGTGAATTGGTAGAATACATTGCCAAAAACCTTGTGGACGATCCGGATGCCGTGAAAGTCGTGGAACGCGAGGAAGACAATGCTTTTGTTCTGGAATTGAGCGTTGCGCCGGATGATATGGGCAAGGTCATTGGCAAGCAGGGCAGGATCGCCAAAGCGATCCGCACTGTTGTGAAGGCGGCGACATCCAAGGCGTCAAAAAAATATATCGTTGAGATCATATGACGGATTTTTTTGAACTGGGGCGCATTTTAAAGCCGCAGGGCATCCGGGGCGAAATCAAAATGGACGCCTATACGGACGACCTGTCCCGCTTTTCCTATCTTGAGCAGGTTTTTTTTCGGCGAGAAGATGGAAGCTATGAGGGCGTCCGTGTGCACTCCGCGAGGGTGGACGCACGGTATGCGTATTTGAAGCTCGAAGGATATGACGACCGTAACGCGGCAGACGCTTTGCGCGGCGCGATGCTGTATGTCGACAGGGAACACGCGGCACAGCTTCCGCAAGGGGCCCATTATATACGCGACCTGATCGGCCTTTGCGTACAGACACAGGACGGCAGCGTGGTCGGCAAGCTTGCGGATATCCTGCAAAACGGGGCGGCTGACGTTTACGTGGTGAAAACCGAAGGAAGAGGAAATTGCATGTTTCCTTCGATCCCCGGCGTGATACTCGAAAAAGATTTGGCCCATGGAAAAATTGTGGTAGATGAGCAGCGGCTCGGCGAGGTTTCGATCTATGATGACGTTTAATTGTCTCACGATTTTTCCGGAGATGTTTTCGGCTTTTACGGGGACGAGCCTCTGCGAAAAAGCGATCACAAAGCAGCTGGTTGAGATAGGTATGGTGAATATCCGCGATTATACGGAGGATAAACACAACCGTGTGGACGACTATCCCTTCGGCGGCGGGGCAGGTATGCTTTTTATGCCGCAGCCGCTTTTCGACAGCTTTGATATGCTGGAAAAAAAGTATGCGGGAAAAAGGTGCCTGAATGTGTATATGTCGCCTGCGGGGAAAACATTGACGCAGGAGGCCGCAAGACGGTTTGCCGGATATGACGTACTTAATATCCTGTGCGGCCACTACGAAGGCGTTGACCAGCGCGTGCTCGACCATTGCATCGACGAGGAGGTCTCCATTGGGGATTATGTCCTGACCGGTGGGGAGCTGCCGGCAATGGTGTTGATGGATTGCGTGATGCGCTATGTGCCGGGGGTGCTCTCCAATGACGAATCGGTCAGCGAGGAAAGCTTCAGCGGGAACCTGCTTGAATATCCGCAGTATACGCGACCGTCTTCCTTTCGTGGGTTGGAGGTACCGGAGGTATTGTTATCGGGACACCACAAGAATATTGCCGCGTGGCAGCGGCAGCAGGCCCTCCTGAAGACATTGCGGGAACGGCCGGAACTGCTTCAGCAGGCGGAGCTTAGCGACAGTGACAGGGCTTTTCTGGAAAAATCACAAAATCGAACTTGATTATTTTATCAGGTTATGGTAAACTTTTAATGTTTTTTGAATTAGGATGGTCCGCTGCCCGAATATGCGGGTAAGAACGTCTGTAGGGGAAGGAGGCTTTTGAAAATGAATGATATTATCAAGGCGGTAGAAGCAGAACAGTTAAAGAGCGATGTGCCGGTATTAAGGGTTGGCGATACAGTCAAAGTATATGTAAAGGTTGTCGAAGGACAGCGGGAAAGATTGCAGGCTTTTGAGGGATACCTGATCGCCAAAAAAGGCGGCGGCCTTTCGGAGACGATCACAGTCCGCAGGTTATCCTATGGCATTGGCGTAGAAAGAACATTCCCGATCCATTCGCCCCGTGTGGATAAGATCGAAGTGCTGCGTCATGGACAGGTTCGCAGGGCGAAGCTTTTCTATCTGCGTGACAGAGTGGGTAAAGCCGCTAGGATCAGAGAGAAATAAGCATTGCAAAACGGGGGCTTAAAATCATTTAAGCCCTTGTTTTTTTATCCGGAGGAGACAGAAATGGATATTCAATGGTATCCGGGGCACATGACCAAGGCCCGCAGGCAACTAAAGGACAAACTGAAGGCGATCGATCTGGTCATCGAGGTGCTGGACGCGCGTGCGCCCAAGAGTTCGCTGAACCCGGATTTTGACGATATGTTTGCTTCAAAGACGCGCTTTTATATCCTCAACAAGGCGGATCTGGCGGATGAAAATATCACAAAAAACTGGCTCTCCTATTTTTCAAAGCAGGGAATCCGTGCAGTCGCTTTTTCTGCGACAAAGGGTAATACGAAGCAATTAAAGAAGAGCATTCTGGATTGTGCGCAGGACATCCTGGAAAAATACAAGGCCCGCGGCATGAACAAAACGCTTCGCTGCATGGTGGCGGGGATACCGAACGTTGGCAAATCGGCGATCCTCAACCGTCTGGCAGGCGGAAAAAGGCTGCAGGAAGGGAACAAGCCGGGTGTGACGCGTTCGCTGCAATGGGCCAAGGTGGACGAATATCTGGAGATCATGGATACGCCGGGGCTTTTGTGGCCAAAATTCAAGGATGAAAAAACCGGGGCGGCCGTTGCCCTGATCGGCAGTGTCAAACTGGATATCCTGGATGAAGAAGCGCTTGCTTTCCATTTGATTGCACTGCTTAAGGTATCCGCGCCAAAAATGCTTTTGGAGCGTTATAAGCTTGAGGATATCGACAAAGCTCCGTATGAGATACTCTGTGATATCTGTAAGTCGCGCGGATTCCTCTTGAAAGGCGGCAATTTTGATACGGAGCGCGGCGCAAAAACGCTGCTCGACGAATTTAAGAACGGGAAAATGGGCAGGATATCCTTAGAAAAGCCGGAGCGCGTTTAGATGGGGAAGCGGGAAGAACGACAAAGGGAAAAACTCGCCGTGATGACGGAATATGAAAAGCTTCATTGGACGCAGGGGCAATACTTGATCGCCGGTATTGACGAAGCGGGCCGCGGGCCTCTTGCAGGGCCTGTCGTCGCCGCATGTGTGATCATGCCAAAGGATGACCTGATTTGGGGAATCGACGATTCCAAAAAGATATCCGAAAAGCGCAGGGAAGCGTTATATGAGGTGATTATCGAAAAAGCGGTTGATTATTCGGTGAGTGTGATAGATAATAAAACAATAGACGAGATCAATATCCTGAACGCGGCGCGACTGGCGTTTGAGGATGCCCTTGCCAGCCTGCATGTCAGGCCGGAGCATGTGTATACGGACGCAATGACGATCAAAACGGATATTCCCTATACGCCGCTTGTAAAAGGAGACGCAAAGGTGTATACCATTGCTGCCGCATCTATCCTGGCCAAGGTAACGCGTGACAGGATCATGCGTGAATATGATGCGCAGTATCCGCAATACCTGTTCGCAAGGCACAAGGGATACGGTACGCAGGCGCATTATGAGGCGATCCGCGAATATGGGATACTCGATATCCACAGAAAGACTTTTTTGAAGAAGATCCTGGGGGAATGATGGACCGGCAGGCGATGGGCAGGGCAGGAGAAGAATTTACCTGTGAATATCTGAAAAAATGTGGTATGCGGGTGCTTGCCCGCAACTATCGGGCAAAAAAGGGCGAAATAGACCTGGTCGCGCGCGATGGGGATACGATCGTATTTGTGGAAGTCAAGACGCGTTCCTCCAATGCGTACGGAACGGCGGGGGAGGCTGTGACTTACAGGAAACAACAGATGATTATCAAAACAGCGCAGTGGTACATTATGCAAAATAACATAAAGGAGTCAAATTTTCGTTTTGACGTGGCAGAGGTATCCGCAGGAGATGTGGGTTTTTCCATAAATTATTTAAGGAATGCGTTTGGCGTCTGAGCGGAGCGGAACAGGCATGGAAGCACAATTGAAAATACAGAATGAATTCATTGTTTGGTTCACCGTTTTAGGTGTGATTTTTTTGATGCTGATGGTATATTTGTACCATGCGAAAAAACAACCGAATCCTTTTAAAAAGCAGCTTTCTTCGGTGGGCGCCTTTGTCGTATTTGCGGCGGTCGCCTTTTTGATACGGATCGCCATTGCGTATTCGCTCCCGGGCTATATGACGGATATGGACTGCTTTAAGGCCTGGGCGAACTACTCTTATGAAGGCGGGTTTGCCCATTTCTACACCAGCGATTTTTTTGCGGACTATCCGCCGCTCTATGTATATGCGCTTTCTTTCCTGGGGTTCCTGCGGGATGCGTTTTCCGTGGATATCAATTCCCAGTTGTTCGCGATGATGATACGGCTGCCCGCGATGATCTGCGATATCGTGGCCGCTTACGCCGTTTACCGGATATCGCGCAAAAAATTCGGCAATGGCTCGGCGTTGTTTTTGAGTATGTTCCTGCTCCTGAACCCCGCGGTTATTTTCAATTCCAGCGCATGGGGACAGGTGGATATCCTCGTGACGATGATGATGGTACTTACGGTCTGGCTGATGGTGAAGGACAAGCTGGTGCTTTCCTCCGCTGCCTTTATGCTGGCGTTCTTATTGAAGCCGCAGGCCATTATGATCGCTCCCGTACTTTTATATGTGCTGATACGCAATATTGTACGCAGTGAGAACAGGAAAAAAGGCGTGGCCACGCTTCTGGCTTCTATCGGTGTGATGGCGGCGCTGTTCTTTTTGGTACCGCTTCCGTTTGGGACAGGCCAGGAACCGATGTGGCTTGTGAGCCGGATGTTGGGGACGATCGGGCAATACCCGCAGGTGACACTCAATGCTTTTAACCTGTACGGTATGCTGGGCGTCAATTTTGCGGACGCTTCCAGCCTCGTGTTCCTGGGCTTAAGCGCAAACGTGTGGGGCTTCATCCTGATCGTGGCGGTTTGCCTCTATGCGCTTTGGATGTATATCAAAAATCCCAAAAAAGAATTTCTCTTTGCCATCGCAGCTTTTATCATCATGGGCGTGTTCGCACTGGGGCATGGGATGCATGAGCGCTATTTGTTCCCGGTGCCGATCCTGTTGCTTTTTGCTTATATCTTCATCCGCGACAGGCGGCTGATCCTGTGCACGTCGCTGACGTTTATTGCGCTGCTGCTGAACCAAAGCCTGACGCTTTACTATTATCAGGTCGTCATTCCGCAGGGATGGGTCGTGGCGGTTTCGGCACTCAATATGGCAATTTTCATTTTTACTGCATTTGTGATCACGCAAATCGCACTCGGACGTGTGAAATATAAGCAGCCTGTACCCGAAGAAGCGGCTGGGGAAAAGCAAAAATGCCCGGAGCAGATGCGGCTGGACGGCTTTCGCGAAAAGAAGGTCGGTATGACAAGAAAAGATACGTGGGTCATGCTGCTGATCACTGTTATTTATGCTGTCGTGGCTTTTACCAATCTGGGGACATTCCAAATACCGGAAACGGCCAATGTATTGACCGAGCCTGTAACGATGGAATTCTCTCAGGTCGAGCAGATATCGCAAATCAAGTATTATGCGGGTTACGGCGAGGAAAAATTTGACATCCAATATTCGACAGACGGGGTGACTTTTGCGCCTGTCGAGTTAAAAAAAGGGACGGAAACACAGAACTCGGTTGATCACCAGTTCAAGAACATGTATCGCTGGCAGGTATATAATACGGACATCGCCGCAAAATATTTGAGGCTGGAGCCGATCGACGAGGGAGAGCTGCCTGTTTTGGAGCTCGCCGTCAAAGATGCGGCCGGGAAGTGGATCGTACCTGAAAAGATCGTTTCCGATTCGCCGGACGCGCAGAACCTGTTTGATGAACAGGAGTTGATCCCGGAAGAATCTACCTACATGACGGATTTTTACTTTGATGAAATCTATCATGTGCGCACGGCGTATGAAAACATCCATCAATTACAGCCCTACGAGATCACGCATCCGCCGCTTGGGAAGCTGATTTTGTCGCTGGGTATCCAATTGTTCGGCATGAATCCGTTCGGGTGGCGGTTTATGGGGACGCTCACGGGCGTTATCATGCTGCCTGTCATCTACCTGTTTGGGAAGATGCTGTTTAAAAAGACAAAATATGCGGCGTTTGCCACGATCCTGCTTGCGGCTGATTTTATGCATTTCGCCCAAACCAGGATCGGTACGATCGACAGCTATAGTATCCTGTGGATCATGTTGATGTATTTCTTCATGTTCCAGTTTACACAGGCGAATTTCAACAAGCAAAAGCTCTCAAAGAGTATTGTGCCGCTGTTTTTGAGCGGGCTGTTCTTCGGGATCGGCGCCGCTACGAAATGGCTGTGTATGTACGCGGGCGCAGGACTGCTTGTGATTTTCCTCATTACCATGTGGAAGCGAAGCAGGGAATACCGCTTCGCGAAGCAGAGCCGCGCCCCGGATTATGAAAGGATCGTCAAAACATATAAATACAATGTTGCAATTATCCTTGCGAGCTGCGTATTTTTCTTCATCCTGATCCCGGTCGGTATCTACCTGCTTTCGTATATCCCGTATACGCAGGTGACGACGGGCAAGGCCTATGAATGGATCAATACCGACGACCTGAAATACCATTATAGTGTGGTGGGCAACCAGTTCTATATGCTCAATTACCATTCCACGCTGGATCCGGCGACGGTGCATCCGTTCTCGTCGATGTGGTATTCCTGGCCGGCGGACGTGCGGCCCGTGTTGTTCTTTAATGGGCATAATGATGTAACGGGCACGGTATCGACGCTTTCCACCATGGGGAACCCGCTCATCTGGTGGACAGGCGTAGTGGCGTGCATCTGGCTGATCGTGGACAGCGCAAAAGGAAAGCACAAGCATTGGGGGATCACGTTCCTTGCGGTCGCGGCACTTTCGCAGTTCATGCCATGGTGGTTTATTTCACGCGAAGTATTTATCTACCACTATTTTGCAACCGTACCGTTCCTGATCCTGCTGATCGTGTACTGGCTGCAAAACATGGAACAGGATTATAAATATGGGAAACAATTCGGATGGATCTTTGTCGCGGCGTGCGTGGGGATGTTCATCGCGTTTTATCCGGTGATCACGGGGATCCCGGCCAACCCGGATTATCTGGCGGCCTTAAGGTGGCTGCCGACATGGCCGTTTTATGGCTGATAGCGTCTTTTATAAGGGGGATGGGGGATGCTGGCGAAGGTATTGAGCTTCGGGCTCAAGGGGATCGAAGGATATCCGGTGCTTGTTGAAACGGATGTCTATAACGGCCTGCCGGCCTATGAGCTGGTGGGGCTTGGCGATACGGCGATCAAGGAAAGTAAGGAACGGGTACGCAGCGCGATCAAAAATTCGGGTTTTGAATACCCGTCAAAGCGTATCACGGTAAACCTTGCCCCGGCGGATCTGAAAAAGGAAGGCCCGCTCTATGACCTTGCGATCGCTGTAGGGCTTCTTGCGGCCAGCGAGCAGGTTTTGCCTGAGCTGCTCAAGTATATGGTCGTATTTGGCGAACTCTCCTTAAACGGCGACATACGGCCTGTGAACGGCATCTTGCCAATGGTGATCGAGGCGCGCCGCCGCGGGTTCAATTTTATGGTCGTACCGGAGGGAAATGCGCAGGAAGCAAGCTATATCCAGGATGTAAAGATATTACCGGTCAAAAATTTATTGGAACTGACGGAAATCCTCAATAAAACGCGGCAGCCGGAATTTTTTCCGCCGTCTGCCTGGAAAGCGCCGCAGGACAGCAAGGATGCGGATGTTGATTTCAAGGATATCAAGGGCCAGGAAAAGGCAAAGCGCGCGATGGAGATCGCGGCGGCTGGCATGCATAATATCCTGCTGATCGGCTCGCCGGGATCGGGAAAAAGCATGCTGGCAAAAGCGTTGCCGGGGATATTGCCCGACCTGACGTTTGAGGAAGCGCTGGAAGTGACCAAAATGCATTCCATTGCGGGTGAACTGGAAGATGACAATGGCATCATCAGGACGCGCCCGTTCCGCAGCCCGCACCACATGAGCTCGGCAGTGGCGGTCACAGGCGGCGGCATCAAGAACCGCCCAGGTGAGATCAGCCTTGCGCATTGCGGCGTACTCTATTTTGATGAACTGCCGGAGTTCCGGCGCGATATTTTAGAAGCGCTGCGCCAGCCGCTGGAGGATGGAAAAATTACGGTTTCCCGCGCGAACAGTAAGGTGACGTATCCCGCGGACGTGATGTTTGTTGCATCCATGAACCCTTGCCCGTGCGGCAATTTTGGCTCGGAAGATGTGGAATGCCGGTGTACGCCCACGCAGATCAGCCGCTATCTGTCCAAGATATCCGGGCCTCTCCTTGACAGGATCGACCTGCATGTGGAAATGAGCAGGGTGAAATACGACGAATTGCGCAGTAACGAAAAACAGGAGAGCAGCAGGGAAGTGCGCGGACGGGTCAATGCGGCGCGCAAGATGCAGGAAAAGCGGTATCGCAGCATTGGAAAGCATTGTAATGCCCAATTGAACACTGCGGAGGCCAAGGAATACTGCGCGATCGAAAAGCAGGCGCAGGAGCTGCTGCGCGTGGCATTTGAGAAGATGAAGCTGAGTGCGCGTTCTTATACGAGGATCCTGCTGGCGGCGCGAACCATTGCCGACCTTGATGAAAGCGAAACGGTGGGCACGGTGCACATTGCAGAGGCGGTGCAATACCGGTCGCTGGATAAAAAATATTGGGGATTTTCGTATGACTGAGATCACGCGCGAGGAAAAATACTGGGTGTGGCTGGCTTCCTCCGAGGGGATCGGCCCAGTGCGTTTTTACAGTATACTGAACGCTTTTACAGACCTGGAGAACGCATGGGACAATTGCGGCGACATTCGGCGGCTTGTTCCGGGGATCAACGCAAAGTTTGCGGATATTCTTGCCCAGAATGCGAATGACGCTTATATCGAGCGGATATTGTCGCTGTGTGAGAAAAAAGGCATCCGCATTTTGACGCGGCTGAACCAGAATTATCCGCATACGCTGGCAGAGATCGAAAATCCGCCGCCTGTCCTTTATTATAAGGGCAGGATGCCGGAATTTGACGAGATGTCTTGCGGCATCGTAGGCTCCCGCCGTCCGACGCGTAATGGTTTTGATATGGCAAGGGAGCTTTCCGGCGGGCTGGCTGCGCAGGGCGTAGTGATCGTATCCGGTATGGCGCTCGGCATCGATACAGCCGCACATTTGGGCGCGCTCGATGCCAAAGGCAAAACGGTGGCCGTCCTTGGGTGCGGGGCGGACGTCGTATACCCGAAGGAAAACCGCAAGCTTTATGATATGATCGTCGAAAACGGGGCGATCCTCTCTGAGTTTCTGCCGGGGACAGAACCAAAGGCGCAGTTTTTTCCGCAGAGGAACCGGATCGTATCGGGGCTGTCGCGCGTACTGATCGCGGGGGAAGGCGGGGAAAGGAGCGGCGCGCGCATTACGGTGGACGACGCGCTTTTGCAGGGGCGCGAGGTATATACGGTGGCCTGTGATTTGAAATCGCCGATGGCCAAGCTACCGCTTTACCTGATGGACTCCGGGGCCATGGCCGTGCATAGCGCAACGGACGTAATGAACGACCAGGGATGGGAGATGTCCTTTGGGTTGGGGGCCGGAAAAGAACAAAAAGAGACAAATAAGCTTGATTTATTACAGGCGCAGATATACAATTTACTTTTAAAGGAAGTTTTGAGCGCGGAGCAGATCGCGCAGGAGCTCGATATAAAGCTGCGGGAGGCCAATACCGTCCTGACAGTGATGGAGCTTAACGGACTGGTGGACGGAATTCCGGGCGATAAGTTCAGAATTAACAGTTAATTTACAGCTTACACATGGGATGTGGGTTATAATAGATAGAAGGATTTTGGAGGAAGAGAATGGCAAACGAAACGGCTGCCGCGAAAAAGAAGGCAGCAACAAAAAAAACTGTGGCTAAGAAAAAGACGGCCGCCAAAAGGACAACGAAGAGTGCGGCATCAAATAAAAACCTGGTGATCGTGGAATCGCCGGCAAAAGCGAAGACAATCGAGAAGTTTTTAGGGAAGAATTACATTGTCAGGGCATCGAACGGACATTTGCGCGACCTGCCGAAAAGCACGTTCGGTGTAGACGTGGAAAATAATTTTGAACCGCAATATACGACGATCCGCGGAAAAGCACAGCTGATCAAGGGGCTGAAGGATGAAGCAAAGAAGTCGAAAATGGTATATCTGGCGACTGACCCGGATCGCGAAGGGGAAGCGATCTCCTGGCACATTGCGAATATGCTGGGGATCGACGTCGGGGACGAGTGCAGGATCGAGTTCAATGAGATCACGAAGGACGCGGTCACCAGCGCGATCAAAAAGCCGCGCAAGATCGATATGGACCGCGTGGACGCGCAGCAGGCGCGCCGCGTGCTCGACAGGCTGGTGGGATATAAGTTAAGCCCGCTTCTGTGGAAAAAGGTCAAAAAAGGACTTTCCGCCGGGCGCGTACAGAGCGTGGCGGTAAAGGTGATCGTTGACCGTGAAAACGAGATACGTGGTTTTAAACCGGAGGAATTCTGGACTATTTCAGCCAACCTGAAAAAAGATGACCAGGAATTTGAGGCGAAGTATTACGGGCCGAACGGCAAAAAAACAAAGCTGGAAAAAGAAGCGGACGCGCAGGCAGTTTTGGACGCTGTGAAGGGCGCGGATTTTGTCGTTCAGAAGGTGAACAGCGGGACGAGAAAGAAAAATGCTCTGCCGCCGTTTACGACAAGCTTTTTGCAGCAGGCTGCTGCGGGAAAGCTTGGTTTTACCGCAAAGAAGACGATGATGCTTGCGCAGATGCTGTATGAAGGCGTGCCGCTTGCCGATGGGAACACGACGGGCCTCATCACGTATATGAGGACGGATTCCACGCGCGTATCGGGCGAAGCGCAGGTTGCCGCACGCGAATATGTAGAGAAAAAATACGGGCCGGATTTTGTGCCTGGAAAGCCGAATACGTACCGTGGACGCAAAAATGCGCAGGACGCGCATGAGGCGATCCGGCCGACGTATGTTACAAATACGCCGGACGAGATCAAGAAATTTTTGACGAACGACCAGTATAAGCTTTATAAGCTGATTTATACGCGCTTTCTGGCGAGCCAGATGACGCCCGCCCTGTTCGAGACATTGAGCTATGACATCGATGCGAACGGACAGACGTTCAAGGCAAGCGGCTCGCGCATCCTCTTTAAGGGGCATCTTGCCGTATATGATTCCAAAACAGATGACGACGAGCAGAGGATGCTGCCCAAAGCGGAAGTCAAGGACGTATTGGAGCTCATCTCCATCAACCCGAAGCAGAATTTTACGCAGCCGCCCGCGCGTTATACGGAAGCGGCGCTGATCAAGTTTTTGGAAGAACGCGGGATCGGGCGCCCGAGCACATACGCTCCTATCATTTCGACGATACAGGACAGGGGATATGTACGCAAGGAAGCGAAGTCCTTTGTACCGACGGAGCTGGGCGAGATCGTGACAGACCTGATGGCAAAGAACTTTGCGGATATCGTGGATATCACGTTTACGGCGGATATGGAAGAAAAGCTCGACAATGTGGAGCAGGACGGCGCGGACTGGAAAGACGTGATCCGCAACTTCTATGGCCCGTTTGAAAAGGATTTGGAGCTGGGCGAGAAAAATATCGAACGTGTAAAGCTGCCGGAGAAGGTTTCGGACGTGATCTGCGAAAAATGCGGCGCGAACATGGTATATAAAACGGGACGGTTTGGTGAATTCCTCGCGTGTCCCAATTACCCGGACTGCAAAAACACGAAGCCGATCGTCAAAAAGCTGGACGTTCCCTGCCCAAAATGCGGAGGGAATGTTGTTATCAAACGCGCCGGAAAGTCCGGCAAGAGCTTTTACGGCTGTGAAAATTATCCGAACTGTGATTTTGTTTCCTGGGATAAACCGCTCGACGAGAAGTGTGAAAAGTGCGGTTCTTACATGGTAGAGGCAAAATACAAGTACGGGAAAGCGTACAAAAAGTGTTCAAATCCAGAATGTGAAACGAACCAGAAAAAGAAGACCGATGCAAAACAAGACAGTTAATGTAATCGGTGCGGGGCTGGCGGGCTGCGAGTGTGCGTACCAATTGGCAAAGCGCGGGATCGGCGTGCGGCTTTACGAAATGAAACCGCATAAAAAAACGCCGGCGCACAGCAGCGATGGGTTTGCGGAGCTTGTATGCAGCAATTCCCTGCGTTCGGACAGGATCCACAATGCGGCGGGATTGCTAAAGCAGGAAATGCGGCTCTTAGGCAGCCTGATTATGCGCGCGGCAGACAAAAACAGCGTTGCGGCGGGAGGTGCCCTTGCGGTAAACAGGGAGGCTTTTTCCAAGGCGGTGACGCGAGAGATTTCCGGCCATCCCCATATTGAAGTGCTTTCAGAAGAAGTTACGGATCTAAAACGTTTTGGGGATGAAATCGTCGTGGTCGCGAGCGGGCCGCTGACTTCGGCGGGCCTGGAAGAAGAAATACGGTCGATGAGCGGGGAAGAGTACCTGCACTTTTTCGATGCGGCGGCGCCTATCGTTTCGGCGGCCAGCATCGATATGGAACATGCGTTCTTCGCTTCACGCTATGAGCATGGCGGGGACGACTATGTCAATTGCCCGATGACGCGCGAAGAATATGAGGTTTTTTACCGTGAACTGGTGGCGGCGCAGTGCGCACAGATGCACGGATTTGAAAAGGACGGTGTGTTCGAGGGCTGTATGCCTATCGAAACGATGGCCGGCCGCGGACACGATACGATGCTGTTTGGGCCGTTGAAGCCCAAAGGGCTCCCGGATCCCAGGACAGGGCGGGAACCTTTTGCCGTGGTACAATTGCGGCGCGAGGACGAGAGCGGAAGCATGTATAACCTGGTGGGGTTCCAGACGCACCTTAAGTTTTCGGAACAAGCGCGTGTGTTTGGGCTGATCCCGGCGCTAAAGCATGCGGAGTTTTTACGTTATGGCGTGATGCACCGCAACACGTTTTTAAATGCGCCTAAAATGCTGGACAGATATTATCGGTTTAAAAAGCAGCCGAACATCCGTTTTGCGGGACAGATCACGGGCGTGGAAGGATATGTGGAAAGCGCGTCAAGCGGCCTGATGGCAGGGATCTTTACAGCTTATGAGATGCTGGGAAAGCCGCTGCCTGAATTTTCTGACGATACGGCGAGCGGCGCCTTGTGCAACCATGTTTCGGGGGCGGTGACCCCTGATTTCCAGCCGATGAACATCAACTTCGGGATCATACGGCCGCTTTCGGAAAAGGTTCGGAAAAAGGAAGAGAAGAATACGCGCATCGCACAGCGGGCGCTGGATCGGGTAAGGCAAACGATCGAGGAATTTTCAATCATTTAAGCGGAGGACAATGATGTTAAAAGCAACGACAATATTGGCAGTAAAAAAAGGGGACAGCTGCGCGATCGCCGGTGACGGGCAAGTCACGATGGGCGAGAGCGTTATCATGAAAAAGAGCGCGACCAAGGTGCGCCGGATTTTTGGCGAGAAGGTCGTGATCGGTTTTGCGGGCAGTGTGGCGGACGCCTTCGCCCTGTCCGAGAAATTTGAAGCAAAACTGGAAGAATACGGCGGGAGCCTGCAGCGCGCGGCCGTAGAGCTTGCGCAGGAATGGCGCAGCGACAAGGCGATGCGGCAGTTAGAGGCGATGCTCATCGCGGCAGACAAGGAAAACCTGCTGATCATTTCCGGTACGGGCGAAGTGATCGAACCGGACGACGGCGTCTGCGCGATCGGCTCCGGCGGGAATTACGCGCTGGCGGCGGCGCGTGCGCTGATGCAGAATACGGAGCTTTCTGCAAAGGAGATCGCATATAAGGGCTTAAAAATCGCCAGCGAGATATGCGTATATACCAATGACAATATCAAAGTGGAAGAAGTGTAGGTGATCATATGTCATATTTAACGCCAAAAGAAATCGTAGCGGAGCTCGATAAGTATATCGTAGGACAGGACAAGGCCAAGCGTGCTGTAGCGATCGCCCTCCGCAACCGTTACAGGAGAAGTAAATTGGACGAGGAAATGCGTGAGGAGATCACGCCCAAGAACATCATCATGATGGGGCCTACGGGCGTGGGCAAAACGGAGATCGCCCGCAGGCTTTCCAAATTGATGGATGCTCCGTTCGTGAAAGTGGAAGCGACGAAATTCACAGAGGTCGGTTATGTGGGACGTGATGTGGAATCTATGATCCGCGACCTTGTGGAAGCTTCCATCCGCATGGTCAAGCAGAACCGTTTTGAGACGGTCAAGGATCGCGCCGCGCAAAATGCGGAAGACCGTTTGGTGGATATCCTGGTGCCCAATAAGCAGGCACGGCAGAACAGCAATCCGCTGGGGATGCTGTTTGGCGCGCCGCAGATCGAGGCGCCTCCGGCGGAATCGGATGAAGAAAAACAAAAAAGGATGTCGAGAAGGGACGAAGTGCGTGCAAACCTGCGCGCGGGTAAGCTTGATACCCTGATGATCGAGATAGAAGTCGAAGTCACGCAGAACATGGGCATGGAAATCCCCGGGATGGGCGGTGAAAGCATGGGAGACCTGCTTTCGGGTATCCTGCCGTCAAAAACGAAAAAGCGCAAGGTGAGCGTGCCGGAAGCGCGCAAGATACTGGAACAGGAAGAAGCGGAAAAACTGATCGATATGGACGAGGTAACGCAGACGGCGATCGAGCGTGCGGAGCAGGACGGCATCATCTTTTTGGATGAGATCGACAAAGTTGCCGGAAAAGGAATGGGAAGCGGCCCCGATATATCGCGCGAGGGCGTACAGCGGGACATCCTGCCCATCGTAGAAGGCAGCACGGTCGTTACCAAATACGGCCCGGTCAAGACGGATTATATGCTGTTCATTGCGGCGGGCGCATTCCATGTGGCGAAGATATCCGACCTGATCCCGGAGCTGCAGGGACGTTTCCCGATCAAGGTGGAGCTGGAAAACCTGACGAAAAAAGAATTTGAAGAAATTTTGACACAGCCGAAAAACGCGATCACCAAACAATATGAAGCGCTTTTGTCGGCAGATGGCGTGAACCTTGTGTTTACACCGGACGCCCTGAAAAAAATCGCGGAATTTGCGCAGATCGTCAACGAAAGCACGGAGAATATCGGCGCCCGCAGGCTGCATACCATCATGGAGAATCTCCTGAACGATATTTCTTTCAACGCAAACGGGATCGAACCGGCCGTTGAGGTCGTCATTGACGAAAACTATGTGGTGGAGCACCTGAAAAACGAAGAACAATACCAGAACCTGCAGAAGTTTATCCTGTAAACGGCCGCTGGATTCTGGCAAACTAAAAAATGTGAATTGGGAAGTGTTTATGCTATAATGAGCGAGAACAACAGAAAGAGAGAAAAATATTTGGAACAAAAGAATAATAGGACTAGGAAACCGGAGCAGCAAAAGAAAAAGAACGAGCAGAAGACGGCTCCTTCCTTGAAAATCATACCGCTCGGCGGGATCGGCGAGATCGGAAAAAACATGACGGTGATAGAGTACGGAAACGACATCATCGTTATCGACGCGGGCATGATGTTCCCGCGGGAAGAAATGTTGGGCGTCGATTATGTGATCGCGGATACGACATACCTGCAGAAGAACATCGATAAAATCAGGGGTATCTTTTTTACGCACGGCCACGAAGACCATATCGGGGGCGTGCCTTACATCCTGCAAAAGATCAATGTGCCGATGTACGGGTCTACCCTGACCATGGCATTGATCGAAGCAAAGCTGACCGAGCATCCGGGCGTTGAGCCGGAGATCCATGTGGTAAGGAACGGCGATAAGATCAAGGCGGGCGTTTTCACGGTAGAATTTGTCAAGGTCAGCCATTCCATTGACGACGCGATGGGCCTGGCGATCACGACGCCGCTTGGTACGCTCGTGCATACGGGCGATTTCAAAATCGACCTGACGCCGGCGTGCGGGGAAGTGATGGAATTGAGCCGCTTCGCTGAGCTGGGGAAAAAGGGCGTGCTGGCGTTGATGTCGGACAGCACCAATGCTGAAAGAAGCGGTTTTACCATGTCGGAAAGCCAGGTAGGCGAGACCTTTGTCAACTACTTCCGGCAGGCAAAGGGCAGGGTGATCGTGGCTTCGTTTGCATCCAACGTTCACCGGATACAGCAAGTCATCGATGTTGCGAAAATCTTCAATAAGAAGATTTGCCTTTCCGGACGGAGCATGCTGAAGATCGTCAATGTGACGCGCGAGCTTGGCTATTTAAACGTGGAAGACGACATGTTCGTTACCTTTGACGAACTGAAAAACTTACGCGACAACCAGATCGTCATCCTGACGACAGGAAGCCAGGGGGAAACGATGTCCGGGCTTGTGCGTATGGCGATGGGCCAGCATGCGAAGATCAACATCAAGGAAGGCGACCTTGTCATCATATCGGCATCCCCGATCCCCGGGAACGAACGGTATGTTTCAGACGTTATCAACATGCTCTACCGCAAGGGGGCAAGTGTGATCAACGATGCGGTGGACATGGTGCATGTTTCGGGACATGCCTGCCAGGAAGAGCTGAAGCTGATGCTCTCGCTCGTGAAGCCGAAATATTTTATCCCGGTACACGGGGAATACAGGCACTTATATAAGCATGCGGCACTGGCGGAAAAGATGGGTATCAAAAAGAAAAATATCTTTATTCCGGAAATCGGTTCGGTGATCGAACTGAACCGCCGCATGGGAACGCAGAAGGACACGGTACAGTCGGGCAGCGTGCTGATCGACGGACTGGGAGTAGGCGATGTCGGAAACGTGGTACTGCGCGACAGGAAGCAGCTTTCGTCGGATGGCCTGTTCATTGTGGTAGTGACGATCTCGAATGAAACGGGAGAACTGATTTCTGCGCCGGATATCGTGTCGCGCGGATTCGTGTACATGAAAGAATCGGAAGACCTTCTGGAGCAATCGAAAAATATCGTGATAGATATTGTGGATATGTGTAAGGACAACGGGACAAGCGACTGGTCGACGCTCAAAAATTTCATCAAAAAGGATCTGTCAAATTACCTTTACGACATGACGCAGCGTAATCCGATGATCCTGCCCATCATCATTGAAGTATAAAGGAGAAGTGGAAATGGTAAACGTTTACGATAAGGCAAATGAGCTGGCGGCTATCATCAAGCAGAGCGAAGAATACAAGGAATACCTGAAAATTAAGGATGAAGTCTATGAAGATGAACAGAATAAGCGCATGATCAAAGACTATAAGAAGCTGCAGTTTGAAGCACAGGCGGCCTATATGACGGGGCAGGAGCCGAAGCCGGAGCTGATGGAGAAGATACAGAAGATGGGAGAGGTGCTGCAGTTCAACCCGAAGATTACGGAGTTTTTCACAGCGGAATACCGTTTCAATTCTTTGGTATCTGATATTTACAAGATTATCGGCGAAGCGTGCGACGTGGGCGCGAATATGTTTGACGAGGACTAACGACAGGAGAAGCGAAGTTTGGCAAAAAAACTGAACGACATTTACCTGAAAGAGAATAAGGAACTGGAGACGCATAAGATTTTAGTGGACAGCGAAAAGCCGCCCAAAAAGAAGAAAAAAGGGCCTTCTTCGGTGTGGAATAAGCTGCGCCCGGTCGTTGCGGTGGTGGTCAGCCTGGCGATCGTCGGGGGAATCGTTTACGGCGTCGTGGATTATGTGAAAGGCCATTACTTCGACCCGGTCGATGTAAACGATACGACGCCGATATCGGTAACGATCCCCAAGGGTTCTTCTTTGAGCAAGATTTCAGAGATATTATACGACAATGACCTGATCCAGAACAAGCAAGTATTTAAGTTTTATGTGGATTTTTCAGACATGTCCTCCAAGCTGAAGGCAGGTACGTATGAGCTTTCCAAAAATATGGATTTTGACGATCTCATCTATGCTTTGCAGCAGGGAAAATCCTCCGCGGGAACATTGCGCATCCAGTTTATCGAGGGGTTGGGCGTAACGGATTATGCGAACGTCCTGGTCGCGAGCGGTATACTTAAAAACACGACGGAATACCTTGAAGCTGCCAAAACAGGGGAAGGATTTACGGATTATCCGTTTATCGCGGAGGCAGTCGCGAAAAACGAAGAAAACGGCAACGGCATGCTATATGTCCTGGAAGGGTATTTGTTCCCGGACACCTATGATTTCTATACCAATGCCTCTGCTTCCGACGCGATCAAAAAGCAGCTCGACCGTTTTAACGAGATACTCGATATGAAAGCGGAGGGCAAGGAGCAGACCTACCGTGAGCGCGCCGAAGAGATCGGAATGTCCATTCACGAGGTTGTGACACTTGCCTCCATCATCGAAAAGGAAGCCAAAACGCCCGACTTCAAGAAGGTATCGATGGTGTTCCATAACCGCCTTGATCATGAAATGCGCCTGGATTCGGACGCGACGCTGGCATATGCTTTGGGCGTAAAGAAGCTGGCGCTTACGGACGCAGAGCTTGATACTGATTCGCCTTATAACACGCGTAAGATCATGGGGCTGCCCATTGGGCCTATCTGTAACCCGAGTAAGGCGGCGATCGAGGCGGCGCTTTATCCAGATGAAGATTATGAAGAATACTTCTACTTCACCTTGAAAGACCCCAAAACAGGTGAAATGGTGTTTGCCAAGACGCTTGAAGAGCATGATGCCAATGTGGCGGAATACGGACACCTGTATGCGGAAGCGGATGCGGAAAACGCTGCGAAGGCGGGAACCGAATGAGCAGGATAGAGCTGTTGGCACCTGCGGGAAACAGGGAGTGTATGGAGACCGCGTTTTATTTCGGCGCGGACGCTGTATATATGGCAGGCAAGGATTTTGGCTTGCGTGCTTTCGCGGACAACTTTACGGAGGAAGAGCTGCGCATGAGCGTGGCGTATGCGCATGCGCTTGGTAAAAAGATATATATCACAGTGAACGCAGTGCTTTTCAACCACGAGCTGGCCGCGCTGCCGGGGTACATTTCCCTGCTTGCCGAAATCGGCGCGGATGGGATCATTGTTTCTGATCCGGCTGTGTTGCAGGTTGTCAGGCAAGATGAAATACCGATCACAGTCCATCTGAGTACGCAGGCAAATACGACCAATTATTTGTCTGCTTCTTTTTGGCACGAGCAGGGTATAAAGCGTATCGTTTTGTCGCGCGAGGTGCCGCTTGAAGATATTAGGGCTATTCGTGAGAATACGCCGCAGTCGCTTGAGATCGAAGCCTTCGTGCATGGGGCGATGTGTGTTGCGCATTCGGGGCGATGCCTTTTGAGCTCTGCGCTGACGGGGCGCAGCGGCAATAAGGGAGCCTGCGCGCAGCCGTGCCGCTGGGAATATTACCTGTATGAAAAAGGGTATGAAGGACAGTATTTCAACATCATGGAGGACGAGCGGGGAACGTATATCATGAATTCGCGCGACCTGATGATGATCCGCTATATTCCGCAGCTGGTCGAAGCGGGCGTGACTTCTTTTAAGATCGAGGGACGGATGAAATCCGCTTATTACGTCGCTTCCGTCGTCAGTGCTTACCGGCGCGCGATAGACGCCTATTATGAGCAGGGAGCAAACTATGCCTTTGACGACAGGCTGGAAGAGGAACTGGTCAAATCCGCGACGCGTGGGTTTACGACCGGCTTCTTTTTTGGTAATCCGCGGCAGGCAGGACAGGATACGCAGCGGGATGTCGATTTGCGCAAATATACCTTTGTTGCCAAAATAACAGGTGATATGGCAGGCGGTATGGTTCACGTAGAGCAGAGGAACAAATTCAGCACGGGAGAAATGCTGGAGGTATTGTCGCCGGAGATACAGGGGGCGACTTTTAAGGTGGAGCGTATCGAAACGCTTACGGGAGAAATGCAGGAAAGCGCGCCGCACCCGCAGCAGGCCTTGCGGATCAACTGCCCCTATCCATTGAAACCGGGCGATCTGTTGCGTAGGCACGACTGACAGAGGAGAAACAGGAGCATGATACGATTTGGCCCGGCGGGGAATTCAGACGCGTTTTATGAGGAAGGATACAAGCATACGGTCGATGCGCCAAAGTGGATCCATGATATGGGCCTCAACGCATTTGAGTATTCGTTTGGCCGGGGTGTGAAGCTTAAGGAAGAGACCGGCGCGGCGATCCGGGAAAAGGCAGGGGAATTCGGCGTTGCCATGAGCGTGCACGCGCCGTATTATATCAATCTGGCCAACGATACAGAGGAAAAATTTGAAAAGAACCTGACCTATTTCCGCGAATCGACGGTCGCGGCAGGCTACCTGGGGGCGCAGAGGATCGTCTTTCATCCGGGATCGTGTGCGAAATGCGATAGGTCGGTCGCTTTTGAAAACGTAAAAAAGAATTTGAAGCGTATCATCGGGGCTTTAAAAGACGAGGGCTTCCAAAACTATATTTATTGTGCGGAAACGATGGGGAAATTGAACCAGATCGCTGATCTGGATGAAGTGGGCGAGCTGTCGCAGGTCGACGACTGTATTTATCCGGCAATCGATTTTGGACACCTGAACGCGCGTACCCTGGGCGGGATCAGGACGGGAAACGATTACCGGGCGATCATCGAGAAACTGAAAAACAGTGCGGGCGAAGAAAAAACGAATCATATGCATGTGCACTTTTCCCATATCCAATATACGGACAAGGGCGAGAAGATGCACCTGACCTTTGAAGATAAGCAGTGGGGGCCGTTCTTTGAACCGCTGGCGGAAATATTGGCGGAAAGAAATATGGAGCCGGTTATCATTTGTGAGTCCAAAGGGACACAGGCCAGGGATGCCCTTGCGATGAAAGAAATGTACGAGGCGGCAAAAAAATGACGATGATACAAAAAATCAGGCAACTGGACAGCGCGGAAGCGTACCTGCTTACCTCTGTGGAAAACGTGGCTTATGCCACAGGGTTTTCCGGGGACAGCTCGCAGGTGTTGGTGACGCCGGGAGGCGCTTTCTTTTTTACGGATTCACGTTTTGTGGAAATGGCGCGCGAAGAGATCGGCAGCCGTGCCGAAGTGATCTGCACCGGAGGACAGGAGAGGCTGCCGTCTATCGCGAAGCGCCTAAGCGGGATCGCGAGGCTGGGGATCGAGCAGGGGAATGTGACGGTCAGGGAGTTTGGTGAATTCAAGAAAGCGTTTCCCACCAAAGAGTATACTGATATTTCAGACGATATGCTCCTGATGCGTATGGTCAAAACGGAAGAAGAACTGGAGAAAATTGGTACTGCGGCCAGGGCAAATGAGGTCGCGCTTAACGAGCTGCTGCCATATATCAAACCGGGAGTCTGCGAGCTGGATATCCGGGCGGAGCTGGAGTACCGCATGAAAAAACAGGGGATGGACCTTGCTTTTCCCACGATCGCGGCAGGAGGGCTGAATTCTGCTGTCCCGCATGCGACGCCGTCAGGGTACCGGATACGAAGCGGGGATTTCTTAACGCTCGATTTTGGATGCCGGTACGATGGATATTGCTCGGATATTACGCGGACTTTTGGCATTGGAAATATTGACGGAGAGTCAAAAAAAATATATGATATAGTTAATGAAGCGCAAAGGCGCGCCCAGCAGGAAGCGCAGATCGGGGCAGATACTTACCGTGTGGATGAGGCGGCGCGCAGTTATATCGCGGAAAATGGTTATGGCGCCTACTATGACCACGGTACGGGGCATGGCGTAGGGCGGCAGATCCACGAGCTGCCGGTATTGAATCCGCGTTCCAGTTATATCCTGCAAAAGAATATGGTGTTCACCGTGGAACCGGGAATCTACGTGCCGGGCCTGGGTGGAGTGCGCATAGAAGATACGTTGGTCGCAGGACGCGGCAGCGTGTATGAATTCAGTAAAGAATTAATTTTGTTATAAGAAACAGGAGGTACGGTATTCATGGTTTCAGCCGGAGAATTCAGAAAAGGCATGACGATCGAGATCGATGAACAAGTTTGGGTGGTTGTTGATTTTCAGCATGTAAAGCCCGGAAAGGGAGCGGCATTCGTCCGCACGAAGATCAAAAACGTCGTGACGGGAAGCGTGCTGGAAAAAACGTTCAACCCCACGGAAAAATTTCCGCCGGCGCGTGTGGACAGGAAAGAGATGCAGTATTTATACAATGACGGTGAGCTTTATCATTTCATGGATACGGAAACATACGAACAGCTGCCGCTCAACTTTGACAAGGTGGAAGGTGCGCTTCCGTATATTACAGAAAATATGAATGTGACGATCAAGTTTTTCAAGGGAGAGGCTTTTTCCGTGGAACCGCCGAACTTTGTAGAGCTCGAAGTAACGGAAACAGAACCCGGATTCAAGGGGGATACGGCAACCGCAGGCAATAAACCGGCAATCATGGAAACCGGTGCCAAGATCATGGTCCCGCTGTTTATCAATGCGGGGGACAAAATCAGGATCGATACGCGCACCGGGGATTATATGGAAAGAGTGTAAGGCATTCGTAAATTAGTGTTTTTCCTTGAAAATACTGGGTATAAATGTTTTATTAAAAAAGAATCGGAGGCGATTTAAAAATGGCAGATACAAATTTATCCACACAGGATACGACGGCAATCAAGAAAGAAAGTAATGGTACGATTACGTTTGCAAACGAAGTGATCGCGACCATCGCAGGCCTTGCGGCAGTTGATATTCCCGGTGTTGCGGGAATGAGCGGCGGTTTTGTGGATGGTATCACGGAACTGGTCGGCAGAAAAAATCTTTCCAAGGGGATCAAGGTCGAAGTAGGTACGGAAGAAGTTGCGGTGGATATCGCCATTGTCGTGGAATACGGTATGCCGGTTCCTGAAATTGCTCAAAATATCCAGATGAGCGTGATGAAGGCCGTGGAAACGATGACGGGCCTTAAAGTCGTCGAAGTAAACGTCAACGTGCAGGGAATCAAGTTCAAAGAACAATCAACACGTACGGCGGAGCCGAAAGACAAGGACAAAGAAAAAGAAGCGAAGCCGGTCAAGGCGCCCAGAGTAAAATGACAGAAGAATAAAGTTTTTACAGTACCCGGCCTTTCAAACAGGAGGCCGGGTATCTTCAATCATCGCGTGAACTTACTGACTGGGTGGGGGTGCGCGCTTACGAGGAGGAAGCTTCCATGAAAATGAAGACAGGGACCCGCATTGTTTTTACGGTTTATTTGTTTGCAGTCATTGCATTATGCGTATTTCTCCTGGGAATCCTTGCGGGGATATTCCGGCCGGATTCGCTATCGGATTTTATCTACACCATGCAGAACGGAATGATCTGGTATAAGGTACTGTACGCGGTCATCGGTATCGTCGTCATTATCGTCAGCTTTATGCTAATGTTCTTCGGGACGGGAAAAGTGACGCCCAAGACGGCTAAGGTAGCTGTGTTTGACAGTGGCAGTATCCTGATCACGGTGAAAGCGATCGAAGAGCTGGTGGAACGTTTTGTACACGAGAAAAAGGAGATCAAGGGACTGAAAACCAATGTGATTTCCTACGATGACGCGATCGACATCAATATCGATGTTTCCGTATTGCCGGATGTCGATATTCCGGAAGTCACAAAGGATCTGCAGGCAGGACTTGCGGACTATATCCAGAAGCATACAGGCATCACGGTAAAGCAGACGAAAATCATGGTTACCGGCCTGAAGGAAAATTCGATCAAAGCGTCCTGACGATCGGGAGGCATAGGGATGAAAGAGAAGTTTTTAGAATGGCTGGGCGAAAACAAAGGACTGTTCTGGGGTATTGTGATCGGCCTTTTGGTTGCGATCCTGTTCCTCACGATCGGATTCTGGGCAACGCTTTTGATCGCGATTTGCGTAGGAGTCGGCGCGTTTTTGGGATCGAGGCCGGATATCCGGGCCTTGATCGGCGAATGGTTTGTTAATTTGTTCAGCAAGAAGAATTAAATGGTGCTAGTGTAAGGGGTATGGAATGAGCAGAAGAAGCGCACGCGAAGCAGCGATGAAGCTTTTATATGAGTACAGCATTACGGATATTTTGAGCAAGGATACGATCAAGGAAGCGCCGGATGTGCTGGAAGCGGATACGCTGGATGAAGACAATATGCGCTATATTGACAGCATTGTAGAGCAGTTCCCGGAAAAGCGGGAGGAAATCGATACGATTATTTCAGAAAATTCACATTCGTGGAAGATCGACAGGATCGCAAAGGTCGACCTGGCGATCCTGCGGCTGGCGCTTTTTGAGATATTGTATATGGGTATCCCGGATAAGGTGACCATCAATGAAGCGGTGGAGCTTGCAAAGAAGTATTCGGCAGATAAGTCCTATAAATACATCAACGGGCTGTTGGGCGGATATTTGAAAAAAGGGGAAGCCTGATGAAGGTTTTTCTGGGTATCGATACAAGCTGCTACACGACGTCGGCTGCTTTGGCGGACGAGGACAAAAACATAGTATGTAATTTGAAAATACCGCTTGAGGTTGCGCAGGGAAAAAAAGGCCTGCAGCAGTCTCAGGCTGTATTTCTTCATATCAGGAATTTGCGGACGATGTTTGAGCGAAATATCCTGGCAAGCTATGGGGATATTGCGGCGGTCTGTGTCAGTGCCGCGCCCCGTCCGCAGGAAGGTTCTTACATGCCGGTGTTCACAGTGAGCGCTATGGCGGGGGCGTTGGCGTCCAGCGTGACGGGAGCAGGGCTTTTTTATGCGACGCACCAGCACGGGCACATTGCGGCGGCGTTGATCGGGAACCGGAAACCGGAACAGTTTTTGGCGGTGCATGTATCCGGCGGAACGACGGAGATATTGAAAGTAGCCGCGCAGAAAACGGGCTTTGATATCGAGGTAGCAGGCGCAACAAAGGATATCGCGGCGGGACAGGTCATAGACCGTTTGGGGCAGATGTTGGCAATGCCGTTCCCGGCGGGAAGGTATGTCGAGGAGTGTGCGCAGGGAAGTACGGGGGAGCTGGGATTCAAGGTCAGTACAAATGGTACGGAGATGAATTTTTCGGGCGTTGAAGCACAGATGGGCCGCGCCCTTAAAACGCATAGTGCGGAGACGGTGTGTGCTTCGGTACTGACGGCGGTCGCCAAGACGCTGGAACGCTCCGTGAAAGAGGCTGTAAAGCAAAGCGGGCTTTGTGATGTTTTGTTTTTCGGCGGGGTGATGAGCAACCGTAAGATACGGGCCTACCTTGCGGAACGCATACCGGAAGCGCAATTTGCTAAAATAGAATATTCCGCCGACAATGCGGCAGGACTCGCAGTGTTGGCGTCAGATTTTGAAAGGGGTAGTGAAGTATGAGTGCACAAATCATCAGCGGGAAGGAACTTTCGGCAGAGATCAGGGAACAGCTTAAGGAACGAGTGAGGGAGCTCAAGGAAGAACGTGGGATCACGCCGGGGTTGGCGGTCATCCAGGTGGGCGACGACGGCGGATCGACCATTTATGTGAACAATAAGGAAAAGGCGTGCGCGGAGGTCGGGATTTACTCTGAAGTGAACCGCCTGCCTGAGGAAACGACCCAGGAAGAGCTGCTTGCAATGGTGGAGCAGTATAACGATAATCCAAAGATACACGGCTTGCTCGTGCAGCTTCCGCTTCCGGAGCATATCGATGAGGACGAGGTGTTAAAACGCATCAATCCGAAGAAGGACGTGGACGGCTTCCATGTGCAAAATGCAGGCAGTCTGTTTACGGGATTGCCGGGTTTGGTGGCCTGTACGCCCAAGGGCATCATCAAGCTGATCAAGAAAACGGGGATCGATATCACAGGGAAAAATGCTGTGGTGATCGGCCGGAGCAACATCGTTGGAAAACCTGTAGCGATCTTGCTGCTCAACGAAAATGCCACGGTGACGATCTGCCATTCAAAGACGAAGGACTTGCCCGGCGTGTGCTCTGAGGCAGATATTCTGGTGGCGGCGATCGGCAGGCCTGAATTTGTGACAAAGGAGTTCGTCAAGCCGGGGGCAGTGGTCATCGATGTGGGCACTTCGCGCGTGGACGGAAAGCTCAAAGGCGATGTGAAGTTTGACGAAGTGAGCGAAGTGGCGGGATACATCACGCCGGTACCGGGCGGCGTTGGGCCGATGACGATCACGATGCTCATGGAAAATACGGTGGACGCAGGCGAAATGTATGGATGAACTTGTATTGAGCGTAGGGGAACTGAATACCTACGTGGCCGATAGGCTCTCCGGCGATCCTTTCCTGGAAGAAATTTGGGTCAAAGGGGAAGTGACGGACTTTAGTATGCGCATGAGTACGATTTATTTTGTGCTGCGCGACGAGCAGGCTGCCATCGATTGTATGCTTTTTGACTGCGAGGATGCCCAGCGTTATGCGGAAATCTTAGCGGAAGGGCAGACGGTCTTGGTGCGCGGCGATATTTCCATTTACCGAAAAAACGGAAAATACCGCTTGATCGTACGCGAGCTGCAGATGGCGGGCATGGGGGAGCTTTACATGCAATTCCTCCTGTTAAAAGAAAAGCTGCAGGAAAAAGGCGTATTTGACGAGGCACGGAAAAGGCCGATCCCCAAATATCCAAAGAAGATCGGGATCGTGACCTCTGCACAAGGAGCGGCAATACAGGACATCAAAAATATTGCCCAGCGGAGAAACCCGGCAATCAGGCTGGTACTGTACCCGGTCAGGGTGCAGGGACTGGACGCACCTTCGGAAATCGTGCGGGGGATCGAATACTTCAATGAGTATTCGGACGCGGATGTACTCATTGTCGGACGCGGCGGCGGCAGCGCGGAAGACCTGGCGGCTTTTAACGACGAAGGGGTCGTGATGGCCGTGTACCGTTCACATATACCGGTCGTGAGCGCAGTCGGGCATGAAACGGATTATTCGCTGTCGGATATGGCGGCTGATTTGAGGGCGCCGACGCCGTCTGCGGCGGCAGAACTGGTAATCCCGCTGGGAGATGAGATCGAAAATAACCTGCTGCTGTTAAAAGAGGATATCCAGCGGCGTTTTTTGGAATTGATCTGCGAAAAGGAGGACCAGGTTGAGGATTTTAAGCGCAGGCTAAATCGGGAAGTGTTGATGGCGCGTGTAAGCGGGATGAACGATAAGCTGCTGAATTATGATGCGCAAATAAAAACCGGAATAAAGCATCTTTATCATCGCTCGCTTTTGCAGTATAATAATTATAAAGCGGCAATTGATAATTTGAGCCCGATGAGCGCTTTTGACCGCGGCTATTCCGTGGCTATGCATGGAGAAAACGAAATCCGCAGCATAAACGACGTATCGGCCGGGGATGAGGTCAGGATACTTTTAAGGGACGGCAGCATACTCGCTGCAGTAAAGGATAAAGAGGTACAGTAATGCCGGAAAAAGATTTGGAAGCCTATATTGAAGAACTGAAAGAAATTTCGGAAAAGATTTCGCAGGAAGACATCAAACTGGCGGAGGCGGTAGCGCTTTATAAAAAAGGGGTGACGGCGGCGGACAAGGCGTCTAAGCTGCTGAAAAAGTACGAGAGTGAACTGGAAATCATTGAGGAAAGCGAGAGGGATTGAAAATGTCTGATGTTGTAACGAAGTACACAAAGGAAATCGACTTGAGGCTTACTGAATTATTGGATGCGGCAGATACCAATGCTACGATCAAGGAAGCGATGAACTACAGCGTGTCCGCAGGGGGCAAGCGCCTGCGCCCTACACTGAATATCATGTCGAACGCGCTCCTTGGCGGCAATATGAAAGAAACGCTGGACATCGCCTGCGCGATCGAGATGATCCATACCTATTCGTTGATCCACGACGATCTTCCGGCGATGGACAATGACGAATTGCGCCGTGGTAAACCGACAAACCACATGGTCTATGGAGAAGGCATGGCGATCCTCGCGGGTGACGGCCTTTTAAACTATGCATATGAAGTCATGTTGAAAAATGCCATGCGCTATGAAAACAACATTGACGCACATTTGAAGGCAATGCTGGAGGTGGCCCTGAGTGCCGGGATCTATGGGATGATCTCCGGACAGGCGGGAGACCTGGAAAACGAAGGGAAAAAACTGGATGCAAAGGACGTTTACTATGTGCACAGGCGCAAGACGGCGGCGCTTATGAAAGCTGCGCTTACTTCCGGCATGATGCTTTGCCATCCGGATGAAAAATATCTGGAGGCGATCGATACCTATGGTGAAGATATCGGCCTGACGTTCCAGATCATTGACGATATCCTCGATGTAACGGGCGATGCGGAGAAGATCGGCAAGACGTTAGGGAAGGATGCCCAAGAAGAGAAATTTACCTTTGTTACGCTGTACGGTGTGGAAAAATCGATGCAAATCGCGGAACGCAAGACCCAGGAAGCAATCGATGCGCTGCAGATATTCGGCGATAAAGGCAAAGACCTGGCGGAACTTGCGGAAGTGATCTTGAGGCGGCAGAAATAATGAAGATCGCAATCGATGGGCCTGCAGGCGCTGGGAAAAGCACTGTTGCGAAAGCAATCGCGGCAAAGCTGCATATGAATTATCTGGATACGGGAGCCATGTACCGCGCGACAGCTTACGCTATGATCGAAGAAGGGATCGAGCCTGCTGACGCGGCAAAGGTGGTTCCTGCGCTTAGCAAACTCGATATGGCGATCTGTTATGAAAACGGGTTGCAAAAGGTACTGGTGAACGGTGTTGACGTAACGCCTTACATCCGTACTTCGCGTATTTCCAAAGGCGCGAGCGATATTGCGGTGATTCCGGAGGTGCGTTTGAAGCTGGTCGATATCCAGCGCGAAGTCGCCAACCAATATGACATCGTCATGGACGGCAGGGATATCGGCACGTATGTCCTGCCGGATGCGGACAAGAAATATTTTATTACCGCTTCGGCGCATGAGCGTGCGCGCAGGCGCTGCGAAGAGATCCGCCAAAGCGGACAGGAAGCGGACATCGATGTGATCGAACGCGAGATCGTCGCGCGGGACAAAACAGATTCCAACAGGGAATTCGCACCGCTCAAGCAGGCGGAGGACGCAATTTTGGTAGATACGACCGATATGGATAAAGAACGGGTGATCGATTGGATCATTGGGGATATAACAGGAGTGGAAAGCTAAATGGTATATTTTTTAGCGCGTGTACTTGCTTATATCGTTTTGATTCCCTGTTTTTTTGTCAGGCGTATCCACAAAGAAAATCTGAAGATCAGGAATGGGTGTGTGGTGATATGCAACCACAAATCAAACTGGGATCCCATCGTTTTGGGCCACAGCATCATGAGCCAGCCTATCTGTTATATGGCCAAGGAGGAATTGTTCCAGAATAAAGTTGCGAATTTCTTTTTGCGCCGCTTGCACGCGATCCCGGTGGCGCGTGGGAAAAGCGATATGAAAGCGGTAAAGACGGGAATGGCCGCGTTAAAGGACGGAAAGATATTGGGGATTTTCCCGGAGGGGACGCGCAGCGAGGATGGAAAGCTGCTGCCTTTTGAACCTGGAGCCGCGTTGATGGCGCTGCGCGCGAATGTGCCGGTCGTGCCCGTCTATATCAGCGGGAATTATAAGCTGTTCCATCCGGTCAGGGTGTATGCACATCCGGCGATCGATCTGAAGGAGGTCGTCGGCGGTAAAACAAACAGTAAAACCATTGCGCAGGCAACGGAATATCTGCAAAACGTGATGCAGGAAATGAGCGTAAAAGCATGTCAAAAATAATCGTCGCAAAGCACGCTGGTTTTTGTTTTGGAGTTGCGCGTGCGGTGGACACAGTCAACGGCATCATCGGCACATACGACCATATATACACATATGGGGAGCTGATCCATAATAAGGACGTGGTGGAGTCCTTGAGCGGGAAAGGCGTTCTCGTCACGGAAGATATAGACAGTGTGCCGCAGCTTGCAAGCACATTGATCATTATACGCTCCCATGGGGTTTCGCGCGATGTGTATGAAAAGATCAAGGAGCGGGGATTTGAAACGCTGGATCTTACATGCCCGTTTGTTACGCGTATCCATAAACGCGTGATCGAGGCGGGCGATATGCCTGTGATCATCATCGGTGCAAGCGACCATCCGGAAGTGATCGGCATCAAAGGCTGGGCGCAGGGAACGGTGTATGTGGTCAACAATGCACAGGACGCTGCCAAAGTGCCAAAGATGGAGCGTGCGCTGGTGGTGGCACAGACAACGATCACACACGCGCTGTGGGATGAGGCGGTCAATCAACTAAAGGAACGGGTCGCAATACTTGACCTGTTCAATTCG
This sequence comes from Christensenella timonensis, assembly GCF_900087015.1. Classification (NCBI taxonomy): domain Bacteria; kingdom Bacillati; phylum Bacillota; class Clostridia; order Christensenellales; family Christensenellaceae; genus Christensenella; species Christensenella timonensis. The sequence continues at coordinate 1,451,220 of NZ_FLKP01000002.1, forward strand.
ATTTGCGATACGACGCAAAAACGGCAAAAGGAAGCCGTGGAGCTGGCGCGACAATCGGATATCGTTCTGGTCGTGGGGGGACGACATTCTTCCAATACGGAAAAATTGTATAACCTATGTAAAAATAATTGCGAAAAAACCTATTATATCGACAATATCGAGCAACTTCCACTTGAAAATGTGTCGATTCATGATATAATAAGTATTGTCGCCGGTGCATCGACACCGGATTGGTTAATTAGGGAGGTAAAGACACTTATGAGCGATGTCGAAAAAGTAATGGATACTGAAACTGCGGAGGAGAAGGACGTATCCATGGAAGAACAATCACAGGCAAACGAGGATTTCATGGCTGAAATCGAGAAATCGTTTGTATATATTAAGAGAGGGCAGATTGTGACCGGAACGGTTGTTCAGATTTCCGACAGCGAGATATGTGTCAATATTGGTTATAAATCTGACGGTATCATCAAAAAAGAAAATCTTACCGCCGGTGGTGATGTCAATCCGCAGGATATGTTCTCAGTAGGGGACGAGATCGAGGCGGAGGTCGTTGCCTTAAACGATGGCGAAGGAAACGTAGTCCTTTCCAGAAAATCCATTGAATCCAAACTGAAATGGAAAGAACTGGTGGAATCCCTCGACGAAACGGCTGTTTATACGGTTAAGGTAGATAAGGTAGTCAAAGGCGGCGTACTTGCAAAGCTGGAGGGCTATGACGCATTTATTCCGGCTTCGCAGCTTTCGCTGAAATATGTGGAAGATTTAAGCGAATTTGTCGGCCAGGAGCTCCAGGTGAATATTATCGAGGCGGACAAGCGCCAGAGACGTTTCGTGCTTTCGCACAAGAACATCCTGAAGGCTGCTGCCGAAGAGGAAGAAAAGAAGCTGTACGAGACGTTCAAAAAGGGCGATAAAGTAACGGGCAAGATCAAACGCCTCACGGATTTCGGCGCATTTGTCGATATTGGCGGCGTAGACGGCCTGCTTCATATTACGGATATTTCCTGGGTCAAGGTAAAACATCCTTCCGACGTCTTGAACGTTGGAGACGATATCGAAGTGCTGATCATGAATGTCGACCCGGAAAAGAAGAGGATTTCTTTGGGGCTCAAGCAGTTAGAGCCCAAGCCGTGGGACAAGGCGCCCGAGAAGTATATCGTAGGCGATACGGTGGAGGGCACTGTCGTACGCATCATGCCGTTTGGCGCGTTCGTGTCCTTAGAGCCGACGATCGACGGTCTGATCCATATTTCCCAAGTCACAAACAGAAGGCTTGAGAAAGTGGAAGAGGAGCTTAGGATCGGCGATAAGGTAACCGCTAAGATCATGGAAGTGAATCCTGCCAAGAAGCGGATCAGCCTTAGTATCAGGGCGTTGATGGACGAGCCTGAAAAGGCTGCCAAGAAGGAAGCCGATGGAAAAGAGAGGGAAGAAAAGTTCCATTATGAAATCCCGCCGGTAGAGGGCGCGACATCTTCTCTTGCAGACTTCTTTCCCAAGATGGACGACAGCGAAGACGACAAATAATAACAGCGATAAAAAGCCGTTTTTAACGGCTTTTTTTTGTTATCTATAGTGGAGGAAGGTTTTTCATAAAAAAGCGAAAAAATGGAGGACGAATTTGTGAAAAATCATTGACTTTTCATCCCAAATACAGTATATTATAAAGCGTCGCAAATAAAAAGAGTATGCTTCGGGGTGTAGCGCAGTTTGGTAGCGCACGTGCTTTGGGAGCATGGGGCCGGGGGTTCAAGTCCCTCCACCCCGACCAAGTAACACATACCCGATATTTGCAGATGGCCCCATGGTCAAGCGGTCAAGACATCGCCCTTTCACGGCGGTAACCCGGGTTCGATTCCCGGTGGGGTCACCATTATTTCTTTGAGCAGGGTTTACTCTTATTTGCTTGCGGGCCCTTAGCTCAGTTGGTCAGAGCGGTCGGCTCATAACCGATTGGTCCGGGGTTCGAGTCCCTGAGGGCCCACCACAGAGCAACAAGGTTCGAAGAATAGGGTAAAACAAGCAATGTGTTGGTTCAAGAGCAGGTATGGCCTGGTAGTTCAGTTGGTTAGAACGCTAGCCTGTCACGCTAGAGGTCGAGAGTTCGAGTCTCTTCCAGGTCGCCATTTGCCTCTGTAGCTCAGTCGGTAGAGCAGGGGACTGAAAATCCCCGTGTCGGTGGTTCGATTCCGCCCGGAGGCACCATTATTCCTGCTGGTGTAGCTCAATTGGCAGAGCAGCTGATTTGTAATCAGCAGGTTGCGGGTTCAAGTCCCATCACCAGCTCCACGTCAGAAGCCGCATGGTTATGCGGTTTTTTGTTTTATTCATATGTAATCTTATGCCATGCTTTGGCATTCTTAGCATGATTTCTACACACGCAGGCGGTTGGATAAACGGAAAAAACATTAAATTTTCTAATTCCACGATTTTGGTTTAGGCAAGGTATGTGCTGTTTATTTTTCAGAACGTGAAAGTCAATGATATATTTATTATCAAAACTTAAATGAAAGGTGGCGAGCGGACACTGAACGTATCGTAGTCCGAAACGCATGGCAAATCCGGATTGAATACACGGGGGGTATGAAAACAATTTGTTTTCATACCCCCCTTTATATTATAAAGAATGGAGGAAGACATAATGTGCGAAAAATACAACATAGACAAAAATATGCCGGCAATTCATTCTGTCTTGAAAATCATTAATAAGAGAGAGGATTTTGTACAGCCGGGAGACAAACAACCCAGGCAGACAGTACCTGCATTGACAATGCAAAGGAAAAAGATTCTATGCCTGCCAATGATTTGGGGCCTCAACAGCGATCGTCAGGTGGAATATGACAAATTGATATATAATGTTTGCCAGGAACATGTATTGTACGAGCGATTTTATCGCAGGGAGCTATTGGAACATCCTGTAGTGTTGCCGGCATCCAGCTTTTATGAGAGCAAGGTCGTAAAAAAGGATGTAGTAAACCAGTATAAATGCTATAAAAGTAAAAAAGCGCCGATATACCTTGCGGGTTTTTATAAGGAATACAGGGAAAAAGACGGCAGTGTGGTCAAGAGGGCAGCGGTGCTCACAACATTAGCCAATAAGTATATGCTTCCATACCAATGCCGGATGCCCATACTATTGAATCAACATGAGATCCTGGCATGGCTGAACGGCAGCTGCCTGGAATATTTTTTGCATAGGGTGCCGTACCACGTCAAAATCGAGCAGGTATCCTGCCGAGCGGGGGAAAGCTGACAATCATTTAGGATATGGTTCAGGATGCGGCGCCACTATCCACGATTTAATGTTTAAGAAGTCTCGATAACGGAAATAATAATGACATCCGGAAAAACGAGCATGCTTACCATGAGACTTGTATACAATATTGAGTCTCCAGAAAGTGAAAGGAAGAATTGTGACATGAAAAACAATAATAAAACCGAAGAAGTGAAAAAAGAAAGAGCAACATTTAAGCCTTTTGAACAAAAACCAAAGAAAATGGAAGATTTAATGATCGACTGGAAAACGCTTTATCCGAAGCCGTATGACAAAAAAAAGGTCGATCCATGGACAAAATGCCGTGTCATCCTAATGAATGGGATCGAAGTAGAAGCAGTAATGTTTATGCATAACTTCCACCGCCAGTGCAAAGACCAGGAATTACGCAGGCAGCTTGCTATGACGCGGCGTATGGAGCAGGAACAGCAAAAAATGATTAACTGGCTGAGCCCGGCAGACGAGTCCCAGCTGGAGTTGACGATTGGCTATGAACACGTCGCAGTAGACTTAACGGCATGGCTGGCCCAGCATGAACCGGATCAGTATGTAAAGCAGTGCCTGGATTTTGCCTTGCTTGAAGATTTCGATCATCTTTATCGCTACGCAGACCTGCTGAAGTTTGACAAAGATATCGCGGCGCATGAATTGGTAAAGAAGTACGTTGAAATCACGCCCGGACGGCCTACGATATCCCATTACAGGCATCCGTTTGAATCAGTAAAGAAACCTTGCGATTTCAAAAAGGCATCGGACAGGACAAAGCTGAATACATTGATCATTACGGCCGGCGAACAGCAGACGATGAACTATTATATGAATATCGGCCCAACCTATGAAAACGATCCGGGTCGTAAGCTGTATCAGCAGATTGGCATGGTAGAGGAACAGCATGTCACGCATTATGGAGCGTTGCTGGATCCCAACTGCACATGGCTTGAAAACATGTTGCTGCATGATTACACGGAATGTTATTTGTACTATTCCTTCTACGAGACGGAAGTCGATAAAGAAATCAAGCAGATTTGGGAACTGTTCCTAGAACAGGAAATCGCCCATTTGCATGCGGCTGCACAGCTTTTGGAAAAATATGAAGGAACAAGCTGGCAAGAGGTCGTTACGGGAGAATTCCCGGAAATACTGGAATTTCAGGATACCAAGGATTATGTGCGGGACGTGTTGAAAAACCAGGCAGAACTGACGGCCGATAAAGAGGATTTCAAAAATATTGCAGATATTCCTAAAAACCATGAGTTTTTCAAATATCAGAAGTTGGTAGGAAACGACGACTTAAATCAGGTGGAAGGCCATATGGTGATCGAGCGCTACCAGAAGGAAAATAGCGAAGATTACCGTTATGAGGACGAGGAAAACCCAAGGAAAGAATTGCGCGACAGGACAAAAGATAACACGACATTGGGCCGCGTTCAATAAATAAGGAGGAAACCAAATGAACGACAAGAAAAAATTAATTGAGAATGCACAGGAAGAGACCGAAGGCAGGAAGTGCCCGATATGCGGTAATGACGAATGGGACATTGGTGAAGAGACGTATATCCTGGAAGAATCAGAAGGCGGGGGAAACGTAATGGTTGCCTGCGCAAAGTGTACAAATTGTGGTTTTGTAGCATTGTTTGCTGAACCATAAGCAGATAAAGGCACCTACATAGGATAAACACCGAATAGACAACGGCGTTTATCCTATGGAAAAGGTGCTTATTTTATTAAAAATCTTTTATGGATTATAAGAATTTTTATTGACCTCAAGAAATCGCTATGCTATAATAAATATCGCTGACTGGAAGAAATAGTGTACTGTAAAGGCGCATAATATCTACCGGCAGTTGTACATATGGAGAGATTCCCGAGTGGCTAAAGGGAGCAGACTGTAAATCTGCCGGCGACGCCTTCGATGGTTCGAATCCATCTCTCTCCACCAAATAAAAAGCGCAAACGCGCTTTTTTATCATCGCGGATATGGCGGAATTGGCAGACGCGCACGGTTCAGGTCCGTGTGAAGGCAACTTCATGCAGGTTCAACTCCTGTTATCCGCACCAAACCAATATAATCCGAACCTATTCCCAATTGGGGACGGGTTCGGATTTATTGTTTTCTTTGACCGCTACGAAGCGACCCATTTCCGCAACGGATTGGAGCGCAAGCCCACCTCCAAGCCGAGAGGCCCACGCAAGAAGAAGCAGACCCCGTAAACGCAAAAAGGGCGGGCGCTACCGTTTTCACGGTGCGCCCGCCCTTTTCGTCCTTACTCTTGTTTGGCCTCCTGCTTCTCCGCCTCCCGTTGCTTTTTCCATTCGGCAAACTCCCGCTGGCCCTCCTCGCTCTCGTAGAAAGCGAGAATGTCCGGCAAAAGACAGCGGGCAATTGCTTCAATCTTGTGCTGTGGAATGTCGGTGTTGTTGATTAGTTTTTTCCTTCTGCCCAAGTGCTACCTCCCGTTAGCATATTCAATTTTCAAGGTGCAAAGCCGTGTCACCGCTGCTGGTCTTTTGAATGGCCGTCCCTCCCTTGTTCCCGCAAATTGTGAAGCAGCTCCGGCGGAATGCTCTCCACAAACCGCCGAAGCTGCTCGTTTTCCTGTTTTAGCCTCGCGGCCTCCAACTGTTTCTTGATGCTGCTGCCATCCTTGACCTTTTCTTTCAATCCTTCATTCTCCTGCGTCAGAAAGTCGATTGTGGCTTGATACTTTTTCATCTGCCCCAAATGGCTTTCCAGCCGGGGGAAAAAGCGTTTCAGCAGTGCCGCCGCTTCATCCCGTTTTTTACCGGCGTTCAGCGGCGTAATCTCTGCCAACACCTTTTGAACTGCCGCCGCCTGTTTCGTTAAGTCAACCGACTGCTTGAACAGCCATGTGGGGATATGTTTTCTTCTGGTGACAAGGGCGCTCTCGCCCCGCTTGAGGACGGGGAACGCCTTTTGCATATGGGCGTGAAACTCGTCCTGCCATTGGGAAAGCTGCGCCCGGTTGCCCAAAATCTCCTTTGCTGACAGCCGCCCGTCCTCGGTGATGGGGGTGAAGCACAGGTGGAGGTGGGGCGTTTTCTCGTCCATATGTACCATAGCGGAGAAGATGTTGCCCCGGCCTATCTTCTTCTCCATGAAGGTCACAGCCTCGGTGAAGTAGGCTTGCACCTCTTTCTTGCTCCTACCCGTGAAAAACTCTGGGCTGGCGGTTATCAGCGTGTCCACGAATATGGTGCTGTCCTTCCGTGTGCGGCACCCCGCCGCCTTGATCCGGCTGTCGATCTCCCGCCGGTACTTTTGGGCGGGCTGGATAATGTGAAAGTTGTCCCTGCTCCTGCTGGTGTCAATGTCGGGATTGCTGGCATACTGCTCTTTGGTGCGCTCGTGGTGGGCTTCCAGCGCCCCGGCTGGCCCCGCCTTGTGTTTGGCGAAGCGTAGGATTGCGTGTTGTGCCTTTTGCGCCATTGTACCTCCTTGTAGAAAGATAGAACCCCGTTTCCGGGGTCTTAAAGGGATTTATACTGCCCTGCTTGTTTTTCGCTGGAAAAGTCTTGATATATCAGCCTTTTTCGGGTTCCATTTTTCTACTCTCCGCCCGCTTCTTCCTCGCGTGTTCGGCCTTCTGCCGCCGCTGTACTTCCGCTTTGCAGCTCTCGCAGTATTTGGCCCGGTTAGAGGACGAAGAAAACGCCTTGCCGCACCGTTTACAGTGCTTCAAGGCGTCGTGCTGGAAAACCGCCGCTTCCAATCCTTTCCCTTCCTTGTCCTTCAACAGCACATGGCGGAAAAACTTGCAGCAGACGGAATAGGAAATGCTCTGGGGGCAGGTCACTTCCTCGCCTCTGTCCAGATAGAGGCAATTCCCGCTGTCGTAGTAACTGCACAGGCCCTTGATGAGCCGCAGCGCCTCCCGCCGCTGTTTGGCATCCATGCGGTATAGGGAGCCGTCTGGCCTGCGTTCAATGGGCGGAAAATCTTTGATGTTGAACATTCGCACCTTCTTTCCTCTTATTTGGGGCGCAGAAAAGCCACGCTTGCCATCTCGGCTTGCGTGGCTTTAGCACCCTGCTTCTTTCTCGTATTGGATAAACCGCTTTTTGATGGCCTCCATCCGCTTCACGACCCCGCTGTGATTTTTGTATCCCAGCTTGTCCGCGATTTCCTCGTAGGTATGGCCCTCCACCCGCAGTTCCAAAATCGCCATGTCCTTTTCGGATAAGGTGGCCTTGAACCGTTGGCAGAAGTCCTCCGCCTCTACCTGTTCCGTAAAATCGCCGGAAGCCTCTGCGATCTCATGGATGCCGCTGTTCTCGTCCTCTATGCAGGCTTCCAGCGAAACCGTCTGCACCCTCTTGGAACGGGTGTGATACCATTTCCGCAAGAAGTCCTTGCGAACATTGGTGTCCCACGATTCAAAGTCCTCGTCGCAAGGTATCTCCCGCACCACGTCTAAAACAGGCTGCCAACCTTGTTCCTCGACAACACGTTTGACCGCCAGCGAGAAAACCTCCGAAACATATTCCGGCTGGAAGAAAGGGATGGGCGTATGGGGCGGCAAACGAAACAAGGCTTGCACTCCCCAGCCGGTGATCTGCTCCACGCCCTTGACCCACAGCGGCAGGGCGTAGGACAGACGCCAAATGGGACACCAGCCGGTATAATGCTCCTTCCAGCCGCCGAAACCGAAGTGGGGAAACGCAAGGGAAGCGGCGGCGTCCATGATTTCCTTAAGAAATTGATCGCTGTCGATCAGCGAGATCAGTTCCTCCGAAGCGGCTAAAGCAGCCAAATCACGCGGCAGCCTACGAAGGGTAGGGCATTGGGCGAATAAATCTTCCGGCAGGAAATAGGCCAAAGGCAGATAGCGGATGTTGCTGTCATAGGGAAACTGGACAAGCGAAGGGTCGTTCATGGGGTGAACCTCCTTTCCTTTGAAATCAGATGAAGTTCATCTATTAATTTACGACATAAGTATATACTTTTTGTTCCTGTATTGCAAAAATATTTTTTGGAGGTTGTGTAGCAGTGCTTCACTCTGATGTGTTCAGTGCAAAATTATGTTGGAAATTGCCATCACTTATGCTACAATTATTTTGAGTTTTTGTGCCCATAACAGTATGGCAAAGGGGAATGTGCATGGATAAGAAAAAATTGACAGAACAAGAAATCCGCACAAGATATATTACCCCTGCAATATCGAAGGCGGGTTGGTCTGCTTCTCAGATACGGGAAGAATATCCTATTACGAAAGGCCGCATCATTGCCAGAGGTGGTACATATAAGCGCGACAAAGCTAAATTTGCAGATTATGCTTTATTCATCAAGCCGCATATTCCACTGGCTATTGTTGAGGCAAAGAACAACAATCATGCTGTTTCTGATGGAATGCAACAAGCCCTTGATTATGCGGAGCGGCTGTTGATTCCGTTTGTATTCACATCCAATGGTGACGGGTTTACTTTTCATAACCGCATGAGCGGCGGAGGCGACAGAGAAACATTCTTGACCCTTGAACAATTTCCATCCCCTGAAACACTCTGGACGATGTATCGAGAGGGTACTGGGCTTACCGCGCAGCAGGAAGCAGTCATTACAGAACCCTACTATACGGCACGGGAAGACCGAACGCCAAGGTACTACCAGTTAAATGCCATCAATTTAACTGTTGAGGCGATTGCGCGTGGGCAGAACCGTGTCTTGTTGGTGATGGCAACTGGCACAGGTAAAACGTTCACAGCATTTCAGATTATTTGGCGCTTGTGGAAATCTGGTGTGAAAAAGCGTATTTTGTATTTGGCTGATCGCAACGCTTTAATTGATCAAACCTATGTAAACGATTTTTCACCGTTTAAGGACAAAATGACGATTGTTCGCAATCGCAAGGTTGATAAATCTTATGAAATCTATCTGGCATTGTATCAAGGTTTAACCGGGGATGGCGACAAGGAAATTTTCAAGCAGTTCTCTCCGGGATTTTTTGATTTGATTATCATTGATGAGTGCCACCGCGGCAGTGCAAAGGAAGATAGCGAATGGCGCGCTGTATTAAACTACTTTACCGCAGCAACGCAAATCGGTTTGACCGCAACACCGAAAGAAACAAAGGACATTTCTAATGTTGATTACTTCGGAGAGCCGATTTATACCTATTCTCTCAAGCAAGGTATAGAGGACGGCTTTTTAGCGCCGTATCGTGTCATTCGTGTTTTGCTAGATAAGGATGCAGAAGGATTTCGCCCCTACAAAGGTCAAACTGACAAATATGGAAATGAAATCCTTGACCGGGAATATAACACGAAAGACTATGATCGCGAATTGGTGTTGGAACAACGAACCCGCATGGTTGCAAAAGTTGTGTCCAACTATCTTAAAAAGCATAATTTGCGCTATGACAAGACCATTTTCTTCTGTGTCGATACCGAACATGCTGACCGTATGCGTCAAGCGCTTGTCAACGAAAACGCCGATCTTGTAAAAGAAGACGAGCGCTATGTCATGCGCATCACCGGCGATGATGACATCGGCAAAAAGCAGATTGATGCCTTCCGCGATGTTTCAAGCCGTTATCCTGTGTTGGTGACCACTTCTAAATTACTTACCACCGGCGTGGATGTGCAGATGGTAAAGTTTATTGTGCTTGATGCCAATATCAACAGTATGACGGAGTTCAAACAGATCATTGGTCGAGGAACCCGTGTGCGCGAAGACCTCGGCAAAATGTTTTTTACTATTTTCGATTTTAGAGATTCTACACGACTTTTTGCTGACCCGGACTTTGACGGCCCAGTTGAGCAGGACGATTCTTTCACGCCATCAGAGGATGGACAAATCCCCGACCTGCCCGGCGATCCGCCAACGGACCCAGAAGAACCAGATTTTCCTGAGGACCCGGAATATCCTGGGGCAGGGGACGAGGAACACAAGCACGAGCGCCGTATGAAATACTTTGTTGACAATGTAGAAGTGACCGTACTCAAACAAAGGGTTCAATACATTGACAAGGACGGCAAGCTGATTACAGAATCCCTCACTGATTACACCAAGCGCAATGTCCTCGACCAGTATGCGACCTTAGAGGATTTCCTCACCGCATGGCACAGTGCGGAGCGCAAACAGGTAATCCTTGATGAGTTTGCAAGCCAAGGCGTGCTTTTGGAAGAATTGCAGGAGCAAATCGGCCGAGAGTTTGACCCCTTTGATTTGGTGTGTCATATTGCCTACGACCAACCGCCGCTTACCAGAAAAGAACGCGCTAACAACGTGAAAAAACGCAACTATTTTACTAAGTATGGCGAACAGGCGCAAGCAGTCTTAAATGCTCTATTGGAAAAGTATGCGGACTCTGGCGTTGTTAATTTGGAAAGCATGGATGTGTTGAAGGTAAATCCCATTAGGGAATTTGGCACGCCGCAATTCATCGTGAACAAGATTTTTAAGGGAAAGGCTGATTTTACCGCCGCCCTACGCGAATTAGAAAGCGAACTGTACGTCGCTTGACATAGGAGGAAACCACGATGGCCGTTTCAGGCACTACAAAAGCGCTCAAGGATATCATGCGCATAGACGCTGGTATCAATGGCGATGCACAGTATATTGAGCAGATAACATGGATGCTGTTTCTAAAGGCTTTTGACTATAAAGAACAGGAATGGGAACTGACAGAGGATGACTACTATCCCATTGTTCCAACGGAATATCGTTGGGGCACTTGGGCTACCGACGCCGAAGGGACAACCGGCGACGCTTTGCTTGCGCACATTGACGCTATGTTCTCCGCTTTGCGTGGCCTTGATATCAGCGACGACCCAAAGCACCGCAAATGGCTTATTAGAAGCATTATGGAAGGCGTCAACAACTTTATGAAGTCCGGTACCCTGCTGCGCCAAGTCATCAATAAAATCAATGCTGATATTGATTTCGACGCAATGCCTTCCGGCCACCTGTTTAACGGTCTGTACGAAACCATGCTGAAAGACTTGCAAAGCGCGGGCAAATCCGGCGAATTTTATACGCCGCGCCCTGTTACCCGCTTTATTGTGGAGCAGGTCAATCCAAAGCTGGGCGAAACAGTCCTCGAAAACATCCGACCGAAAATGATACAATTTAACGCTTCCAAAATGTGCGCGTAAAAAAAGGGTGCAAGGTCAAAAATTAGGGTGCAACAGGATCAACTGGCCATGTAGATGACCAGCTTTTTTTTGTGCCTTGAGGAAATATTTGTCAATTTTAATACTACAAATGATATCGTTGTAAATGTAGTAATAAAGTGATAACATAAGGATATAAGGAGGCAGTCAAGTGAAGACATATACTGTGAAGGAAGTTGCAGAAATGCTTGATACCAACCCCGAAACAGTCCGGAGATGGATCCGCTCCGGAAAACTGAAAGCAGAGAAAAGTTCGCGTAAAGATGGAAATGTAATCCAGGAGGATGACCTTTACAAATATTTGCGGGGCACATCTAAATATGCCGGAGTTGCTGCCGGTATGGTATTGGGTAGCCCTTTGCTCGCCGTTACATCGCTAATTGCAACTGCGGGCGTTGGAGTGGTGGCCGCCTTGGCTTCGGCAGGATTAAAGAAAAATAATGAGAATATTGAGATATTTTCAGACGATGTCAAAAAGACCCTCGAGGATAATATTTCCGAAAGCAAGAAAATAATAGAGAGTAAGAAGTCGGCGATATCTGAATTACAGGCCGAAATCAATAGAGAGCAGCAAAAAATTGAGGACTGTAATCTTGCTCTTGAACATCTGTCAGATGCAGTTAATACGGTTGAGCGTAATCCGAACGGAAAAAGGGAGTCAGACTAATGGCGGAAAAGAATGTTGTTGTAAAAAAGGACAGTGACCTTGTGCCGGGTGAAACATTACATGCAAAAGTGTTACATATTACCGCTGAAACGGAAGGCGTGGATTTCAATGGGCTCCTTGCTAGGCTTACGCAATATGTGAATATCGGCGATGCTCTGGCTCACGTTGAACGGCAGATGAAGTATGTGGTACAGATCCCTCTCAAGGATCAGGAAGCATTTAATGCCGGTGAGCTTTTCCTTAATCAGAACACGAAAACTGGTGTTTTGTGGCCGACATTATACAAAACTGCTGAAAACGGAAAAAGACAGTTTGTAGATAATCTTCCTATCAAAGAGGAGGCGCTTGTAAAGGGTAATCCGTTTGATGCGATTGCAATGGGTTACCACAATATCTACATGCAGGAACAGATGAATGAGCTGTCTGAAATGATCAATCGTACTTATAAGGCGGTAGAACGAATTGAGCGTGGTCAGATGGATGATCGTATCGGTGAATTAAAGGCAGGCAGGGATCAGATCCTGTTGGCTTTGAAACTTGATCCCGAACGTCGCAGCATGGAAATTGCTGAAGGGAGAAGTCACATCTTATCTGCTCAGAAAAAGTTACTTCAGACTTTCAAGAGCCAAGTGGAAGGATTTACACCGATACCGAAAGATGAATGGGATCGATTCTGGCTTGAATTCAGGCATGGAGGAATTTTGCAAGAAAAGGATAAAGAATTCTCGGATATCCAGGAATACTATGGATTTTATCTGGAGGCAACTCAGCTCCTAGCTGCATCCTATGCAATTTCCGGCGATATGGATGAGGCGGAAAAGGTCTTTGAAATAGCAAAAACTGAAATGAGTGAAATCAGATTCGATTCCATAAAGACCATTGATTATATTCACAAGCAGACTCAGGAACTTTTCTATAATTGTCCGGAAGAATATATCGAGGCTGAAAAAGATGTATGTATGGCTGATGCAAAAGATTACGATGTCATTGATGTGGAAGTGACAGGTCAGAAATTATTGGAGGTATTTGGAAATGTCCGAAAAGAAGAGATTCCAGAATCAGACACTGAACAGTGACGATTACAAAGAAACAGAGGACGGAGCGGAAACACTCAAAAACGGTATGAAATTAGCGGCATTCCTTGTTCCGGCTGGTCTAGCGTTAAAGAAATATGGCCCAAAGTTATTAAAGGGGGTTAAGTCAATTTTAAAAGCTTGATGCGGGGAGGACTCATAATATGTTGCTTTATTCAACCACTTTAAAGATCAATGATAGTCTGACCGGGGACAACCACCATCCAGGCATTTTGTTTAGTAATAGAAAAAGGTGCAGTTGATTATTGCGTATTGTCAATCTCTCTCAAACCGGGTAGTAAAAATACGGCAAGCGCAACGATGATAATGCCAATTCCGCAAATGACAAACCATTTCTCAACTCCCAGCCGCTCCGCCAGAGGCCCGGAAATGACAAGGCCAAACGGCATGGCGAGGGAAGCGGCGCTTGTCAGTAGAGAAAAAACTCTCCCCAGATATTCTGGTTTGACCGTTTCTTGAAAAATCGCATCTTGCACACCGTAAAATGGAGCGGAAATTCCCATAACAGTACAGCACACAACAAAGACAAGAAATGCGTCTGGCGGCAAAAGCCCGGAGAGCATATTGCTAACGCCCATCAGGAGAACGGAAAGACCGATGGTGTACCGCCGTTTCTTAAAACCGCCCCAAATGCTCAGAATGACTCCGCCAAGCAGCATACCAACCGCAAAAGCAATTTCAGCGGCAGAGGCATGGGCCGGTGTTCCTTTGAAGTATGACATACAGATGAGAGGAAAAAGCGTACTGATTGGCATATAAAAGAACATATAAATTACACCAATCCAGAGCAGAGCAAAGAGGCCCCTGTTTTGCTTTAATACCACATACCCCTCTTTCATATCCTGTAAAAACTGTTGTCTTTTCGTTTCTGGACATAGTTCAGGCGTTGGTATGGACGAAATCGCAACAGTCACACAGGCAAGGATTGCGCCCACAATATCTAACAATATAATTGCATTAAGAGGCCAAACAGCATATAAAAACGCTGCGGCAGCTGGACTGATAATCGCACTTACTGCTTGCATGGTCTGCGTGTAACCAGCGCATTTTGTAAGTTCCTCTTTTGGCACAATCATAGGTGTTGCTGCGCTGAATGCTGGAGAATGAAAAGCAGTTCCCGCACTTCGGATTAACAGGACAACCATAATAGACCATACGGGCAATTCCATGTAAAACGCCACCAGCGCCAGAATACCGCCAGCGGCGGCAATTATCAAATCCGCACCAATCATTACGCTTTTACGGCTGTGCCGGTCAACAAAAGCACCTGCAAACGGGCCTAAACAGGCTTGCGGCAAAAATCCAATCAGTGTTGCCGCCGTCAATATGATTGCAGAATTAGTTTTCGCAACCAAATAAAAGATAATGGCCATTTGCAAAATACCGCTGCTAATAAAGGATATTGCTTGTCCGGCAAGAAGTGTAAAATAAGTTTTTCTCCATGAATTGTTGTTTTGGGTCATAATGCGAACCTCCTTTTTTATTGCATTGTTCCTTTGTTTCTGCAATAAAAAGCAGGCGTTGTCCCACAGAGAGGGCAGACGCCTGCATAACAACAAAGCACGAAAAAACACCACGATACAGTTCAAAGACTGCTCGTGTCAAACCTACGTGTTCCTTTGCATACGCACGCAAAAAAAGCCCACCATCATGTGGAAAGGTACTTCTACTTTTTATTGCTTATTAGCGTACACAAATTAACACACGTAAGCCTCCTTCCAATCTCAAACTGTCGCACAGTATAACACACATCCGATAGACTTGTCAACCATTTTTAACCTTGTTTTCCATCTTGTTTTTCCATCTCTTACGGGCAGTAGCAAAGCCAGGCGAGCCAGTCAACGGTCAAGATGAACGGCGCTTTCAGCGCCGCCGTTGACAGTCTCGCCCGTCTTTGCTAATGGGTAATCAAGGCGGGAAAGCCATTTTAGGGCTTTCCCGCCCATTTCAATTTTGGGAGAAGAAAGGCCCCAAAATGAACGAGTGCGGCCAAACACTTTTAGGGATTGGCCACCTTGTCCACCCATCCAGCGGGGCGGCGGGGAACGGTCAAGGCCGGGCGTCAGCCCATTCATTTCAGCCTTGACGGTTTCCTGCCGTCCTGCTACTTTTCCCGGAGTGTGGCCACACATCTGGTCACGGTGTCCAGAGCTTTGGGACTTTTTGTCCCATAGGCCGGGGGCGGAGGACGAGGGACGGGGGCTTTCATAATACGCCCTGTCTGCTGCTGAAATCAGCCCTTTGTTTCCGGCTTACCAGCCCCAAACAAAGCCCTGCTTTCCTGCCGCGTCAAATGCCCTTGCCCTCCCCGGCGGCAACGGTATTTTCAGGGCAACGCCGACAGAGCGTATAACACACTACACTTTGCTCCGCAAAGTCGTGTGCCAAATGGGGCGCTGCCCCCTTTGGAAACCCCCGCAACAAACAGGTGCTATGCACCCAGCCGGGAGCATAGCGCCGTTTGTTGTCAGCAGCCCGTTTCACGGTCTGCGTGTAGTTCCTTGTAAACTGACCTAAACTGAAGGGTGCTGCGCATGTCCTGCTTCAACAGGACAAATCGGATAATTATGCGATCCGTACACGTTGCAATGACAGTAATGAATATTTCGGTGGGATTGGCATTTATTTCCCGAATGGCAACCACAGACGGTATATATACCGGGAATATGCCAACGAAGCCAGCATATTGATGAATAAAGTCGCTAATGCTGTATTCCGCTATATGAACGTGCAGACCATTCCACCACTTTATACGTGGGCTGGAGTAAATAACTCTTTGCTTCGAGACAAATGGAGCAGTAACCGAGCAGAAAAGATGGCTGCCGAAACCGCACGGCAACACGCTGAAGCAGAGTTCCAGGAATATCAGGAAACATTTGATCAAGAAAACGTTAAACTTCAAAGCGAGAACGATGATCTGCATAACAGGATTGAAGAACTGACTAGGGACATTTATTCGCTTCAGCAGGAAAACCAGGGACTAAGAGCAAAATTAAGCGATACTGAGGATGTTCCTATTATTTTTCTCGGTGACGAAGAGGAATTCTATCAAGGCGAAATTCGCGAGATGGTGTTGGATGCCGTTGATGAAAAACTGAAAAATACAAAAGAAAAGACGCGCAGATACGATGTGTATAGGGATATCCTTAAAAAGAATCATTACCAAGGATTGACTGCTGAGCGGATTGAAACGATTAAAAACCTGTTGAAAGACTATAAAACAATGAGTGGAACTTTACGGCAGCAGCTGATGGATCTTGGCTTTGTGATTACAGAAGAAGGAAAGCATTATAGGCTTACATATTATGGGGACGGAAGGTACAAGACCACATTTGCCAAGACAGGCTCTGATCATCGCGAAGGCAGAAACAATGCGGCTGTAATTGCCAAGAATATGTTTTGATGAACAGCTATGAGCGTATTTCCAGAAACTACGGATGGCGTATAGGAAAACAAAATGCAGAAGATTACAAACAAACAGTACGAAGAATACCGCAGGCTTATCTATGACCGTGAGCATGGCCGTATACTGACTCCGGACGGACTGCGGCTGATCTGCTCTGCCTGCGACTATGATCCCACGGAGATCGGTAAGATCATGCTGGAGAATCTCGCAAAGTTTCAGGCGTCCGGCGCGGTGTATACGTACGACCGCGAAAGCGATCCTGAAGCGGAAGAGGATAAGAACTGAGAAAAAACACTTGCTCCGGCGCTGTTACAGCATTATTCTGTAATTAACAAATCGTATCGGCATCATGATTTTCTTCTCGATGCCAGTCGTGTCCTTCGGACATGATGATTCCTCCCCCCGGAATAATTATATTGTGACAGCGCTTTTTCTATGCGCGGATAGGAGAGTTTATGGAGCAGAACAACGTACGGAAACTGACTGTATGCGAGAGCGGCGGCTATCATTATAAGCCGACCTCGACAATTATTCTGAAGGGACAATGGCTTGAGAAGTATGGCTTCCCTGCCGGTACGAAGGTGGATGTGCAGTGCCAGAACGGCAGGCTGGTTATCGTGCCGAGAGAAGAACAAGGACAATTTTCAGAATAAGAAAAACGCCGCCTTCGACTCATATCGAATCGAAGACGGCGTATTTTGTATGGTTATGCTTTGATTTCCATCCCGTTCCGGAATGTAACTCGGATGTCGTTTTTGCTGTAGACGGTGATGAAATCGACAAGGCTCTGAAACTGCGCCGCATCGAATTCCGTTACAAGATCGGTCTGTTTCCGCAGGGTATCGAGGAACTGCCTGATTGACGAGCGTGTGAGTTCCTTTCTGGAGATCTCGTTTTCAACTTCCGCGAGATTCTTCTTCGCTGTGTTGAATCGTTCGGTAAGGGAATCGTATCGTTTCTGGTATGCTTCCTGATTCTGCGGGGCAACGGCGTTCTGCCGGATCTCTTTCTGGACAAGGTCGGCGGCAACGTTCATCTCGTCTTCGTACTCGCGTTCCTTTTCCTTTAGGGCATCGGTGCTGTAGAGCGGTCCGGCGAGAATCTCCTCGAAGTCGGAAAGGATGGAATCCTTGTCCTTGAACAGCGTGTTCACTGCCGAGATGTATTTTCCCTTGATCTCATCATCCGTGAGAACCGGAGTCGTGCATTTCTCACCGCCGTCGTACTTGTGATTGCACCGCCAGATCATCCTGCGGTATTTGTCATTGGAATGCCAGACCTTGGAGCCGTACCAGCTTCCGCACTGTCCGCATTTGATCTTGCTTGAAAAAACATGAACACCGCTGTGCCGGTTTTTGCCGGGGAAGCGGCGTTTCAGCTCGTCCTGAACCTGGTCGAAGATCTCCGGCTCGATGATTGCCGCATGATCCTGTTCGACGTAGTACTGAGGGATCTCTCCTTCGTTAACCTTTGTTTTCTTGGTAAGAAAGTCGACAGTGAAGGACTTCTGCAGAAGGGCGTCTCCTTTGTACTTTTCGTTGGATAACATGGCTTTTACAGTTCCTTCCCACCATCTCTCCTTACCGCCAGGTGATGGTATGCCTTCCTTCGTGAGCTTTGATGCAATTCCGTGCGGTGTCATGCCTTCCATGAACATCCGGTAGATCCGTTTCACAAGTTTGGCCTGTTCTTCATTTACGATCAGCTCGCCGTTCGGTCCCCGGTCGTAGCCGAGGAACCGTTTGAACGGAACCGTCACCTTGCCGTCGGCGAACCGTTTTCTCTGACCCCAGGTGCAGTTCTCGGAGATGCTGCGGGATTCTTCCTGAGCAAGGGACGACATGATTGTGATCAGCAGTTCTCCCTTGCCGTCGAAGGTCCAGATGTTCTCCTTTTCAAAATAGCACTCGACGCCTTTTTCCTTGAGTTCCCGGATCGTAGTAAGGCTGTCGACCGTGTTCCGGGCAAACCGGCTGACGGATTTTGTGACAATGAGATCGATCTTTCCGTCCAGCGCGTCCGCGACCATCTGCTTGAAACCTTCACGGTGCTTGGTACTCGTTCCAGTGATGCCCTCGTCGGTATAAACCTTGACGAATTCCCAGTCATCGCGGCCTTTGATATATTTTGTGTAGTAGTCGATCTGCGCCTCGTAACTCGTGAACTGTTCGTCGTGGTCGGTGGAAACCCGGGCGTAGGCAGCGACACGGCGCTTTTTCGTCTCACCGATGGGTGCCGAGGTGAACTGCTTCAGCGTGGCCGGTATGGTTTTTACTTTCCGCTGCTGTTCCAAAATTTCTCACTCCTTATCTGTTTCATCTTCTCTGACATTTCCGCTTTGGCTTCCGGCGTCCAACGTTCCTGCATGAGCTTCCTCATATGATCCCTGGCTTCTTCGCTCCGGGGTTTGAAGGTCTTTTCCGGTGGGATATAATGCATCGTCTGAATCCGGCCATCCCTGAAATGAAATTCAAGAAGATCCTTGTCTTTCACATAGATGACCTCGATCCGCTGTTTGAAAAGTTCCGCATCATATTTAGGAATTCCCATCACCTCGGCGATCTGCGTCTTCAGGACGTCCTCGCGTAATCCAACAGTTATGCAACCTTTACCATGAGCTGAGCAGCGCCAATAGTGCATTTTCGGCTTTTTCGGATTGGAAGCAGGCTGCGTGCAGCGACGGAAATTACAGCCGCATGCAGCGCATTTGATTCTTCCGGAAAGCTCTGTTGTGCCTTTGGCGTAGGGATGCTCGCGGCGTTTCTTTGAAGTCTCAGCCCGGTATTCCGCTGTCCAGCAGTCCTGATGGCCGGTATTCGGAGCAGGACGGGTGATCTCCGTTCCATCTTTTAAGAAGAATTGGAGCGTGTATTTCTCCGGCACTTCGATATGGTCAACCTTTTCAAGAAATACAGCCTCGTCAAATTCGGGGATTTCGAGCACTTCGCAGCAGGCTTTCTCGAGAGCCTTTTCACTGATTGTACCGCCGACCGGGCAATTATTATCGGGCGTTCTCTTTTTCTTTTTACTGCCACAAACCCAGAATTCTTGCTCATGACCATTCTTTTTTCGACGATTGTGCATATAGCTGAGTCCACAGTAGGGGCATTTGATTTTGCCGGTGAAGCAGCAGATATTCAGGCTCTTGTTGGCAAGAGCCCCAAGCTTTCTGCGCCGTTCCATTTCATCCTGCACGTATTGCCAGGTTTTCATATCGATGATAGCTTCATGCGTATTCTCGATGTAGTACTGAGGCAACTGCCCCCTGTTCTTACGCCTTTTCTTCGTGATCGGATCCTCGACGAATTCCTTTTGCAGGAGCGTATTGCCCGTATAAGTGATGTTGTTGAGAATGTGCTTGAGCTGTGAGTCTCGCATGACGTTTCCGTTCACGGAGCGAATGCCTTCCGCTTCAAGCTCACGTTCTGTCTCCAGCCGGGACTTTCCGTCCAGGAAGTTCTGAAAGATGCGCTTTACGACAGCGGCTTCTTCCGGTACTACCTCGAGGTGATTGCCGACCCATTTGTATCCGAGAATCGGGGGCTTCGCTGTCGGGATGCCCTGTTCCATGCGCTTCTTCACGCTCCATTTTTCATTCTCGGATATGGAACGCGATTCTTCCTGAGCGAAGGAAGCGAGGAGAGTGAGCATCAGTTCCCCGTCATCGCTGAGGGATCGGATGTTTTCCTTCTCAAACCGCACCTCAACGCCGATGTCTTTCAGGTGGCGGACGGTTTCCAGAAGGTCGACAGTGTTTCTGGCGAAACGGCTGATGCTTTTCGTCAGGACGATGTCAATTTTTCCGGATTCACAGTCGGCGACCATCCGCATAAACTCAGGTCGTGATCCGGCTTTCGTTCCGCTGATGCCCTCGTCGGCGTAGATCCCGGCGAACTCCCACTGTGGATTGCTCTGGATCAGTTCGCTGTAACGGGATACCTGCGCCGAGAGGGAATGGTGCAGCCGTTCTGTTTCCATGGATACACGGCAGTAGGCAGCGACCTTTTTCCGCTCCGGCAGGACCGGTTTCATCTTTTTGATTTCTGTAATTTTCTTCATGAAATCAGCTCCTTTCCGTGTCTATTCATCACTCAGACCCGCCGATGGTATCAAGCGTTATCTGAGAATAAAGTGCCGAAAACAGGGCGGTATTTGCGGAGCAGGATTGTATCAATTTCATCGTATTCCTTCCGGGTGATGATGCCGGATTTCAGCATGGATTTTGCTGCCGACAGGCTCGCCTGGTAGTGGCGCTCGGCTTCGCATTTTTCTTTATTCACTGCTCAGCGCCTCCTTTGAATCTCGCTTTGATGTAGCATGCGTGAGAGCAGTATTTCCGGTGTGCGTTGCCATAGGCGGAAAAGGGTCTGCCGCAGCATGCGCAGGTGAAGTCATATACCGCTTTCCGATGCACCTGGTCCAGATGGCTGTTCCACCATTCCTGACGGCAGGCACTGCTGCAGAACCGGATATGTTTTCTTCCCGGAATCTGCCGGACAGGCTTTCCGCAGTTCGGGCAGAACTCAGCGGGTTCTTCAGCGGTTTTCTGCGCCGGGACACGCTTTCCGGCGAAGCCGTTTCTGCGGCAGTAAGACTTGACGGTATTCTTGGAAAGGGAGAGGGCTTCGGCAATCGCGTCATAGCTCATTCCCTGTTCTCTCATACGGAAGATACGGGTTTTCTGTTCATCGGTCATGATGAGCACCTCCTTCATGTCTTCCGTCCTCAAAAAGACGGGCAAAACGCACCCCTTCGGATTAAAAAGTGCGTCTGCCCGTCAGAAACGTCAGTCTTTCTTATAAAATTCGCATTCGTAGCCGTCCGCACGGAGCAGAAGGCCGGGTGCCCACGGAGGAGTTCTGCCCATCTGCTCGCAGACCGCGTCGACGGATACGTCCATGCCGCATTCGATGATCAGCTCATCATGCACATGAGCGCAGATAAAGCAGTGGGAGAGCGTCCGCATGGCGTAGCAGAGAATGTCGCGGCTGATCGCCTGGGTAATGTTCTCCACGATCTTCGGACCGTATGATTCGATGCGTTCCCACTTCTTCGTGGATCCAATGCCCATGTATGTGATGGATTCGCCGCCATACTGATTCGGCTGGATCATCGGCTTCACGTAGGCCAGATCTCTGCCGGAAGGAAGATGGATAAAGAGCAGCTGGCTTTTGTAGAAGAACCGGATTCCTCTGACTTCCCGGGTTCCCTTTGTCCGGATAACCTCCTTCACAGCACGGTCGACGTCCCACCAGAACTTTGTAATATGCGGATTGGCGGCACGCCATGCGTCCACAATCGGCTGAAGTTCCTCTTCCTGCAGTCCCATGTCGAGCGCTCCCATCGCCTTCAGAGCGCCGACGGAGCCGCCATAGCCGCAGGCGAGAACCGCGATCTTACCTTTCTGCCGGAGCTCACCGTTGATGCCGTGTTTGACGACCGGCTTATGGAACATCGCTGATGCCGTAGCACAATAGATATCTTCTCCTCTGGCAAAGGAGTCCATCGTATGCTGTTCACCAGAGAGATAAGCCAGGACTCTTGCCTCGATGGAAGAGAAGTCGCTGACGATGAATTTCATGCCAGGACGGGGGATAAAAGCAGTCCGGATCAGCTCGGACAGAACGTTCGGAACGGAATCATAGAGAAGATCAAGAGAGTCATAGTCACCGTTTTTTACGAGGGCTCTTGCCTCCGCCAGATCCGGCATGTGATTCTGAGGAAGGTTCTGTAACTGAATCAGCCGCCCGGAAAATCGTCCGCTGCGGTTTGCCCCATAGAACTGGAACATTCCTCTTGCTCTGTGGTCCCGGCAGGCAGCGTTCTGCATGGCCTGATACTTCTTTACAGAGGATTTGGCAATCTGCTGACGGAGCTTTAACACTTCCTTCAGATCATCCGGAGCAGTTTCCAGAAGGGATGCCACAGCCTTCTTGCCAAGGGTATCTGTCTTAAGGCCGTGGGCACTCAGCCAGTCCTTCATCTGCACGACAGAGTTCGGATTGGAAAGACCGGTCAGCTTCTTGAGCTTCTCGGTAAGAGAGGCTCTTGACCGGCTGTCAATTGCAATGGCCTGTTCTGCCATCTCAAGGTCTACAAGAATGCCCCTGTCGTTGATCTCCTGATCGATGTGGTATTCCTCCCAGACCGATTCCGGGACAGGGAAGTTACGCAGGTGATTTTTGATGGACATTTCCACCTCGACATCGCGGCGGTTGTATTTCTTAAAGACCTCCCATTTATCCGGTGCGTCAGAGGGGAGATTCCGTGTCCTGCCGCCGTTTGATTTCGTCGGCTTGCATGGCATGCAGAAATAGCGAATGAGATCACGGCCTTCAGTCATTTTCTGCTCCTCAAGGGCGAGGGCTTCGCCGACACCTTTCAGGGAGAGCGGAAGCCCCAGATAGGCGGACCAGATCATGGAACAGCGCCAGGACGCAGGATTCAGGTAATTCCCGACAGCGTCTTCCGGGATGCTGTAGGAAACGAAGCGCTCCGGATAATATTTCCGGAGATATGCTGACAGGCAGATGCGTTCAAAGCTTGCATTAAATGCCCACTTTGTCACTGTTTCGTCTGTTAGTGCATCCAGAACATCTTCAGGAACAGTATCGCCGGCAGTCAGATCCAGGACGGTTACCGGATCATCATCTCTGGCAAATCCGAAGAGAAGAATCTCAAAGGCCGGACTTTCCGTGTACCGGTACACACCAGACTTGTTCAGATCGACATCTGAGAATGTTTCGAGATCGATACTAAGTGATTTCATAATGTGTCTCCATAAAAAATGAGCGGCGGGAATTCTGCCTCCCGCCGCCGTTACATGTTGCCGTTATTCAGTTGTCAGTGCTTCAGATCTTCGAGAGCAGCCATGCGTCTTTCGTGGTATTCTTTATCCCACTGCTGCTTTTGCACTGCGAATTCCTTGTCACGCTCTGCGGCGGCTGCCTGATTTTTCATCTTCTGATCGTGCAGTTCCTTCTCATACGCATCATCGCGCTTGGTATTCCGGATGGAGATCACGACCATGGAGATCGTGAGGCCCAGTCCGCCGAGCCCGAAGAGGGCGTAGATGATGTAGAGAACTGTATTAAGAATGTCTTTCATATCGTTGCCTTTCTGCTATCAGCCAAGAAAATCATCATCGCCGGTGTTATCGGAGAAGTCGGAGAAATCATCAGCAGCACTGCTATGACCGCCGAGAGGCTCTCCGTCCCTGATCTTCTGAATGTTACCAAGGCCGCAGGCCACGCCCTTGTTTCCGTTGGAGTTGAAAGCGTAGAAAGTGACAGATACCCTTGCATAGCAGCCGCTGTAAACTTCGCTGCGATCAAGAATCGGCTGAACATGAGCATCAACGATCTGGGGCGGAGTGGTGCTGTTGGCATTGACGAAGAAGCTGTCCTTGTAGGCCTCGTCATCACGCTCAATATCACCGTCGCGGAGAGGGAGCTTGATCGCAGCCTTGTTCGGCTTCTTGCCGCCGAACTTGCTGATGCCGTCCTCGATAGCGGCATCGACTGCCTTGTTGATGGCGTCAATCGTCTTCTTGTCGGACTTCGGGATGATCAGCGAAACGCTGTACTTTTCCTTGCCGCCGTTGATGGACTTCGGTTCCCATACATTTGCATAAGAGAGTCTTACGATACCGGTTACGACTTTTGTAGAATGATTGTTAGTAGGCATAATTAAATTTCCTCCTTGAATTCGTTATGAACATCATTTGCCATTATTTCCGGTCGCCCGTCCGATCTCGGTACGAGCGTTGGTTTACCCGGCGGCTTCATCACAAGTCCGCCAAGGACTTCATGGAACGTTTTCTTACCCATCAGGCGTTCCATTTCCGTGATGGGGATGAGGCTTCTCCTGTAAATGTCGGTATAGCCGGCATTCTTCGCGGCCTCTGATACAGCCTGCTCATCTGTGTACTTTCTCTTTGAGCGTCCCTCGACAAGTTTGTAGGTTTTCCACTTCTTCCCATGTTCGGCAGCTTCATCTGTGGCATACTGCATCAGATCTTCAGCCCATTTCATCAGTGGATCGAGATCGGGAAGGATCTCATCAATCTCTTCATCCGAGAGGAGGGGTGGCTTCTGGAATTCGTACTTTGCGAGAGCGAGCTGCTTTTCGGCTCTTGCACGGCACTTGACTGCTGCTTTGCAAAAGCGGCACCAGTCGCCGGAGCAGTAATCGCCGAGTCCTTCATTGGCCAGAGCAACTTTAGGTTTTAAGACTTCATCTGCCCATTCCCTGAGGTGTGATACCGTGGTGTTCCAGGTCGAAATATTGTCTCGTCTCGGCTGGAAGATGGTCAGCGATACTTCCTCGAAGTTATACAGATCTCCGAAGAGATCCAGTGCGCCGAGTGCATAGAGCATCATCTGCGGGTTTTCTTCTGACTCCACGAGCACTCCCTGACCGTACTTCAGATCAATGACATGCATCTTGTTATCGGAAACAATGATGCAGTCGCTGGTCCCAAAGCCATGCGGAATGTAAGCTGAAAGGTCAAGTTCGATCTCCGTGTAAGCCTGAGCATCACTGCAGGTCTGTCTTTCCTTGCCAAGCTGCTCCATGACAAAGTCGCGGTAATCGTCAGTGCATTCCTCCATCTCGTCTGTGTTGTAATCAGACACCGGACGTTTGCTGCGACGCTTGAGAGCTCGCTTTACTTTGTGGTCAGCAAGGGCATGAGCGGCAGTTCCTTCCGCTGAAGCAGGAGAGCTGGTATCACTGAAGGACTTCTCGAGCAGTGCGGAAGGCGTACAGTGAAGCCACCTGTGTGCACTGGAAGGAGAGAGCATTGCGTGATTAACCGGCATTCCCGATCACCTCAGCTTTCTTCAGCATTTCCCTGTAGTGCGAGGGATCGACCGCGCTGAGCTTCTCTGCACCGAATGAGTGGATGAGATCGCGGACCTGGCTTCCATAGCCTTCGCTGCTCTTTGCAGAGAGAACCGTGCGAACTTCCTCGAGTGTCACCGGCTTTTCATCCGGTACGTTTTCTGCAGACGGGGCCGTTTCCGCTTTAGGATCGGCGGGGCTTTCTATACCTGTGAGCTTTTCAATGTGGTCGGCTGTTCTGCGGAAATCTTCTGCGATTGCCTTAAGCAGTTCTTCCTGAGTCATTTGTTTCGCCTCCTTTCATTTCATGGATTTCTACTGACTGGACGCTCTGACCAGGAGAGAGGATTAGTACTTCCGTGTTTTCCCCGAAGAGAGCTGTGAGGAGTTTCATCGGAAGGTGGCGGACACCGCCGCTTACTACCTTTGTCCTGCGTCCGGAGCTGTCCGTGACGTTGATGCGGATTCTGTGTCTGAGTTTCATGTCATCACCTCGATTCTTTGTTGTTCTCCCTTCATGTCTTCCGTCCTCGAAAGGAGGGGAGAAACGCACCCCTGAATGAGAAAAAATAAAAAAAAGCCTGCGGGCATTCGAAGAGGATACCTTCAGGCAAGGAACAGATATTTATTGAACGGTATAGATCAGAGTGGTATAGAATCAGATTAGAGAACAACAAATCGGAGTTTGTATTTAGTAAAATGCAGACAACACCACGGATCGGCTTTTGGTTGGACAATTCCAACCAAACACCACAGCAGACAGCAGAAAACATTCTGAACGCTAGGAAGCCGGTATGATTGTTACATATAAGGGGAAGAAAAATTTCTTTTAGGTACTTGCTTTCCTAAAACTGATGTGATACAATGATTTAATCCAGAAAAGGAGTAAAAAATATGCGGCAAGGTATTCTTAAATAAAACTATAATCAAATAGTGGGAACAAAGGATTATGATAGCTCCTTTTGTAGGGGCTTAGTTTTTTGTACCCAATTTAAGAATACTTTTGCCTTATCAATTTTGACATATCCCCAAAAACAGCAATCACAAACAGGTGTATGCTGTATATGTGTATGTCCGCAACTTATAATCCCCAGTGGTAAAAGTATTTTACTGCTGGGGATTTTTATGCCCTTTGGGGCTGTAAAGGGAGGACAATCACATGAAAATAATCAATATTGGAATTCTTGCCCATGTAGACGCTGGAAAGACGACCTTGACGGAGAGCCTGCTATATGCCAGCGGAGCCATTTCAGAACCGGGGAGCGTCG
Organism: Christensenella timonensis; assembly: GCF_900087015.1. Lineage (NCBI taxonomy): Bacteria > Bacillati > Bacillota > Clostridia > Christensenellales > Christensenellaceae > Christensenella > Christensenella timonensis. The sequence continues at coordinate 1,477,906 of NZ_FLKP01000002.1, forward strand.
AAAAAGGGACAACGAGGACGGACACCATGTTTTTGGAGCGGCAGCGTGGGATTACCATTCAAGCGGCAGTCACTTCCTTCCAGTGGCACAGATGTAAAGTTAACATTGTGGATACGCCCGGCCACATGGATTTTTTGGCGGAGGTGTACCGCTCTTTGGCTGTTTTAGATGGGGCCATCTTGGTGATCTCCGCTAAAGATGGCGTGCAGGCCCAGACCCGTATTCTGTTCCATGCCCTGCGGAAAATGAACATTCCCACCGTTATCTTTATCAACAAGATCGACCAGGCTGGCGTTGATTTGCAGAGCGTGGTTCAGTCTGTTCGGGATAAGCTCTCCGCCGATATTATCATCAAGCAGACGGTGTCGCTGTCCCCGGAAATAGTCCTGGAGGAAAATACCGACATAGAAGCATGGGATGCGGTCATCGAAAATAACGATAAATTATTGGAAAAGTATATCGCAGGAGAACCAATCAGCCGGGAAAAACTTGTGCGGGAGGAACAGCGGCGGGTTCAAGACGCCTCCCTGTTCCCGGTCTATTATGGCAGCGCCAAAAAGGGCCTTGGCATTCAACCGTTGATGGATGCGGTGACAGGGCTGTTCCAACCGATTGGGGAACAGGGGAGCGCCGCCCTATGCGGCAGCGTTTTCAAGGTGGAGTATACAGATTGCGGCCAGCGGCGTGTCTATCTACGGCTATACAGCGGAACGCTGCGCCTGCGGGATACGGTGGCCCTGGCCGGGAGAGAAAAGCTGAAAATCACAGAGATGCGTATTCCATCCAAAGGGGAAATTGTTCGGACAGACACCGCTTATCCGGGTGAAATTGTTATCCTTCCCAGCGACAGCGTGAGGTTAAACGATGTATTAGGGGACCCAACCCGGCTCCCTCGTAAAAGGTGGCGTGAGGACCCCCTCCCCATGCTGCGGACGTCGATTGCGCCGAAAACGGCAGCGCAAAGAGAACGGCTGCTGGACGCTCTTACGCAACTTGCGGATACTGACCCGCTTTTGCGTTGCGAAGTGGATTCCATCACCCATGAGATCATTCTTTCTTTTTTGGGCCGGGTGCAGTTGGAGGTTGTTTCCGCTTTGCTGTCGGAAAAATACAAGCTTGAAACAGTGGTAAAGGAACCCACCGTCATTTATATGGAGCGGCCGCTCAAAGCAGCCAGCCACACCATCCATATCGAGGTGCCGCCCAACCCGTTTTGGGCATCCATCGGACTGTCTGTTACACCACTCCCGCTTGGCTCCGGTGTACAATACGAGAGCCGGGTTTCGCTGGGATACTTGAACCAGAGTTTTCAAAACGCTGTCAGGGATGGTATCCGTTACGGGCTGGAGCAGGGCTTGTTCGGCTGGAACGTAACGGACTGTAAGATTTGCTTTGAATACGGGCTTTATTACAGTCCGGTCAGCACGCCGGCGGACTTCCGCTCATTGGCCCCGATTGTATTGGAACAGGCATTGAAGGAATCGGGGACGCAGCTGCTGGAACCTTATCTCTCCTTCATCCTCTATGCGCCCCAGGAATACCTTTCCAGGGCTTATCATGATGCACCGAAATACTGTGCCACCATCGAAACGGTCCAGGAAAAAAAGGATGAAGTTGTCTTTACTGGCGAGATTCCCGCCCGCTGTATACAGGCATACCGTACTGATCTGGCCTTTTACACCAACGGGCAGAGCGTATGCCTTACAGAACTGAAAGGGTATCAGGCCGCTGTCGGCAAGCCAGTCATCCAGCCCCGCCGTCCAAACAGCCGCCTGGACAAGGTGCGCCATATGTTTCAGAAGGTAATGTAAAGATACATAATCGTCAAGACGGCAACAATCAGAAGTTATGGAGGGTAACAATGGAATATAGTAAGGAAGATTTAATGGAAGCAAAAAAGCAAATTTGGGGAGTGGGAGAGAACATGGGAACAGAGGAAAGTAAAAAAATCTGGGAGGAGAACGCACAATTTTGGGATAATGCAATGGGTGACGAATCTAATGAATTTCACAGAGAGGTAGTGCGTCCCAAAGTAACGGAACTTCTATCTCCTAATCCTGCGGATTACATTTTGGATATTGCGTGTGGCAATGGAAATTATTCTTCGTATCTTGCACAAAGAGGCGCTTCGGTTGTCGCTTTTGATTACAGCAAAAAAATGATAGAATTGGCTAAAAGACGGCAATCACAATATGCAAAACAAATTGAATTTTGTGTGGCGGATGCGACCGATAGAAAAAGTATATTAGAATTAAAAAGAAATCGAGCCTTTACGAAAGCAGTTTCTAATATGGCAATTATGGATATTACGGACATTGAACCACTTCTTATGGCTGTTTATGAACTGTTGCAGGAAAGCGGAATTTTTGTCTTTGCAACGCAACACCCTTGTTTTGTCACGTTGACTGAAAAATATATGACACCGCACAGTTACTATGATATAGCGATTGAAGGGCAACCGAAAGAGCAGATTTATTATCATCGTTCCATACAAGATATTTTTAACCTTTGTTTTAGAGCTGGATTTGTCATTGATGGATTTTATGAAGAATGTTTTAAAACCAACAAAGAAATTCCTATGGTAATGATAGTAAGGCTTAAGAAGGTAAAACGTGATAGCTTAAAATAAATTCAGAAATAGGCCCACTTGCAGATAATTCCGTCCCAGGCGTGAGAGGTCTTTCGTCACGACCGTCTTGACCGCGCCGCTCTCCACAGCGTCCATCATCTCGGTGAAGCCGGGCCGCTGGAGTTTCACAAAACAACCCACTGATTCGTAAAGGAGAATGTAACTTCATGTTTGCTAAAAATTCAAAGGCATATTCTGTCTACCTGCTGTTCCGATTTGTCTTTTCCCTGGCGGTTTCTATGTCCACAGTGCTTTCCATCGTGTACCAACTGGAGGTGGTGCAGCTGGATGCTTTCCAGCTTGTCCTGGTAGGGACGGTTCTGGAGACCTCCTGCTTTCTGTTCGAGATACCCACCGGTGTGGTGGCGGATTTGTATAGCCGTCGGCGCTCGGTGCTGATTGGAATGTTCCTCTACGGCCTGGGCTTTCTGATGGAGGGTGCGCTACCGTGGTTCGCGCCGGTTCTGCTGGCCCAGGTTGTCTGGGGTTGCGGTGATACCTTCATCACCGGCGCTCTGGAGGCGTGGATTGCCTCGGAGGAAGAGGACAAACCCATAGACAAGGTGTTCCTGCGGGGCAGTCAAATGGGGCAAATCGGCGGCGTTCTGGGCGTGGTGCTGGGCACACTGCTGGGAAACATAAACCTGCAAATGCCTGTCATCTTGGGGGGCAGTTTGTGCTTGTTGTTGGGGCTGGTGTTGGTTCGCATCATGCCAGAAACCAACTTCTCCCCTGCTATTGAGGAACGGCAGGGCTTGCTTAAAGACTTTGTCTGCCTGTTCAAGCTCAACCTGGGCTTTGTGAAAGGCTCACCTGTGTTGCTGGCGCTCTTAGCAATCACACTATGCGGGGGACTTGCCAGTGAAGGCTTTGACCGGCTCTCCACCGCTCATTTTCTGGATGACACGGTAATACCCGTTATCGGGCCGCTGAACAGCGTCACTTGGTTCGGTGTTATCAGTCTTATCGGCAGCGGCTTAGGTATTCTGGCTTCTCAGTTGCTCATCGCCCGCATGGAGAAAAAAGGGACTGTCAGCCGAACCAGTGTGGTCATGTCCACCAGCGCCGGGTATATCCTGTGCCTGGTTCTCTTCGCGGTGGGGCGGAGCTTTTGGTTCATGTTGTTGATGTTCCTGCTGGCGGGGCTTATGCGCACCATCAAGGAGCCTGTGCTGGCCGCCTGGATGAACGACCATGTGGATGAGAAAATGCGCGCCACAGTCTTTTCCACCAGCGGACAGCTGGACTCTTTCGGGCAGATCATCGGCGGGCCTATTGTGGGGCTGGTAGCCCAGCAGGTGTCCATACCCTGGGGGCTGGTCTGTACCGCTTTCCTGCTGTTGCCCGCGCTGTTCTTAGTGCCGGTGGCGGGAAAGAAGCGGGATTGATATGGCATAGTTAAGTTTACTGACGAGCGGGAGATTACTTCCGCTCGTCTTCATTTAGTAGCGCAAAATTTGAGGACTCTTTATTTCCTTATTCGGTATAGCGGAGGCGGCTGTCAATTCGACATAATTTTCTTGTGATACTTTACCGTACATGAGCATTAGGAATAGGAATGTATCTTTGTGTGGTAGTTGTTACTTGCACAGGTATTATTGTTTCAAAAATCAGTTCCAAGCCAAATGAAGATACTCCTGAAGAAAAAGAAGAATGACCAATTCCAGTTTGTAGAGAAAAAAATAAGGCCAGAGGATAGCTCATAAGAGTCGTCTTCTGGCCATTTCTTACTTTACGCGGATTTTCCATCCAACCTGGATCAGGTTCACATTTCGGATCAGCGTAGGATTGAGCTTCTGGATTGTGCCGACAGATGTGCCGTACTTCCTTGCAATGGCAGAGAGCGTATCACCGGAACGCACGGTGTAATAGATCACCTGCGGCTGGCTATGGGCCCCCATCAGCTCATTTACTCTGGTCTGAACAGCGTCATAGCTGTATCCAGCGGCAGCAAGACGGTTCTTCCTGTCGTCTCCGTTTCCCCATGAACCGCTCAGAACTTCATGCGCGATTTCATCCACGCTCTTTCTTGCCGGCGCTGGTGCCGGAGTGGGAGCAGGAGCCTGCTGCTTTGCAAACCCGTTGAATCCACCGGTCTTAATAGTGGACGGATAGTCGATGTAGGAAATATCCATATCGACGTTTCCGCTGATGCCGTTTACTGAGCCGGTGGAAGAATACTGCCAGATCCCGTAAGCCCCGCAATAGGTACATTTGGAAGCATACTGAGCGACCCAATGTGTGAATGGCGTGAGCTTGGAATCATCCAGTCTCTCACGGAAGCCGGAATCGGTGGAGCTGTAAATCCCTGCAAAATATCCAGCCGCTTCCAGTGCTCGGCAGAATGCAATCGTAGCTTCCGTAGCGCCTGCCTTGGCAGAAGGAGCAGTGGCTTCCAGATCAATAAAGACAGGATATTCGAGCTGCTTTCCCTTGAGCTGTGCAAGGAAGCGTTCTGCATCTGCCTTTCCGTCTGCTGCGGAAGTGCAGCCAGGCCCGACAAAATAATATGCTCCGACAGCGATTCCATTTGCCTTGGCGTTTCTATAGTTTTCTTCCCATCTGGGATCTGTATAGAATCCAGCATCGGATCCACCAGACTTGATAATCGCAAACTGAATACCGGACGCTTTTACTTTTGCCCAGTCAATGGCTCCCTGCCAGTGACTGACGTCAATTCCTCTGACTTCCATAATGTTATTCCTCCTTCATAAAGAAAGCCCTCCGGTAATGAGCCGGAGAGCTTCAAAGCGTTTGTCCCATTTACGGAAGGGACAGCCGGGATGTGAGGATCACCTCCTCTCACTGATTGGTCTTTGTCAGCTGCTTGTAGATCTGGTTCACACCAGTCGCTGCAAGACCAGACACGATGCCGACTGCGAGGGCGTTGATGATATCCTTGGCTGGGAAGTCCGGCATGAGATACAGCCCGGCGATTCCGAGCACGGCACCGACGCAACCGCAGATCACCGGGATCAGCTCATCCTTCACGGAGCCAGCCGCCTTGCAGCCGATACCGACGAGATAGGCGATCACCGTGATTGCTGCCACACTAGCGATTCCAAAGTCCATAGCTTCATTCCTCCTTTTCTTTACTGTCTGCCGAGAGGGGCAGTTCCTGACACTTTTTGTACAGGGTTTCTCCGGTTCCGTTGCCGCCAAGTGCCTTGTATGGTTTGTACAGGTACTCAAGATTGCTCCGATCTTCCGGAGTGCAGTATCCCCGAGCAATAAAAAAGCTGCAGGCCTGATAAATCCGGTCGTGCAGCAGTGCCATCATTCCTTCTTTAATTTCATCGTTCTCCTGTTTTCGCCGGAGCAGCGTCCGCCAAAGCCACGTGAGGACGGCAAGGATCAGGGCAAAGAGCTCCTGAATCCAGTATTTCAAGATAAAGTCGATCAATGGAATCACCTCCTTCCTTAATCCTCCACATATACCATCAGGTACTTGTACTTAAGCGTTGCTTGGTTATAAGCCATCAGAGTTGTCTCATCGTTAGCAACACCATCGGCAAACTTGAAATGCCCGATCTGATCCGCATCTGGATAACTTCTTGTTCCGTTATCTTCGCTATCTATGATGCACTTTCCTGTTGTGGCGTAGAACCGGAATCCGTTATAGGTATCCATGTCCGTTGATAGGGTTCCGTCCGAAAGCTGTACTTCCACGACTTTCAGGCGGATATCCGGATCACTCTTCGTGATTGAGGATCTCTTCAAATGCACAGCGCTGTTTGCGGGATAGGTAATGAAGCCCCTCCCGTCATCCACGTCCAGCGCAAGCTTTGTCACCGCAGCGACGTTCTTGATGTGATCGAAGGAGGGCTTGCCTACTTCCGTGACCTCCCCGGAAGATCCTCCAGATCCGGATACCGGAAGAGTCAGCACCTGTTTGGTTCCTTCCGAGGAGCGGATGGTGAGCTTGCCGTCACTTAGTTCAAAGGTGTAGGTCGTATCCGTAAAGACGGCTCCTTCCGGGACATCGGATTTTACGGTATGCCCGCCAAGAGCTTCTGTATTTTTCTGGATGGCATCGGTGTTTTCCTTCACGGCAGCTTTGATTTCCGTATCGTCATAAGCGGTATCCGTAAAGACCGCATTCTCAGGTACGTCGCAGGCCACCGTGTGTCCGTTCACCTTTGCAGCATTGTCCACAACTCCGTCTCCGTCGGCATCGAACTCCGCTACTTGTCTCACCTCATCGATCAGCTGGTTCACTGCCTCGCAGAGCCGCTTGATCACCTTGTGCGCTCCACCATACTGAATCTTCTTAATCGACATTGAAGTACGCCTCCTCCCGCTTCTGTGCACCGGTGTTCCGCGAGGCATACCGCTCGAGATCAGTGAGGATCTGGTCCGTAGTATTGAGGCGGTCCACCAGTTTGTAACTGTCGATATACGGATCAAAGTAAGAAAGATTCTCCGGCTCGATAAACGAAGTGTCCTGCATATCATGAACGCACTTCCGGCACAGGCTCGTGGCTGCCCTCTCTTCTTCCCGGCTTGTGGCAAACCAGTGTGCATCATGCCATTTGCAATTCCAGTAGCAGTCCGTGTTCGGAATCAGGATATAGCGGTACTTCTTTGGCAGATTCCTCAACGCATCGAGGTGGCGGGAGAACCAGTAGAACAGCACGATGTGGTCGTACATGGAGAGGTCCCGGCTCTGAATGTCTTCTTTTGTAAGAACACTTGTGATCGAAAGTGTGACCGAGATCTCCGGATGTCTGCTCTTTGCGGCAATCGCCAGCGCATCCTCGCTGATCGTGAAGATCCGAATACCAAGGTTGTAATACTTCTCCAGAGCGTCCAGTGTCGCATCTCTTTGCATCAGCACGCAGAGTGGAAGCCCCAACTGCTGCAGGCATTTCAGGCGAAGAACATACTCCTCATAGGTTTTTGGATACTCCTCTCTGTTCTCAATGCCCTGTCGTGTGCTCACAGCATCCTCCTTCCATGCCGGAAGATAAATGCAGCGGATGTACGAAAAAAGCTCCCGTTTTCGCGAGAGCTTCGGAATAAAGTCGTAGGAAAAGTTGTAAGGGAGTTCATACTGCTTCTTCATGCGTCCTCCTTGTCTGTCAGCGTATACGTGATCTTCATGGTCTGCGAGGCGTTCTTTGTGATGGGAGACGACAAGTTGTTGATCGTGCCAAGATAGGCGCATCGGAGTGCGGTGCGGATCCGGTCGTTGTCGTAATACCCATCGTAGTGATAGGTGGCGAGGAGTTTCCCATCAGAATGAAGGATCGGTGGAATCTCGATTGCAGCTCCGTCAACCGCCTCCTCGGAGTGAGACGCATCAGGATAAAGAAAGCCTGTCTTGTAGTAGCTGTTCCCGTCCTTCTCGTATCGATACTGGTACTGAATGCCTCCGTTATAGAGCATCGGCGTCATTCTATCGAAGGTCCCGCTGTTATCAAAGGTAAAAGTCTTGATGTCCACCGGATTGGACAGGTTCACGATGTAGATACTGTGCTCGTCATAAGATTTGGCATAGAGATAGCCCTTGTTGACCACAATCGAATAGTCATTCCGTGAGGCCAGATGTACCCCGGCTAATGTGATCACTTCCTCCGGCTGTTTCTCAAAAGAAAGATCGGACATCTTATACTTCGTGAGATAGAGCTTCGCATCGTCCTTCTCGTTCCCCTCATCGTAATAATAGTTGTAGTAGGTGTTCCCGTAAGAGGTGTAGCTGCTGATCCGGTTGTTCTGCGTGATGAGGTAAAGGTAGCCGTCTGTGCCGGGCATCCAGTATTTTGCCGGGCCGATATTGCTAAAGTTCTGGTAATCCGGAAGCTTAAGCGTCGTCACCGTTTCATACGGGAGAGTAAAGGAACCATAGGTCTGGTCTGCGACCTTCACTGCATAGGGATCAAATCTGCCGCGCTGCACCGTCACACCATCCGAATTCAGCCAGTAGACAAACTCATCCTGAACAAGGAATGGTCTTCCGTTATGCTCTTTGTTCTCGATGGTATCCATGTCACAGTAGAAATCCCCGCAAACCTGTCTCTGGAAAGGATTCACCCCGGCATAGGCACTCGTCAGGGCAACCGACTGGATGGTTCCGTTTGCCTGCGCAGTGCCGAAGTCCCAAACGGAAACATAGCCGGTATCCGTTTTATGTGTCTCAATCGCATTCAGGGATCCCCGCATCGCATCATCCGTGTTGGTATCCCGGGAAGCGTAGCCCACCAGTTTTGCCTCCGTCGGGAAGTTCGTGTTGTTCACGTCCTCAGTGAGCTTTCCATCAAAAAGCAGGATGCCGCCGAGCGCATTCTTTGCGATGGGAAAGACATTGTTGTTCATTGATCTTCCGATCATGGTCTGGAAAGCAATCAGCTCCTGCACCGCATTGGTGACAAGGTTGTCTTTCTCATATTGAAATTCGCGCTCCCCGGTCTTGGCATTAAAGAGCTCGATTGTGGTATGTCCTTTGATCATTCTTCCACCTCTTTCGTAAAGATCTGGATGTCCGTAAGTGTTCCTTTCTCGTGGATGATTGCCTTCAGCTGAATGGAGCCATTGAGCTTTTCTTCCCACTGCTTTTTGGTGATCTCCTTCATTGCCGGAGCAAACATGCCATAGGACTCCTTCGTGGTATCCGGCGTGATCCAGCCATTTGCATATTCCCACCAGGTACTGCCGTGATCGAAGGAGGCGAGGAAGTTCACGTTATTGCTGTCGCAGTTCGAAGTAACGGAGAGGATCTGATCTGCAGTACAGTCAGATGTCACAAGTTCCGCGATCGTCACACCATCCTTTAACTTCCATGTGCCATCCTTCATCTCAATCTCATCGCTGCTGTAGGTGACGGTATCGAGATGCTCCGTATCAAACCGGTGCAGGAACTTCACCGTACCGATGGTCCCAGCGATCGGCTGCAGCACACTGGATAACTGCATGGATGGAACGATATCGGAATAGCCTGTAGTTTCAGGCGAGAGCAGGCCAACGGTTACTGAGGCATCAAAACTGCGATACACTGGAAACAGGTTCATCTCCGGAACCGTATCGTAAACGGAAATGGTTCCGTCCCAAGCGCCGCTTCCGGCAAGACCCTGTCCTGCCATGTAGGCTCTTGCATCTCCACGTGCGATGTGGCAGCTGCCACCGGCCATTGAGAGCCAAACTTCAAAGTTCCCCGTAAGGTTTGCCGTGCTGTTCCAGGTGAAGAGAAGATGCAGAAGGTGCGTCCCATCCGGCAGCATTTCCACCGGAACATAATCCTTGACCTCCTCCCCGTTCAGGTAGTACGTAACGACCATCACCGCGTCGGTATCCGATATTATTTCTTCCGCTTCTGTCTCTGTCGTGTCGAGCGTCAGCTTGATCTCCGCATGGAAGTCGATGTGGGTATCCTTCACCGTGACATAGCGGATATCAATGATCTTGGCTTTTGCTGTATCCGCGATGTCGTAATCAGCGGCGTTCTGGTAATCGTAGTAGCGAATATAGTCCTGATTCTCATTGGAGGACAGGATGCCCTGCAGGTTCTTGTCCGTCTTAGACTTTGCCGATGCCAGAGCCGGATCCTGCCCCACGCCCTGCATCGTGAAGGACTTGTTGTACTGGAACGTGAACTTTGTCATGCAGAAGAGCTTGTCTTTATCGGCAAGCCCATCGGTAAAGCGGAACACGTCCATGAGATCATAGGCGGGATTCCCGATCAGCTCCGCCTTAAACGGCACGTAGTCAACCTTCGAAAGTGCGGTGAGGATTGCCCTTCTCTGTGCGTCCTTTTTCTCCTCCACACCATACTGGAGGAAGGGATCCGAGCCGATGTTGTAGGTAAGGCCGTCATCCGTATCGAGGGCATAGTAGGATGTGCTCTTCGCATCGATATTCACAACGGAGAGGCCGGTGTATCTGGTTGAGAAATCGGAGAACTCACATCCGGTAAAACGATGTTCGGTGTCGATCTCATCAATCACAGTCTGACCATAAGATTTGACATAGATCTTCCCATCCCGTCCGGCATAAACATTCGCAGCTATCGATGCAGCAACCCACGAAACAAAGTCCCGCCAGGTTTCGATATCGGATTCGCTGTAAAGGGAAAGCTCATCAGAGCCGTTTGCCATTGCTGCAAACGCTTCACTGGTAGTTCCAAGAGAAAGACCACAGGCTGTACAGGCTGTCAGCATCAGGTTGTAGGCGGTACCGTTGATGGACGTGACGGAGCAGTTCTTATCGAACTTTGCCATGTGATCGTAGGCTTTGATCACCACACCGGAAGCAGTATGTTTCGCAGAGTCTATGGTGAACACGCCAAGCGGCACATCCTCGAAGCTTCCGTCTGCAAGCCGCATTCCGAAAACCGGTGCGATCTCCTGGTCCTTCCAGCTATACCGAGGAATCTGCAGGTTCATGAGCGTCACATCTAGTTCCCCGATGTAGACCTGTCCGATCTGAACGGAAGAATCATCCGAGCACTGGTTCGTGATGGAGAAGGATCCGGATAGGATGTTGTCATCCGTAAAGGACACCCTCCCGACTTTTCCAGTCATCCGGAATCTCTGAACGGGCTGCTTCATGGCAGTCTTGTATTGTTCACTTACAGCGTACATGAAGCGCCTCCTTTCTTAGAACTCTTCCAGATCGAAGCTTACGGTGTAGAGTCCATTCGTTCCTCTCGTCTTTTCCGAGTTCTTCTCAGGACCGGTTTTGAAATTTCGCATCCGCATTGTCCGGGTCTTATAGTCCTGTGTTTTCAGGTCATATAGCTTCACCTGAATGGAATCCTTGTCCCGGAACTCAGCAAACTTTGCAGCCCAGCGGCTGGAACATTTAAAAGAAGCAGAAACGGAGAGCTTGTCATATCTTGTGACAATCACCTGATCCGTTCCTGCCTCGGTTTGATTGGTATTTTCGATAACAGCGTAGCTTTCTTCCCAGCTTTCCGGAGTGAAGAGCTTAACGTCATCGAAATAAATCGGATATTCGCTCAGCATTTATCTCCCTCCTGACCGGTAGTTCACTCGCTGCTGTGCTTTTACGACCAGTTCCTCGATTCGTTCATTCCCGATATAAACCGGGATCACGATATCTCCCCCGCCAGCTCCGACAAGGGCTCCCTGCACAATCTCAGCCAGTTTGTCAGTACCGACGACCGCTTCCTGCCCGGCTTCACCACCACCGAGAAGTCTGCCACCTGCAGCGCCGAAGATGGTGGGGCTGTTTAAGATGTAGGCATCGTCCATGGCCTTCTTGTACCAGTCAACTGACAGATGCGGCACAGAAGGAGGATTCAAAGAGAGACTGCCACTGATGGAGAAATGTGGAAGTTTGATATGCGGAAGCTGGAGATGGCATCCGGCGAAGAATCCTTTGATTCGGTCAAGACCGCCGCTTACGATGCCCTTGGCGTTTTCAATCATCGAGGAGAAGGCTCCCTTGATATCGCCAAGTTTGCCTCGGGCAGCAGATAAAGCATCACCGAGTTTGCCGCCAGTCAGATCATTGATCTTGGAAAATCCTGCTTCCCAGATCGATTTATAAGCATCCACAGCTGTCCCGATGATGCCTTTGATGCCGCCGCCATGTGATTCAACGGAAGACTGAATGGCATCCCAAGTGGTCCCGGTTTTGGTCTTTACCGTATCCCATGCAGTGCTGATGGTCGTTTTGACATTCTCAAAGGCAGTGCTGGCTGTTGATTTAATGCCGTTCCATGCACCGGAGAGGGTAGTGGTAATTCCACTCCAAGCAGAAGATGCTGCTCCACTGATTGTAGTCCAGGTATTTCCGAGAAAATCCGAAATGCCAGTAAAGACCGTGGTAGCTGTCGTGCTGATCCCTTCCCAGAGTCCTGTGAAGAAGCCGCTGATCCCATTCCACACAGTCTCAGTCACAGACTGGATTCCATCCCAGAGCCCGGAAAAGAAGTCGCCGAGGCCTTCACCAATGCTCTGTACACCAGAGCAAACGGTAGACCAGACGCCGCCGAACCACTCAGAGATTTCTCCCCAGTGCTTCACAATCTCAATCACCGCAACTACAGCAGCCACCACCGCCGCGATGATTCCAATGATCGGAAGAATCGGAACGGAAACTGCTGTGATCGCCGGGATCGCTGTTGTGGAAAGAAAGCCGGCCAGCTTTCCGACCACACTTGTGACGGAACCCACAGCGGTGACAACCTTGCCGACACCGACGACGACCGGACCAACAGCTGCAGCGATGAGCGCTGCTTTTACGATGGCTTCCTGCATGCCCGGGGATAATCCGTCCCATGCATCCTTGAGTCCGGTCACCACGTCTTTGATCTGCGTCATGGCTTCAGTGATCATCGGTGCAGAAGCATCGACGATTTCTGCGCCGAGGTCTTTCAGGTTGTTCATCACAACCGTCATCTGATCCAGAGGATCCAGAGTTTCGTTGAAGGTATTCTCTACGGATCCTGCATAATCTCCGAGAGTAGAGGACAGGTCATCGAGGGAGAGCTTGCCACTCTGCACAGCGTTATAGATGGCACCACCAGCACGAGAGCCGAACAGGTCGTATGCTGCCTGTAGCTTCTCCGTGTCACTCTGATTGCTGTTCATCGTTTTGGAGAAGTCCTTCAATGCATCACTGAGGGATTGACCGTTCTTCGTTGCAACCTTCTGCGCTTTGGTGAGGCCAGTGAGCATTGTCGAGGTATCCAGACCAGACATCTCGACGGCGCCCATGAAGCCTGCTGCCTGTTCTGCCGAAAGTCCCATCGCCTGAAACTGTCCGGCATTCTTCGAGAGATCCTGCGAGAGTGTATCCATCGATACACCAGTTGCCTGCCCGACCTGGTTTAAAGCATCGAGAAGGTTTCCGGCATCGGAAGAATCCTGCCCGAAAGCATTGAGGACGGACGAGACGTTATCGACCGAGGTGGATACATCCGTCGAATTCAGCGTGGCGAACTCTACGAACTTTGTGGAGAGCTCCTCGAGTGCATCTCCGGTAAGCCCGAATCTCGTGTTCACTTCGCCGATGGCATCACCAGCAGTCTGAAAATCAGTCGGGATCGTCTCGGCGATGGACTTGGCGCGTTTCTGCATGTCCTCGAGGGCAGCACCTGAAGCTCCGGTTTTCTCGGTGACTGTATCGAGAGCTTCATCGACTTCTTTCCATGCTGCAACCGAAGCGCCTGCAGCGGCAGCGACCGGAACCGTGATGCCCTTGGTAAGTCCTTCCCCGACATCACTGACCTTGCCGCCGACTTCCTTCATCTTGTCACCGGCGACCTGCAACTGCTGACTGGCGACAGAGCCGAACTTCTTATATTCGTCCTCCAGACCTTCGAGGGACTGCTTTGTCGCTTCGATCTCCCGGGTGAGCGCTTCCTGCTGTTTCTGCGTCTCCTCGGTCTGCGGCCCTGCCTTGAGCTGAGCTAAGGCTTCCTTCTCCTCAGCCAGCTTCCTCTTCGTGGCATCGATGGCGTCAGTTAGATATTTCTGCTTCTGTGCAAGAAGATCGGCATTACCCGGATCCATCTTCAGGAGCTTGTTTACATCCTTCAGATTGCTCTGGGTATCACGGATTTCCTTGTTTACACCTTTCAGGGCGTTGGAGAGCTTGGTAGTATCGCCATCCAGCTCAATCGTTATGCCCTTGATACGATCTGCCATAGCTCATCACCTCCTGAAAAACGGCATGAAAATAGCACCGGCTTTTACCGATGCTGATTAAAACGAATCGAAATCCTGCTGCGTTGCAACCTGCCTGTACTCGTCATCACAGAGATCATTTCCGGATTCAATGATCATATCCATCACGAGTCCTTCCTCCACGTTGTCGAGTTCCTCTAAGGAAAAGCCCAGCTGTTTGGCACGCAGCATAAACACAGCCGTGTTTACTTCCCGTTCAGTTGGGCGACTTCTTTTTTTGGCTTTGAGGTTGTCCTTCTGGAGCCAAGGTAGAGAGTAACGAACTCCTGCATGTGAAGGAAGAGTTCTGCGCCATCGAACTGGTCTGCCCAGGTAAGGAAAGCATCTACGCTCAGATGATTCATATCCTTCTTTTCTGCCTGTGCATTCATGATGAAAGCGAGTTTGTCACCGACTGTCATATCGGTTTGATCATCCTCGCTGTTTTCCATCTTGTTCAAGAGGATCATCAGATCCTGATGGAATACCTGCTTAAAGCGGTAGGCTGTTGTTCCCGTTGCGAGAAACGGGAAATTCTGCTCCGACCCATCACTGAGCCGGAGCGAAATCTCCTGATACATGATCGTTCCTCCTTATTACTTACTGGAACCAGATGTCGAAGTAGTGGTGCTCGTTGTGCTGGCTGCCTTTACTGCGGCAGGCGTGTACACCTTGCTGTACCAGTTCTGGTAAGTGGCATCGGCTGTATCTGCTCCAGACCTAGCCTTGACGATGTTCTTGCCAAGGGTTGCATCCTTGATGCTGGTGGCATTAATGGTAAGACTCTCGGTCTGGACCTCGATGGAATCCTCCTTCGTGGAAGATGCTACGGAAGGTCTCGTCGCCGTGCAGTTATACATGACGTGACGGATTTCATTCACATCGCCGTCAAACTCAAAGAGCAGGGCAAAGTGAATCGGCTGCGCATCCGCGTCTTCAATCAGGACACCGTTGCCGTCCTTGATCTCTCCGAGCACATTCTCCCGAAAGTCCTCGGGTACCATTGCAGACTCAAAGTCCCCGTTATATCCACTGTTTGCAGTGGTGACGAAGTACTGCACACCGTCTGCCCAGAAGATAGTCTGGTCTCCCTGAGCATCCAGAGAGAGGGATACAGCACCCGGCCACGCTACAGGGTCTGCGAAAGTGGCAGTGCCGTCTTCCGCGATTGTCGCAATGGCATAATGTACATTTTTAAGGTTGTACTTGACCTTATTCTTTTTATTTGCCATTTCAGGCCTCCTGTTCAAATGAATACAGGACCTCGTAGAGCTTTTCCGACTCTATCCAGGTCTCTGTTTTATCAAAGAAGATTCCGCTTTTCACGAGCAGATCTTCCAGTTTCTTTTCGATCTTTGGATCCTTCTTATCCGTGTAGAGCTCGATATCGATCTCGGTAATCGGGAAATACACGGTTCCATCCGCAACGAAGTTATCACTGTTCGGACAGCGATAGCAGAGAAAAGGTGGATCCGGTCCTTCACCCTCGGTAAAGTGATCGTAGGCAAAGGGAAGACCCAGCTCCTCCAGAATGGTGATGATCTTGTCCATCAGCTTTTCAACTCCTTCTCAATCTCGTCAGATAGCTTTCCGGTGATGTCTTCCTCCACGGTCGAGATATGCGGGATCCCATCAACACGACCTCCGCCACGCTTGGCATGACCTTTTTCCAGAAGATGGGTGAGTCCATAGATCTTGTTATGAACGACGACTTCAGCGCCGACAGCCGTTTCCTTCTGAACTGTGGATCGCCAACTCTTGGCGTACTTGCCTCTGCGCTTGGGTGATTTTTCCTTCAGTTCCTTTACAGCTTCCTTGCCGGCATCCTTGATTTCCTGCTTTACAACATCGTTCACATCCTCCACGTAGTCGGAGAGTGTCTTCTCAACCGTTGCAGCAAGATCGTCTGCTTTTATCTTCATCGCTTCACCTTCTCACATCGGAATTTCAGACTTCGGTGATGGAATCCCATCGGGTCTATCGCCGTCACGTTGTAGAGATCATCGTCGTGTCGGATCCTGAGCTTCGTGGAGTCGAGCCCTTCGAGGCATTCCGCATACCGGACCGTGAAATCAAGTGCCTCCGTACTGTTCGTGGTTCCAGCTTCCTGTTTCTCTGAGCCGTCGCTTTGAACTGGCGTTGCCCAGCAGGTGAAAAAGTCCGTCCACGCATTGGTGTGGTTTCCGTACTTGTCCTTCACGATTTCATTTTTCTGAATCGTGATGCGGATGTTCATGCCTGCAATGTTCATCAGAATCCAGGGCTCCTTTCTCCAAACAGAATGGCGCGGAGGGTAAGAATCAGTGCGTGATGGTCTGCTTCCTCCCGGTGCTCATTTAAGTAAGCGAGGGCATAGAGAACAGCAGCCATGACGAGAGGGCTGTCACTGTCGTCGAGCGAGTCCTTCCTCAGCACATCAGCTACCAGGCGTTCTGCTGCGGAGATCTCGCTTTGCAGGAGTGCATCTTCATCCGAATAATCAATCCGGAGATATTTCTTGGCGTCCTCAAGCTTTACCATAAGCACCTCCATAATGATATGGACCGGAGTGATTGGCTCCGGCCCCGTTACTAGTTAAGAGGGAATCCGTCAGGCGGATGCTCCAGCCTTCAGAATCTGCACGGCTTCCGGCAGCACGAGCTTGCCGTCAACACGCTCCTTGGCGACGTAGCCGATCATTCCGTTGCCTGCGAAAAGCTCACGGAGTTCCTGAACGGAACGAGTGCCACGGTCTCCGATGTTGTAGTAGGAGAAGTCGCCGAATGCGATGGCAGGCTTTCCAGCTTCCAGCGCCGGAGCATAAGCAGAGGTTAGAACGGAATATCCGCAGAGACGATCCGGTTCACCGGCAGTGTAGGAAGGCTGCCAGATGTACGCGCCGTTCGAATCCTTGAGCTTGCGGAGAACTGCAAGTGTGGAATCGTTTAAAATGAAGCGGGCATTCTTGCGGTACGGACGCTTAAGAGCGTAGATGAGGGAGATGATGTCATCTGCAGTAAGCTTGGTTCCCGAAAGCGTGACGCCGGTCTGACCGCCGCCAGTCTCAGCGAAGATGCCGGTCGGCTTGCCCTTGCCGTCACCGTTCAAGAAAGCATCTTCCTCGGCATTGCCGATGGCCTTTCCGAAGGTATCGATGATGTAGTTCTCAAGATTGAAGGCGTTGTCGTAGAGCAGCTCCTCCGTTACCTTGATGGCTACGTGCAGCTTGTGGGCATCGAGGATCACCTGATCGAAGGTGGCATCACCGAAGGTAAGCTCCTGACCTTCCTCAATCCACGCTGCTGCAGGTTTGGTGGCTGCGATGTTGATCTTGTGCTCACCGGAAGTGGTAATGGTGGTCGCAAGTCCACGGAAGATGTTCTCTTCCTCCAGCTTATCGATGAGACGGGAATCCCATTCCTCCGGAACAAGGTAGCCGCCGTTCGCGTCATTGCCTTCCTCCAGAACATCGGATACCTGGTGGAATCCGGTACGCATGGCAGCGATCATTGCCTTGGCGTATGCGTGAGAAGCACGGCCTTTTTTCTCCGGCTCGTCCTTTACGCCGGCTCCCGGCTTTCCAGTGAGGGGAGAAGCGGTCGGCTTTCCCATCTGCTCCTCAATAGCTGCCTGTCTGTTCAGACGGTCGATTTCCTTGGTGTAGTCGGTGATTTCCTTCTCCATGCGGTCGTAGGTTTCACCGTCCTCCTGAGAGAGAAGTCCGTCGGTGTTTCTGTGAGAGTCAAGGAAGGCTTTTGCAGCTTCCCATGCCTTTGCTCTCTTGTTCATAAGCTCCTGTAAAGTCATAATATTTTCCTCCTTAGATGAACTGTTTCATGAGATCGAGTCTCTTTTCGAGGTCATCGACCCTGTGTAAGTGAGTGGTATCTTTGGCCTGCGGGGTTGCAGGGTGGTTCCTTGCGTAGTCGCAGAGTTTCTTATTGATCGCTGCTGCCACCTGGTAGCGGGAGAAAAGCATGCCGGAAGGCTGCTCTTCATTCTCCTCTGACGACTCGTCCGGTTTCTCATCGCCCTCGGATGGCTCATCCTCTTCGTCAGGCTCAGGTACTGTTTTGGTACCGTAGAGTTCGTCGCGCTCGATCATGCCGTCTGCAAAGTGAAGCTCCACAGCCTTGCCGGCATCCATCCAGGTCTCCTCATCCATGAGTTTCGAGAGCTTGTTTCTCGAAAGACCGGTCTTTGCCTGATAGGCATTGATGATGGAATCCTTCACCTCGGAGAGCATCTGGATGGCTTTCTGCATTTCTGCCGTGTCACCCATCGCAACAGTGCTCGGGTTATGGATCATGATCATCGAGACAGGAGAGACGAGAACCGTATCGCCTGCCATTGCAATGACGGACGCTGCCGATGCAGCAAGACCGTCTACCTTGACGGTGACCTTTCCCTTGTAGTCACGGAGCATGTTGTAGATCTGAGCTGCCGCGAAGCAGTCGCCTCCGGGGCTGTTTACCCAGACGGTGATGTCGCCGGTTCCGTTCTCAAGATCGGAACGAAAAAGAGCCGGGGTGACGTCATCGTCAAACCACGACTCTTCAGCGATTGTTCCGTTTAAGAACAAGGTTCTTGATTCAGTTGTTTCGCTTGGATTTTCCGGTACGGGCGTTTTGTTTCTTACCCATTTCCAGAACTTCTTCTGTGGATTCATCTGAGTCCTCCTTATTTTCTGATTCTGTATTCTTCTCATACGCGGATCCTGCGTCAGCGAGTTTTACGACATTTCCGTTCAGGACGTGAAGGTTGCCGCCTTCCTCATCAGAAAGCAGGTCCATGTTTTCAAGCTCTCTCACATCATTGATGGAGTAGATGCCGTTCTGAATGCCGGTGGCGTAGCCGCTCATCCGGCTGCCGTAATCTCCTCGAAGCAGGCCGTCCACGTTGAAGCGGATGAAGTAGTTTTCCTTTTCCTGCGGAAGCAGGAGAGAGCGCTGCATCGACTGTTCCCAGCGGACGAGCCACGGCTCCAGCGTATAAGTGACAAATTCCAGTGACTGCTCCTCAATGTTTGAGAAGGTTGCATGCTCCAGATCACCGATGAGGTGGGGTGGAATCCGGAAGATCCTTGCAATCTCATCCAGCTGGAATTTCCGAGTCTCCAGAAACTGCGCCTGTTCGGGCGAGATGGAGATCGGGGTATAAGTCATGCCCTCCTCTAAGATCGCGACCTTGTTGGCCTTGTGGCTTCCTCCGAAGCCCGCTTCCCAAGAGGAGCGGATCTTCTCCGGATCCTTTACCGTCCCGGGCATGGAAAGCACGCCGGACGGATTCGCGCCGTTCTTAAAGAAGGACGCGCCGTATTCTTCGGTTGCCATTGCCATGCCGATGGAGTTCTTCGCCATCGCGATAGGGGAGTAACCGACAAGGCCGTCAAAGCCAAGACCGGGAACATGCAGCACTTCCTCCGGGGAGAGCCGGACCGTTCCGGTTTTCATCGTGGGAGCATCCGAGGTATTCATCTGGTACTCATAGTAGATGTGGCCGTTCTCATCACGGTCCACACGCATCCGGTTTGCCATCAGAGGATATAGCCCTACGACTTCACCGCGTCCGTTCCTTATGATCTGTGCGTAAGCGTTGCCCCAGAGGAGCAGATGCGTCATCAAAGTTTCCCGGAAGATATACGATGTCATTTCCGGATTCGGCTCATCATGTAAAAGCCGGTAAAGCGGATGTTTCACAGCTTTCACCTTGCTGCCTTCCTCTGTGTATTCATAGAGGTGAAGCGGCAGGCTTGCGATGGCCTCCGAGAGAACACGGACGCAGGCATAGACTGCTGAGATCTGCATGGCAGATCGTTCCGTTACGGTATTGCCGGAAGTCGTGCCGCCGAAGTAGTAGCGATAGCCGGACCCGTTCGTGGAGTTCTGCGGCTTATCTCTGGATTTAAATAGTTTTGAAAAGATGCTCATTCATACCTCCTGCATGATCAGAGAAAGAGGATGCCGCGGTTGTCATAGACGGATTCGCCGCTATCGTTGCCGCACCGGATTGCCCGGTCGAGGCCCATGATCATAGCGACCGCGCCATCGATCTTCTCTGTGGACTTTTCCTTGTCTGCCTTGATGTTTCCTGCCGGATCACGACGGATGAAGATGTTATCCATCATCCAGCGGAGCACCGGATGCCCGCCGTGGGCAATCCGTTTCTCAAGGACCAGATTCATGAGCTCCTTGGTAGGCGGAGACATATCTTTAAATCCCTGGCCGAAAGGAACAACGGTAAAGCCCATGCTCTCGAGGTTCTGTACCATCTGGACAGCTCCCCAGCGGTCAAAGGCAATCTCACGGATATTGAACCGGTTCCCGAGATTCTCGATGAACTTCTCGATAAATCCGTAATGAATGACATTGCCTTCGGTCGTTTCGAGATAGCCTTCCTTCTCCCAGAGGTCGTAAGGAACGTGATCA
This sequence comes from Christensenella timonensis, assembly GCF_900087015.1. NCBI lineage: Bacteria > Bacillati > Bacillota > Clostridia > Christensenellales > Christensenellaceae > Christensenella > Christensenella timonensis. The sequence continues at coordinate 1,498,572 of NZ_FLKP01000002.1, forward strand.
CGCCTCACACGAAGATCAACGTTGTCCTCCGGAATCCAGAAGTAGGGGAGAACCACATATTTATCCGTCTCATCCCTTGGCGGGAAGACGAGGACAAAGGCTGTGATATCCGTTGTGGACGAAAGGTCGAGACCGCCATAGCAGACACGGCCCTCCAGCTCATCCGGATCCACAGGATAGGCACAGGCGTCCCATTTGTCCATTGGCATCCAGCGGACAGCCTGTTTTACCCATTGGTTCAGTCTCAGCTGCCGGAAGGCGTTCTCTTCGCCGGGATTCTGTTTGGCGGAGTTGCAGGCATCTTGCACCTTATCGATGCCGACCGTGATGCCAAGCGACGGATTCGCTTTCTTCCAGACCTCCGGATCTGTCCAGTCGTCGGATTCCGCTGCGCCGTAGATCACAGGATAGAAGGTCGGATCAATCTTTCTTCCGGCGATAATATCGAGTGCCTTCTGGTGGACCTCGTAGCAGATGCTATTCGTATCCGTTCCTGCAGTCGTGATCAGAAAGTAAAGCGGCTGGGTTCTGGCATCGCCGGAACCTTTTGTCATAACGTCGTATAATTTCCGATTCGGCTGGGTGTGAAGCTCATCGAAGATCACGCCGCTCGTATTAAAACCGTGTTTATTGGCGACATCTGCAGAGAGCACCTGATAGGTACTGTTCGTCGGAAGATAGATGAGTTTCTTCTGGGATTCCAGAATCTTCACTCGTTTATCCAGAGCGGGGCAGAGCCGCACCATATCAACGGCCACGTCGTACACGATCTTGGCCTGATTTCTGTCTGCGGCACAACCGTAGACTTCTGCACGTTCCTCGCCGTCACCGCAGGTAAGAAGCAGGGCGACCGCAGCGGCAAGCTCGGACTTGCCTTGTTTCTTCGGGATCTCGATGTAGGCGGTGTTGAACTGACGATATCCGTTCGGCTTCAGAATACCAAAAAGATCTCGGATGATCTGCTCCTGCCAGTCAATCAGATCAAAGGGCTTCCGGTACCAGCTGCCTTTGGTATGTCGGAGGCTTTCGATAAAGAGCACGGCATAATCGGCAGCCTCCTTGCTGTAGTGGGAGGTCTCCGCCATAAATCGGGTCGGCTTATAGTTTTTCAGTTTTCGCATTGCCATTTGGCGTCCTCCTTCCTGATTGTTTGCAAAACAAAAGGACCGCCGGAGTGATCCTTGTAATCATGTGTTGTATCTGTACGAGAGAAGGAGCCGTTCCCGGCTCCCTCCCGGAAGTTGCTTTCCTGTTTAGTTCAGGCTGTGCAGGATGGCGGCAACCGCAAGCTGTGCGTTTTCTGTCTCCGGCTCGATATCCCAGCCGCGGTCGTATCTTGCAACCGGGTAATCGCTCAGGTGAATCTCGAGCTTACTCACCTTGCCGCCTTCGATGCCGTAGTCTTCGCTCGGCTCTCCGTATACCTTTGCGCAGTAGGTGAAAATCTGGTTTCCAATCTTAAGGCTTCCGTTTTTCCACATGGTTTTTATCCTCCGTTTTTCTTTTTGCGCCCTTTTCCTTTGGCATGTACATATATCACTCCGAAGCCGTTTTATAGCAAGGAGAATCGGAGAATATATGTCACAAATATCAGCAGGAGGATCTGTGTATATTTGTACGAGGAAGAGGCCCCGCTTCGGGGCTTCCTCCCTGAGTCTTTTCAGTTGATGTTCATCTTGAATGCATGACCCTTTTCGTAGTCCTTGCCCCAGAGGTCTTTCCGAAGGTTGACCTCGACCATCTCGCCGATCGTGCAGCCGGCCTGTTTGAAAAGCCATAAGGTTTCAATTGCGTCCGTTGCCTGGCAGGAGTAGGTGAAGGCTTTGATGCCGTTCTCTCTCATGCAGGCGGTGAGGGCTTCCACATCCCGGTCCCAGATGATGTCGTCGAAGTCCAGGATCTCGTTCTCATTGTCCCTTGATTTCTCGTAGGCTCTCCAGATCTTCCAGGCGATGTCGCCCATCTCATCGATTTTGTCCTCGGCTGCCTTTGCAGCTTCCCTTGCGGCGTCCCTGCCCTCGGCGGTGGTGGCTGCCTTGTAGGCTTTCTTTGCTTCTGCGATGCGGTTGTAGGTTTCTTCAAAAATGTTCGTCATGGCTTTGTCCTCCTTGCTTTGTGCTTGTCTTGTTTGCCTTTCCCTTTGGCATGTACATATATCACTCTGTGCCGGATATATAGCAAGGAGAATAGACTCATAATGTGCACAAAGATACGCCGGAATTACTGTGATTATCTGGCATCGCCGTGCAGGATGAAATGGGCATATTCATCGCGGTGATCCTCGAGGTAGAGGACCAGCTCGAAGTAGCCTCTCTCGTAGGCAAGGCGCTGAACCATCGGAAGATCGAACATGTTCGTAAGTCCCGTATCGCGGATCAGAAGGATCTGCTCTCTGATCTTCGGATCCATCATCTCACCACCTTTCTCACGACATCTTCGCCGTAGATCACGTTGAGGCCGGAGCCGTTATCCCAGTTCACCAGAAGAGATCCTGTATCATCGACTCCGATAATGGTTCCGAGGGTTCCGACAGGCGGTGCCTGAATATCATCCATCTGGATCAGTTCGATTCGTGTGCCCTGCGGGTAATTCTCCCGCAGAGCCTTGAGCGCCTTTTCGCTTATCATTCTCATGCCTTGACCTCCTTTGCCGGAGCGCCGTTCCGGAAGGCTGCGCTTCCGGTCAGGTTCTGAAGCAGGATCTTTCTCGCTTCCTTGTAGTCCGGTCCGATAAAGCCGAGGCGGAGGAGAAAGCAGCGGAAGGCGTATTTTTCATTGTCTGTTTCCACTGGCCTGCTGCTGGCGTGCTTCAGTTCCTTCGAGAACTTGCAGAGCAGGGAAAGGAAAGTGGTGTAGGCCTTGGCCTCGTCTGCGGTAAGCTCCCGGTCAAACCATGGGAATTCAATCTTGTCGTCGGTGACGTTGATTCGAAGGTCTGTGACCCCGAGGGCGTGCCGGATCAGGTCTCCCTTGGAGGAGAGGATGTTCGTGAGTGTTCCGACGTTTGCGGCATCAAGCGGGAGGCTTACCGTAAGCTCCGGCGCTTCCTCATCCGCTTCCGGCTGCTCGTCTGCAGCAGGTTCTTCTTCCTGCGCTGTGGCAGGGGCTTCTTTGCTCTGCTCCGTTGTTTCTTCAGCTGCAGGGCTTTCGGTATCCGTATTCTGAAGCTCATAGCCTTCTGCTTTCAAAGCTTCGAGCAGGGCTCTGAGGTCCTTGCCATCCGGAGCGGTAAGGGTGGCATCTCGATTTACGGTAAGATCGCCGATCTTAAAAGCGTAGGTTGGTGTGAACTGGTAGATGGCTTTTTCACCGGTGATCCCGCTGATCGCATTGGCGAAAGCCTTCTTGTTTTCCTTGGTAACGTTGAATGTAAGTTTCATGGTATGTACCTCCTTTGTTTTGGTAGTACATACATCACTCTGTGCCGGGAATATAGCAAGGAAATCCGGCGTGAAATATCTACCAAAGAAAGGCTCCTGAAACGAAGCAATTTATGTAGTTTCTACTTCCTTCACGAGGTCGGAGTAGGGGATCTTCTTACCGGCTCGTTCTACATACACATTATTGGCATCATCAGTATCCTCAACGTATCGTCGAAGGATAACTGAGGCGTATTTCGGATCAAGTTCTGACATGTAGCAGATGCGGTTCATCTGTTCACAGGCCATCATCGTGGATCCGGATCCGCCGAATGTATCAAGCACGATGGCATTCTCCTGACTGGAATTCTTGATCGGGTAGGAGAGAAGATCGAGCGGCTTGCTGGTCGGGTGATCCTTGTTACGCTTCGGCTTATTGAAGTTCCAGATGGTCGTTTGCTTTCGGTCGGAATACCATGGATGCTTTCCATTCTGAAGGAAGCCGTAGAGGATCGGTTCATGCTGCCACTGGTAATCGGAACGACCGAGAACCAGAGAGTTTTTTACCCAGATACAAACTCCTGCCAGATGGAAGCCGGCATCAATGAAGGCTTTTCGGAAGTTAAGCCCCTCGGTATCTGCGTGGAAAACATAAGCCGCACCACCTTTCTCAAGGTGAGCGGCCATGTTGGTAAATGCAGAAAGCAGGAACTTATAGAATTCATCGCCCTTCAGGCTGTCGTTTTCAATCGTGAGCCCGTCGGATGCTTTGAAGGAAACTCCATAAGGCGGATCTGTAAGGATCAGGTTTGCGGTCTTGCCTCCCATCAGGCGCTCGACGTCTTCAGGAGAAGTAGCATCGCCGCAGAGCAGTCGGTGCTTTCCGACCGTCCAGAGATCACCTTTTTCGACGAAGGATGCCTTCTCAAGGGCAGCGGAGAGATCAAAATCATCATCTTGTGCGCCGCCATCGTCTGGGCCTGCCATCAGCTTTTCCAGATCCTTTTCGTCAAAGCCGAGGAGTGACAGATCAAAGGATTCATCTTTCAAATCGGACAGTTCCACAGAGAGCATCTCTTCATCCCATCCTGCATTCAGAGCCAGCTGATTGTCGGCAAGGATATAGGCACGCTTCTGAGCGTCGGTCAGGTTTTCGGCAAAGACGCAGGGGATAGTCTTATATCCTTCCTCGCGTGCTGCCTGCACACGTCCGTGGCCGACGAGGATGTTGTATTTACTGTCGATCACGGCAGGGGAGACAAAGCCAAATTCACGAAGGCTTGCTCTTAGCTGTGCGATCTGTTCCTTGGAATGTGTTCTGGCATTCCTTGCATAAGGCACCAGCTTATCAATTGGTACCTGCTCGAGTTTTACGGTATCCATTTATCGTCCTTTCCTTGAACGAAGAAGCTGCTCCATCGTGTCATTCGGATTTCCATCCTCAAACTCCTCGGTGCAGTTCTGTTTCACAATGTCGTAGATTTCCATCCAGATGAGATTGGCAGCCTTCTGAAACTGGCTGGCCATCTGGACGAAGGGAGAGCTCACAACACCGCCGGTCGTCGGATGCTTGCCTAGAAGGCCGTAGGTACTGATCGCATCCTCGCACTGAATGTAACGAGCGAAGTTCTGAGCGTAGGATTCAATGAGACGCTTGTTTACGAGATTTTCGCAGTGGCGGCGCTTCAGCCAGAGCCAGGTTTCCTTGTAGATAACGTCGGCCCCGAGAGGCTTGCCGTTCTTCTGTTTGGCAGAGAGATATTCATCCGGCTTCGGCATATCTGCGCCTTCGAGCACAGCTCCCTCCGGAAGATCCACTGCCTCAAGTTCATCCGGCTCCAGATCAGGAATGTCATTTCTCATGATCTGAACCGGCTTTCCATTTGCTATCTTTTCCGCAGCAGGAGTGGGCTTGCCACCGGCTTTAATTCGCCTGCCGCCACGGTATGTTCCGTCTTTTGCCATGGGTTACACTTCCTTTCCTGCAGGCGGCTGGGTTTTATCCCCTGTTTGAACCGGAAAAAACGCACACGAGAGGGGGCGGCGGTCTTTTAGCCTTTTGGTTTTAGAGATTCAGACCGCCCCTCCCGGTTTCCTGTCACCACGTTTCTCGTGGATTTTTTCGTGACAGCTCCGGCAAAGACTCATGAGATTGCTCTCGTCGTTGGTTCCTCCCTCGGAGATCGGAACGATATGGTGGACTTCCTCGACCGGAACGAATCGCCCATGCTTTAAGCACTCCTCGCAGAGAGGATGCTTGTGAACGTAGCGTGTCCGGATCTTTCTCCACTGGCTGCCGTAACGCTTGTGTCCGTTGTAGCCTCGGGTGAAGTCATCGTAGTGCTTCTCCATCAGTCTCTTATGCGTGGGGCAGTACTGTTCGCCGTCCTCACAGAGCTCTCTGCATCCCGGATACCGGCAGGGACGTTTGGGCTTCCTTGGCATGCCTGTCGCCTCCTTTCTGGCATAACAAAAGCCCCGGAGGATTCTTCCTTCGAGGCTTCGGTTCAGCCGCCTGCGCGACTTTGTATCATTCATTTTTGCTGATTCTACTATAACATATAGGGGCGTGTGCGTCTTGTTGCAACGTGTGGTATTGCGTGCAACTTTTAAATCATTACAGGATTTTCAGGTACCTTCAGGTGATCGAGTGCGTTGTCATGCCAACGGCAGGCAGTGGTCCGGTCGATGTGAAGTTCCGTTCCGATCTCTTTCCAGGTCATCCCGCAGAGATAGCGGTAGGAGAGAATCAACTGCTCGTCCGTGGAAGGAAGGGAACGGATCATTTCGCCGATCTGTTTTTTCAGCTTGGAAAGGAGATTCAGTTCATCCGCAATCTTTCCTTCTAGTTCTTCCAACCGTTCCAGTGCCTGCACGAAAGGTGCATCCGATGGATGGGAGGCCTGCACGTGTTCCTTGTCATAGCAGATCGCAGAAACGCTGCAGGACAGCTCCCGGATTCGTTTTACTTCCTCGGTGTCCAGACGTATGCGCTGGTCGAGGCGATATGCCTGCTGGAGATATTCTTCTGGGGTCATTCGAGAACCTCCTTTCTTATGTTTTCTATCAGGTACTCTCCATCTACAGAGGTAAGAGCCGAATACCATCCGGAGCGGAAGAACCGCTCCAGATCAGAGGCAGCAGCCTTGGCTTCCCGGTTCCTCGGAGTTTTCTTCAGACGCTTTAGAGCACTCCGGTAATCCTTCGCTGCCAGAAGGACGATGGCGTTGGCGAGTTTTTCATAAGGATCCATTCGCATCTCCTTTCAGGTTTGCCTTCACTGCATTAATCAGTGCGGACTGCGTCTTGTCCTTAGTCCGGAGCGCCTTCATGATGTTCTCGTCGATGGTGCCCTCGGTAATGATGTGATGGATGACCACGGTTTCGGACTTCTGTCCCTGTCTCCAGAGGCGGGCGTTCATCTGTTCGTAAAGCTCAAGACTCCAGGTCAGAGTGAACCATACGATGGTGCTGCCGCCGGACTGAAGGTTAAGCCCATGTCCTGCGGAAGCCGGATGGATCAGGGCTACGGGAATCTGTCCCTTGTTCCATTCTGTAAAGTCCTCGTGACTCTTCAGTTCTCTTGCTGAAGAGAAGCGCTCTTTGATGCGGTCCAGATCATGGCGGTACCAGTAGCTCACCAGCACCGGCTTTCCATTAGCACCTTCGATCAGATCTTCCAGCGCATCGAGCTTCCTGTCATGGATCTTCACGACTCCGCCGTCGTTGTCATAGACAGCACCGTCAGCCATCTGGATCAGCTTTCCGGAGAGAGCAGCGGCATTTCCGGCATCAATCTCCTTGTCCTTTAAAGAGATGGTCAGCTCCTTCTTCATCGTGTCATAGAGCTTCTGTTCCTTTTCATCGAGCTTCACCTTGACCTCGTTCATGATCTTCGCCGGCATCTTCAGGTAGTCGGTACTCTTCATGGAAATCGTGATATCGGAGATCTTGCTATAAATCTGTTCTTCCGCTCCGGGTAGTGGTTTGTAGGAGTAGACCACAGGGCCGTTGTATTTGTCTGGTCTAAAATACTGAAGGCGATATCTGGAAATATATCTTCCGAGCCGCTCTCCGAAATCCAGAATCCGGTACTCGGCCCACAGGTCCATGAGTCCATTGGAAGAAGGAGTCCCGGTCAGCCCGACAATCCTGCTGGCTTTCGGACGGACCTTCATCAGTGCACGGAAGCGTTTCGCCTGATGATTTTTGAAAGAGGAGAGCTCGTCGATTACGATCATGTCGTAGTCAAAGGGAATGCCTGATTTCTCAATGAGCCACGGAACGTTCTCGCGGTTAATGATATGGATGTCGGCAGATTTCTTCAGGGCGGTGAGTCGTTGCTTCTCGTTTCCGACAGCAACCGTAAAGGTGAGGTCCTTCAGGTGATCCCACTTTTCAATCTCAGATGGCCAGGTATCCCGGGCTACCCGAAGAGGGGCTACGACGAGAGCGGATCTTACTTCGAAGCGGTCATGGATCAGCTCTTCGATGGCAGTGAGCGTGATCGCCGTTTTGCCAAGACCCATATCAAGCAGGACCGCAGCAATGGGGTGGTCGATGATGTATTGAATGGCGAATTTCTGGTAGTCATGCGGTACGAATTTCAATGGCCAGTACCTCCTTCCATCTTCCGGAGGACCTCGCCGATCTGTTCCGGGTCGTCAATGACGAATACGGTAAAGCCAAGGTGTTCGAGCTGGATCTTTCTCCGTTTCTGGAGCGGACGGAGGTGTTTGCCCGGTGCCTTCAGTTCAGCAAAGGCCATCCGCCCGGAAGGGAAAAGCAGGATGCGGTCAGGCACGCCTGCCGTACCAGGAGAGGTGAATTTCCAAGCCTTCCCGCCGGCAGCACTCACTGCCTGCACCAGTTTCTGTTCGATATCTTTTTCTCTCATAAGGCCTCCTTCGGGTCTGCCAGATCAAAGGCAGCATAAGCAGCGGAGAGGAAGTTGTCGATGGGTCTTCCCTTGTAGCGGTAACTTGTGTTATCTCCGCATCTGACATAAAATCTGCCATTTCCTGTTCTGTTGATGAACACGGCATGATCGTGATAGCTGAGGTAGTAATTTCCGTTCCGGAGAGTTCTCCATTTCCGTCTCGGAAAGTTCAGCTTCCGTTTCTGACGATTCTTGAAGCGGCGCTCACGGTCCTTGGCCTCAAGAATGTCGCCTTCCATGATTCCGGCGCAGATACAGCCAACACGGAAATCATCGAAGTAGTCGTCATGGCGCATTACATGGATGTAGCGCACTTTCTTGCAGCCGCAGAGTTCACATTCGGTTGTTGCATCCTCGTCATCCATTTCATCTGCAATGTCGATCACCTCTACGCAATACCAACCGGAGAGAGGCGCACCATATTCTTTTAATTTTCGGTGGCACCGGGCGATATACTTTTCATCAAGTTCTTTCATAAAAAATCATCCTTTCCATAGCCTGTCCGGAGCTTGTCCCCGTGAAAAGGAGTCTTTTCATAGGGAGCCAAATGTCCGGAAAGCCGCTAAAATCAATTGTTTTCATGCCATAGGGGATTCAAATTTTCTTTTGGACAAGGGGACAGAAAGGACAAGAACTCCCTATATACCCTTACGCGTGTGTTGTTATTACCTACTCCTTTTTGTTACAAGGATTTCGAATATATATAGAAATCTTGTCCTGTCCACGTATCTTGTCCCAATCAAATCCTGCGATAGAGCCTCTGCCTTCCGTAGAAGGCCTGCTTTTTCCTGTCATTGGTGCGTTCCCAGCCATCGACCTGTGTCATGAGGGCGGCAATCAGATAGCTGTCGGATGATTTGAGTTCCGGCAGGTTCTTGTTGAAACACTCGCACCAGATTTCCGCATTGGAGATTTCGTTCCGAAGATGAAGTTCCCCATGATCCGGATTTCCGAATTCAGAGCCCTGAAGAAAATTCTTTCTGGCATAAAGGTCCATGTCGTCCCAGTTGGCGGGAACAGGGGTATTCAGGTACTCCTCGACCATGCCAACACGCTCATCCGCCTCCATAGCGCCGCGCTGCTCTTTCTCGGCGGCTTCCAGTACGTCACCCTCGAGGTACAGCTTTTCGCCAGCCTTCCAGATCTTTTTTGCCTCCGCCCAGAACTGGGCACGGTAGTTCTCGTCGAAGTTCCATGCCTTCCTCTGCTTTTTCTGATGGCATTTGATGATCCAGAAACGACGGTTTCCGGTGATATCACGCAAGTATCCGCGCTCGCCGTTGACGGTCGCAATAATGACGCACTGCCTCGGATGGCTTTCTACGACCTTGCCGTAAGAAGGACGGTACTTGTCGTCGGATGTTGAGAGGAAGGCCTTGACCTTCTCGATGTCGGCTTTCTTCATTCCGGCAAGTTCTCCGATCTCGACGACCCAGAATCCTTGCAGCTTTTCTGCGCCGGACTTGTCGTCCATATCAGTGAGGGAGAGCGTCTCGCTGTAGTAGTCCGAAGTCACGAGATCTTTTACGATGGAGGATTTTCCGATTCCCTGATCGCCGTCCAGAACAGGCACGCAGTCAAATTTCGTTCCGGGTTCATAGATTCTTGCGACTGCAGCAGCGAAGGTCTTTCTGGTGACGGTCCGGACATATTCCGTATCATCAGCCAGAAGGTAGCGGATGAAGAGATCCTCCACGCGCTCGATCCCATCCCACTCTGGCAGACTGTCCAGATAGTCGCGGATGGGATGGAAGTGGCGGTCGTCTGCAGTCTTTGTAAAGGAAACATCGTAGTTTCTGCTGGAGAAGGGCAGATAGCGGATGTCGATGATGGACTTCAGCTGCGCCGTATCGGCATCCCTCCAGAACTCATTTCCTTCGGGTCTGTCCCACGGCAGCGGCCCGGTTACCTGGATGCGGTTTGCCATCTCGTTGAAGGCAAAGTTCTGGAAATCCGGATCATTGGCCAGAATCAGATTGAGGTTGTACACGGTGTTCTGGAGAAGCGTGGAACGGGACATGTACTTGAGCTTTTTCTTCCAGTCATTGTTCTCATCCCCGGCATCGGTAAAATCGGACTGGGCATCCTTCATGCGTTCCTCGGAAGCAGCCAGCTTTACGTCGTCCTGCTGCATGGCAAAGTCGCACATCGCGCTGAAGGATTTCTTTTCATCCAGGTCGCCGAAGCGGTGAATCCGCACAATGTCGAAAGCATTACAGAGCTGCAAGTAGGCGGGATCCTTGGCGTGGTGGGAGTAGACGAACTTGTCCTCCTTGATCTCGACGCCTGCCATGGAGTTCGATTCGATTAAGTGCCAGCGTTCTGGATTTGTCGTCGGCTCATATACATCTGAGAGAAAAGTCTCCAGAGCCTTCGTAATGGGGTAGTAGGTACGATTGAAAAGCCCGACGACGCCGGACTTCGTAAGCGGATCCTGCACCTTTTTCTGCTGGGTGGTATTGGCCTTGCTTTCCCTCGATGAGGTGGGCAGTCTTGTCGGATCCTGCCACTCCGGGTGAGCGGAGAGAATCACATCCGGATCCAGCCATCCGCCGTCCGTCTCCTTGAAGACGAACGTTCCGTTTGACGGGCACGAAGGCCAGTACATCAGCTGATTAGGCTGATAGCTGCACTCGTCGAAGTACTCAATGTTCAGGGACTGAGCGAGGTATCTTGCGACCGCGACATATTCCTCCGGAGCCACATCGCGGGTCAAAGGGAAAACCAGACGGACTCTCGGATTGTCGGGAGTACTGCTATGTGTGGTGTAGAGGGCAGAAGTGTACGGGCATAGATTCTCATAGTTATCGAGAAACTCAGGCGTGATGCGGTCTCCGTCCAGAGCCACCATGGAACGCTTCTCGACCGTGTCGATCTTCCTGCGTCCGCCGATCAGGGAGCCGCCGACAAAGCCGCCGTGGTCCTTGGCAGCATCGCGGGCTGACTTGGCCATTTTCGAATATTCCTCAACAGTCTCGGTTGTCCGGATCGGTGTCTTGAGACGCGCCTTCAGGTCATCAAAGGTTGTTGTTTTATTGGTCCATGTTTTTGCCTGACGGGAATTTCCGTAAGCAATGGCAAGATCCCTCATAACGTCACCTCCCGGCAGTCCTCAGTGAAGTGCCTGATCTTCATGCGGCGCTTTCTGGCGCGTTCCAGTTCGATGTCCATGCCGGAAGTGATCCGGTCTCCGAAGAACCAGATTTCCGAGCACTTGCCAAGCAAAACCAAATCCATGAACATCGCCTTCCTGCGCTCTGTTGCTTCATCCATAAAGGAGAGCAGGAGATGAGGCGAGATCGGAATGTACCCGCTGTCCGTTGCAAACCGGGCATACTTTTTGGCTTTTTCCGTATTGCCTTCTGGATCATCTGCATAAGGAGCGCAGATGTAGATGACAGGCATATAGCTGTGTTCCATAAAAACCTCCTTAATCTGTAAAGAAAGACCTGGGGAGAGTTAATTCTCCTCAGGTCTTCCGTCCTCGTTTTCAGTCCGAAATCGCACCCTTCTTATATATTTTTCTCAGCACGGGATCTTTACTGATCGTCTCAGTGATTTTGCTCAGAGTCTTTCGAATCGCGCTTTCGGACACACCACGCTTGTCTGCAATTTCGCAGTTGTTGTATCCTTCGATGAATTTCATTTTATAGATTTCCCGCCAGCTTTCAGGCATTGCGGCAGCAATCTCATTCAACCTCTCAACGTCAGCAGGCAGCTCCCTGTCATGTTCATCGAGAGTGTAGAGGAATCTTGCCTTGTCACCGACGCCGTCCTCATCGCCGTCACCCATCATCTCTTCAATGGAGCCGAGCCAGTTCTTCGGTACAGCTTCTTCCATGGCGACGGCAAGTTCGTCTTCAGTCGGCATGCGGTGATAGGCGGATTCAAACCATGTGACATAGTCCTTTTTCCATTTCTCGACCATGGCTTTCTGTTCCTTCTGATCCCCGTGCAGATACTTAAGATTGCTTCTGACTTCACTGTCGTCCTGAAGGTGAAGAGTGCGAATGTTTGCCACAGTCACATCGTTTTCTCCGGGCTTCAGTTCGATTACGAGCTTTCCGTTGGCGTCGTAATACTTGTAGGTCTCACGCTGACTGCGTCTGGTCTTGTGTAATTTCATAAAAAACCTCCTGTTCTTCCCGTTGCCGAGGAGAACCGGAGGCATGAAAAAAGCATGGCGGTACCATCGGAACGGGGTAAAAAACTCGTTCTGCTGGTCCGCCATGCTCGTAGCCGGACTTACATATTTACTTGTTGACCATCACATTCGCTCGAGCCACTCTGTGCACCGGGTGAACGGATGTGATGGGAGATGATGGTAAAGCACTCTATCAGTGAACAAGGCGATCAATGATAGCTCAGAAAATTGAACTCACGGATTGCCTATGTTCTCTTGTATCGCCATCTGTAAATCTGTATAATTAGTAGGAATAGCTATGAATTGTTCGAAATTAATGCAAATACAGAAGGCAAATGGCTTTATCAATCATCTAAGATGAGTATAGGTTTTGGGGCTTTTTTATTCGCCGACATGGAGACGGACATTGTTCGGACATACTTGGACATTGTTCGGACACATTCGGACATGAGCGGTAGAAGGGAGGATAGGACTTGGAATACAGTGAATTTTTAAAGAAGTTCTACCTGCCAAAATCTGGGGGAGGACTTGAGGGATATAAGTCAAAATGCAGAACGGCGCTTTTCTTTTTTGAGAATGGACTGGACGGCATGTATGACGCTAATATCATCTGCCCCTCAGATAGCACCTATGAGAAATGGCTGACTGGAACTCGTAGACCTGAAAGTCAAATATGGAGTGAAGCAGAAAAGCATCTTTCGACGGATCACTTGTTAGTAAAGCTGATGTCTGTGCTGAGTGAGAGAAATCTAAGGAGTATGCTTCAGAGCTTTGAGGTTCCTCTTGCAATAGGCGAGTCTACTGATAAAAGAGCGTTTGCCAGAGCAATCGCTGCCCAGTTTGAAGCAATTGTTCATGGATGTGGTTCAGCGGAAAATATTGTTCCTGCAGAATACAAAAAGCTCCCCGAACCGATAGGCTTTAAAACCTATCTCCGGGGTGCTGTAGAAAGATATAAATGGATCAAGCTTCCGGGAGAGGAAGATTGCCAACTAGACGAGGTATACGTCTGCAATAATATAGGAACCTCCGCAGCTGTGTTTCCGCACAGGATTGTTGGTAACGTCATTGAGAACGCTACTTTACAGAAATTGAGGACTTATGACAGACGTGGCGAGACAAAAAGAATTTTATTGGTTGGAGGCTGTGGGTATGGAAAGACCCTGATGCTTCAACATTTGTTTCTCGAAGCCGCTGCGCAAACGGATGAGACAGGATGCCTTCCAATTTTTGCGGAGCTCAGGAATTATTCACCTGCTGAGCAAGACCTACTGTCATTTATTGTCGCTACAGTTCAGGAGTATGACGACTCCTTCTCTACGGATTCGGCTAAACAACTTTTTCGCAAGGGTACGGTTCAGCTACTTCTTGACGGGTTGGATGAGTTGAACTCCAGCGAGGGAGTTGATTTCCAGAAACGCCTGAAGGAACTATGGCACAAATATCCCGACATCCAGATCGTTGTGACATCAAGACAGAGTCCAATCATTAAGGGGATTGCGGGCTTTAATCAGCTGTACCTGCATCCACTTGAGGAGGAGCAGGTAGATTGTCTGTTGGATAAGCTATCTGCTTTGGAAAGTGATACCACAGCAAAAGCGGATATTCTATCGTTCTTCGACAGTTCCAACGGGTATGCAAGGAAAGACGGATTCATTGCGACGAATCCAATGCTTCTGACTGTAATTGCCAGAAAACACAATGAGCTAAAAGATTCAGCCGATAACAGGGCTCGCTTTTATGAGGTGCTTTATGATGAGCTGATCAGAGGACACGATGAAGAGAAAGAAGCTTTTAAGCGACTCTTCCATAGCGTGTCAGATGATAGCGAGTTCACAGAAGTATTTAGAGAATTCTGTGCCAAGACCTATATGAATGGCGTGTATGAATTTGACCGACGCACATTTGAAAAATATTTTAAAGAAGTGCAGAAAGACATTGCCTTAGTGAATCCAAAGATTTTCACACTGGCGAATTTCCAATATGACGTTTGCGCTACTGCCTGCATGATGTATGAGCAGGAATCGGGGATTTATTACATTGATCCCGGGTTTCAGGACTATTTCTTTGCAGAATACTACTACTTCTCGGACACCGATGAGGCAAAGAAGATAGGAGAAGTTCTTGCTCATAAATCGGTAAGGTCATTCAGGAATCTCGATGGTCTTCAGATGCTGTACCGGATGTCTGCTGATAAAGTGGAAGTATGCGTCCTTCTTCCATACCTACGGTCTATTTTTACAGGTTTTACAGGTGCAAATTCCGAGGAAGGATTCATACGTTTTCTGGAGAACGGTTTTGGAGATGTAACCTATACCGTCCTTGATGATACGCAGATAAATGAAGCGATACAAGGAAATAGGTTAATCAAATTTGATTGGCTGCCGGACTCAAATAGCGTAAAGAACGTGGTGATGGCTTTGGTGTTTTCAGCCCTTGATCTGGGTAATACTTTTACAATCAAAGCCCATGTGCAGGCTGTAAGGCAGAATAAAAATGCGACCCATTTTCTGGCCGGTATCCTTGATGGCTGTATGCATGATGATAATCCCGGAAAAGGAAACGTGATCAAGGCCTTTCCATATGAACTTCGATACATTGACGATGTGGGTTTCTTCCGTAATATGAAAGTTAACGGAACGCCACTTCTGAACGATAGTGGGAAGCCTATTGTGCTTGGCTATGTCTGCTCTGTTAGTCCAATCTCACTCTTGTCAGATCAGGAACAGCTTGATGAATTTATGGGAATGGCAAGGGAATCTGGACTTATAGAGGCTTTTAATAAGGTAGAGGATTTCTACAGACGGATGTTAGATCGGCAGAAAGAAAATGATTTCAGATAAGATGCGAGGTATGAGCATGGAAAACAACATCGTAAATGGGACCGAGCGGTGGGTAAGCCTTGAAGAGATTTCAACTCATCTTGGTGTCAGCAAAGATACAATAAGGCTATGGATTAAAAAGAAAACAATCCCTTACCACAGAATTGGTCGCCAGTATAAGTTCCGCCTATCTGAGGTAGATGCCTGGGTTGAGAGCGGAAAAAGTGCAGATGCAGATAAATGAAACGGAGGATGTAATCATGGCAGCAGATGTAAGTAATGATAGAGAACGCGAGGAGCTTCACCGCGCAATATGGGCCATTGCAGATGATCTCCGTGGAGCCGTGGACGGCTGGGACTTTAAGAACTATGTTTTGGGAACCATGTTTTATCGTTATATCTCAGAGAATCTGACGAACTATATCAATGAGGGAGAATGGGAAGCCGGGAACAAGGGCTTTGATTATGCAAAAATGTCCGACGAAGAAGCTGAAACGGCCCGTGAAGGACTGGTTCAGGAGAAAGGCTTCTTTATTCTTCCGAGTGAATTATTCTGCAATGTGCAGGCGAGAGCTAAGAATGACGAAAACTTGAATGAGACACTGGAAGGCGTTTTCCGTCACATTGAGGAATCTGCAAAGGGTAGCGAGTCTGAGAAGGATTTCGAGGGTCTCTTCGATGACTTCGATGTTAATAGTAATAAGTTGGGAAGTACAGTTGCTAAGCGTAATGAGCGTCTGGTAAAGCTTCTTGACGGTATTGCTTTGATGAAGCTTGGACCAGTACAGGACCACAGTATAGATGCTTTTGGTGATGCATATGAATTCCTGATGGGAATGTATGCCTCCAATGCTGGTAAGTCAGGAGGAGAATTCTTCACTCCGTCTCAGGTTTCTATGCTTCTTACGCGACTTGGCACGGTTGGAAAGACGAAGGTGAATAAGGTTTATGACCCAGCATGTGGAAGTGGTTCGCTATTACTGAAGGCTGTACAGGTGCTAGGTCAAGATGGGGTGGTAACTGGCTTCTTCGGTCAGGAAATCAACATCACTACCTATAACCTTTGTCGAATCAATATGTTCCTTCATGATATTGATTTCGACAAATTTGATATTGCCTGCGAGGATACGCTTACCAATCCCAAACACTGGGATGATGAACCATTTGAGCTGATTGTTTCAAATCCTCCATACTCAATTAAATGGGCAGGAGATGATAACCCGCTGCTGATCAATGATCCGCGTTTTGCTCCAGCTGGAGTGCTGGCACCAAAGAGTAAGGCTGATATGGCTTTTATCATGCACAGCATCTCCTGGCTTGCACCTAATGGGACTGCGGCGATAGTTTGTTTCCCCGGCATCATGTATCGTGGTGGCGCGGAGAAGAAAATCAGAAAATATCTGATCGATAATAACTTCATAGACTGTATCATCCAGCTTCCGGGCAATTTATTTTTCGGAACATCGATTGCTACCTGCATCATGGTCATGAAGAAGGGGAAGAAGGACAACAAGGTTCTCTTTATTGACGCATCGAATGAATATAAAAAGGCAACGAATAATAATGTGCTCGAAGATAAAAATATCGACAAGATTGTAGCGGCATTTACAGGTCGTGAAGAGCAGGAGCACTTCGCTCATCTTGCCACATATGATGAAATCAAGGGAAATGACTATAACCTATCTGTATCAACTTATGTTGAACCAGTTGATACAAGGGAGAAGATTGATATCAATAAGCTGAATGCTGAGATTGCAGACATTGTGAAAAGGGAAGATGAACTCAGAAAGTCCATTGACCAGATTGTTGCTGAGATAGAAGGGGGTAAAGTAGATGAGTAAGTTAGATGAGCTTATCAAAGAACTTTGCCCGAATGGCGTAGAATATAAAAAACTTGGCGCTGTTGCAGATGTAAGTCGTGGAGGAAATTTTCAAAAAAAGGACTATATAAGCAATGGCTTTCCGTGCATTCATTATGGTCAGATATACACTACACTAGGTTTGTTTGTGTATAAGCCATTAACATATATTACCGAAGAAAAAGCATCAAAACAGAAGAAAGCACAACCAGGTGATGTGATTATGGCTGTGACAAGTGAAAACATAGAGGATGTTTGTAAATGTGTAGCGTGGCTTGGGAATACCGAAATCGCAGTGAGCGGTCATTCGGCCATTATTCATAGCTCATTAGATACTAAATACTTAGTATATTATTTTAGATCCTCAATGTTTTATTCTCAGAAACTTAAGCTTGTTCATGGTACAAAGGTGATAGAAGTCACTCCAGATAAGCTAAACGATATTGTGATTCCAATACCTCCTATAGAGGTACAACGTGAAATTGTCCGTATTCTGGACAATTTCACGGAGCTTACCGAGGAGCTTACCGAGGAGCTTACCGCGAGAAAACAGCAGTATGAATACTATAGAAATGGTCTTCTTACATTTGGTAATAATGTAAGAACTGTTGAATTAAAGGATATTGCTGAAATCGGGACTGGAAGCAGCAACACAAATGAAGCGGTAGAAGACGGCAAGTATCCTTTCTTTGTTCGGTCTCAAGAACCTCTTAGGATGAACAAGTACGAATATGATGAGACCGCGATAATAACTGCAGGTGATGGTGTTGGTGTAGGGAAGGTCTATCACTATGTGGAAGGTAAATATGCGTTGCATCAAAGAGCATATCGTATCCATATAACGTCGCCTGATGTGATACCTCGGTATTATTTTCATTATATGAGGTCAGCATTTTTACCATACATTGAAAAAACGATGTACCAGGGTTCTGTTGCGTCTATAAGGCGTCCGATGCTAGATTCTTTTCCCGTACCGGTTCCTCCGTTGGAAGTTCAGAGAAAGCTTGTGAATGTCCTGGATAATTTTGAGGCAATTTGTACAGATCTGAACATAGGCTTGCCTACTGAAATTGATGCCCGTCAGAAGCAATATGAATATTACCGTGATCAGCTCTTGACATTCGCTGAGACCGGCAACACGCTCGTGACAGAC
This sequence comes from Christensenella timonensis, assembly GCF_900087015.1. Taxonomy (NCBI): domain Bacteria; kingdom Bacillati; phylum Bacillota; class Clostridia; order Christensenellales; family Christensenellaceae; genus Christensenella; species Christensenella timonensis. The sequence goes on from NZ_FLKP01000002.1 coordinate 1,516,847, forward strand.
AGACAGACAGACAGACAGACAGACAGACAGACAGACAGACAGACAGACAGACAGACAGGCGCTGATTAAGCTTTTGCAGTATGTGTTTGGTTATGCACCGATGAGGATAGATCAAATATGTAAAATCGCTAGAGGAAAGGTGATCTCAAAAAAGGATATAGAGGCACATCCTGGAAATTATCCAGTGTATTCTTCACAGACAGAGAACAATGGCGAATTAGGGAAGATTGATTCGTACATGTATGACGGAGAATATCTTACATGGACTACAGATGGGGCAAATGCTGGTACGGTATTTTTGAGAGATGGGAAATTTAACATCACGAACGTATGTGGCCTTTTACAACCAGATACAACGAAGGTAGATATTCACTATTTGTTCCATGCATTGTCTGTTACAGCACGATCTTATGTGAGTGCGGGAATGGGAAACGCCAAGCTTATGAGTAATGTAATGGGGAGTATTGTTATAGCGCTTCCGCCTATTCGAAAACAAAAGGAGATTTCGAAGAAACTGGATGATTTTGAAAGAATTTGCAACGATCTTTCTTCTGGCCTTCCTGCCGAGATAAGCGCTCGCCAGAAGCAATACGAATATTACAGGGATCAGCTGCTTACCTTTAGAGAAAAACAAGCGTAAAGAAAAGGAGTGATGATTATGCCGTACTTTAATATAGTCGCCGAGACAAATGAAAACACGGTTGTAACAGAATATGAGCCAGTACGGCAGCGTTCCGATGCTTATCAGAGCGAGGCCGCTCTTGAGAAGGAGTTCATTCGAATTCTCTGTGAGGAAGGATATACATATCTTCCTATCCATACAGAGGAGGATCTGATCAGGAACGTCCGTAAGCAGCTGGAGGAACTGAATTCATATAAGTTCAGCGACAGCGAGTGGGATCGTTTCTTCAATGATGTCATTGCAAATAAGAACGAAGGAATCGTAGAGAAGACTGCTAAGATACAGGAAGATAATATTCAGGTCCTAAAGCGCGATGATGGTATGTCAAAGAACATTACCCTCATCGATAAAAAGAACGTTCATAGCAATATCCTGCAGGTAATCAATCAATATGAGGTGAGCACAGAAGAGGGTGCAAGGCATGATAACCGTTATGATGTGACTGTTTTGGTGAATGGTCTGCCTTTGGTTCATATTGAGCTAAAACGGCGTGGAGTTCCGATTCGGGAAGCGTTCAATCAGATAAACCGATATCAGAGAGATTCCTTCTGGGCAGGATGTGGATTATTTGAGTACGCTCAGATCTTTGTGATCTCAAATGGCACGAACACCAAGTACTATTCTAATAGCACCCGGTTCAATGCCATTAAGGATGCCAAGTCAGGAACTACGAAGAAGGAGAAAACCAGCAACAGCTTCGAGTTCACATCCTTCTGGGCTGATGCCAATAATAAGCCTATTACGGACCTGATTGATTTTGCTAAGACCTTCTTTGCTAAGCACACCATTCTGAACATCCTGACCAAGTACTGTATTTTCACATCAGAGAACATGCTGATGGTCATGAGGCCATATCAGATCACGGCTACCGAGCGTATCATCAACAGAATCGAGATTGCGCACAACTATAAGAAATATGGCGATATCGCTGCCGGAGGATACATCTGGCATACGACGGGGTCGGGTAAGACTCTTACTTCCTTTAAGACTGCCCGAATTGCGTCACAGCTTCCTTTTATAGATAAGGTGCTGTTTGTCGTTGATCGTAAGGATCTGGACTACCAGACCATGAAGGAATATGACCGTTTCGAGAAAGGAGCCGCTAACAGTAACACGTCCACCAAGGTTCTGGAACGGCAGCTCTCTGACAGGAAGTCGCATATTATCATTACGACGATCCAGAAGCTCTCAACCTTCATTAAGCGAAATAAAGAGCACGACGTCTACAATAAGCAGATCGTCATCATCTTTGATGAGTGCCACCGCAGTCAGTTTGGCGATATGCATGCTGCCATAGTACGCTATTTCCAGAAGTATTATATGTTTGGATTTACCGGGACACCAATTTTTCCAGTGAATGCCGGAAACAGTGTAAAGAATGCCAAGTTCGCAACAACGGCACAGACCTTTGGCGATTGCCTGCACACCTATACGATTGTTGATGCCATCAATGACAGAAATGTCCTCCCCTTCCGAGTGGATTATATCAAGACGATGGATAAGGATGATGACATTGATGATGAAGAAGTCTGGGATATCGATAGACAGAAGGCATTTGAGGCCCCGGAGAGGATTTCTCTTGTTGCGAATTATATTCTTGATCATTTTGACCAGAAGACATACAGAGGAAATAAAACCTACATCTATAACTCGCTAATGAATATTTCCGAAGTGGCATCTGCAGACAGAGGGAAGGTCGAGGAAATAAAACAGAAGCAGAGGCTCAGTGGATTTAACTCCATTTTTGCAGTTGCGTCTGTTCCGATGGCTAAAATGTATTATGAAGAATTTCGTAAGATCATGAAAAAGGATCCTACGAAGAATCTGAAGATTGCCGTTATCTATAGTTATGCAGCAAATGAAGAGGAAATCGATGGCCTGCTTGGAGAGGAGAATTCCGAGGATACATCCAATCTTGATAAGTCATCGCGGGACTTCTTGGAATCTGCTATCTCAGATTACAACAAGATGTTCCATACGAACTATGATACATCCAGCGATAAATTCCAGAACTACTACAAGGATGTATCCCTCCGGATGAAGAATAAAGAGCTTGACATGCTCATTGTAGTGAATATGTTCCTGACCGGATTCGATGCCACTACGCTTAATACTTTATGGGTGGATAAGAACCTGAAGATGCACGGCTTGATTCAGGCATTCAGCCGTACAAACAGAATTCTGAATAGCATTAAAACATTCGGAAATATTGTGTGTTTCCGGCCATTGCAGAAACGTGTTGACGCAGCTATTTCTCTTTTCGGAGATAAGAATGCAGGTGGCATTGTACTGCTCCGCAGTTTTAAAGATTACTACTTCGGCTATGAATCCACAGATGGGAAGCAGATGCCGGGTTACAAGGACATGATTGAGGAGCTGACCAGCAAATTCCCAGTCGAAGAGCCAAGAATTGAAGGCGAACAAAACCAGAAGGATTTTATTAGTCTTTTTGGCGCAATCCTTCGTATGCGTAACCTACTTTCATCTTTTGATGACTTCGCTGGCAAGGAGATTATTTCCGAGCGAGACATGCAGGACTATCTGGGAAGGTATCAGGACCTGCATGATGAGTGGGAAAGACGTAGGAAAAATGAAAAGAGTACAGACATCACGGATGATATTGTCTTTGAAATTGAGCTGGTAAAGCAGATCGAAATCAATATCGATTACATCCTGATGCTTGTCAAAAAGTATCACGATACACATTGTGAGGATAAAGAGATTCTGGTTTCCATCAATAAGGCGATTGATTCTAGCCCTGAACTCAGAAGTAAAAAGCAGCTGATTGATAACTTCATTGATGGCCTTAACGAAGTCGATGACGTGATGAATGAGTGGAATGAGTATGTTTCCAAACAGCGCGAGGAGGATCTAGCCCAAATCATTAAGGACGAGAGACTGAAGCCGCAGGAGACTAGGGACTTTATTGAGAACGCATTCCGTGACGGCGAGGTGAAGACGTCAGGAACAGACATTGATAAATTGATGCCGCCTATCTCCAGATTTGGTAATTCAAATCGTGACGCGAAGAAGCAGACCATTATCGATAAGCTGAAGACCTTCTTTGAGAAGTATTTCGGTATTGGGACAATGTTTAAGAGCAAGCAGGACCAGTAGAAAGAGCTGTGATAGAAAGGTATAGCAATGCAGAAAATAGATAAAACAGATACGCTCAAGACGATTCTGAATGAGCGAAAATATACTGTTGACTATTTCCAGCGAGAGTACCGCTGGGGGCAGAAGCAGATCACTCAGATGCTTGACGATTTTCAGAGCACCTTTGAGGAGTTCTATAATCCGGATGACCATGATACACCAGAAGAGGTCATGCGGTATGGCTTCTATTACATGGGCTGCATCATTTGCACTGGTGGCTCTGTAAAGAAAATCATTGATGGCCAGCAGCGACTGACGTCATTGACGCTGCTCCTGATTTACTTGAATAATCTTCAGAAAAAGACGGCAGCGGACCCCGACAGAATTGTGAAGTTGGATACCCTGATCTATTCGGACCACTTCGGGAAGAAGAGCTTCAATGTTGATGTGAAGGAACGTGAGGCCTGTATGCAGGCGCTTCTTCAGGAGGATTCGACATATACTCCTGTAAATGAGAGTACCAAGACCATGGTCGACCGTTATCAGGACATTGTGGATTACTTCCCGGATGACCTGAAAGGAGAGGCTCTACCATATTTTATCTACTGGCTGATCGAGAAAGTGCTGCTTCTTGAGATCGATACACCCTCTGAGGATGAAGCACACACGATCTTTTTGACAATGAATGATCGCGGCCTTAGTCTGAACAGCGCTGAGATGCTGAAGGCTTATATCATTCAGCAGGTGGCAGAGGAAGACAGAATTTCTGTTAATCATGTATGGCAGGATAACATCAACAGGATCAAGGATGCCTCGTCCTATGACACCAGCGGAGTAGTGAATACCGAGGACGTGGACTTTATCTCAGTCTGGCTTAGGGCCAAGTATGCAAACTCCCTCCGCGAGACAAAGAAAGGCGCTAAAGACGAGGACTATGAGCTGCTAGGTGAGAAGTTTCACACCTGGGTGAGAAACAATGCCAAGCAGAAGATGGGGCTTGAGAAGCCGAAAGATTTCAAAGAGTTTGTGCTCACGGAGATGACGCGGGTTACAAATCTCTACCTTCGGATGAAGCAGTATGGAGAGAAGCTCACTGCCGGATATGAAGAGGCTTTTTATAACACGAACCGTGATCTCTCGTGGCAGACGATGCTGGTTATTGCGGCTGTGAAGAATGACGATACCGACGATCTCGTGAAAACAAAGATCCAGATGGTCACAAAATTCGTGGATGACTTTGCTACGATCCGTATTCTGAATTTCCGCAAGGTCAATTGGAATACCAATAAATACCTGCTCTTCCATGTGATGCAGGCTATCCGTAACGAGGATATCAAGACGATTGGCATGTTTTTTGTGCGGACACTTCGTCAGATGGATATCGGTGTGGAGGGTATTACAAAGTTCAGTCTGAACCAGTTCTCCGGACGGTATATGCTCCATATCCTTGCCCGCTTCACCTCTTACGTCAACGTGAGGATGGGCAATCCGTCACATTTTGAGGAGTATGTAGATCGGAAGCGGCAGGGTAATACATACGATATTGAGCACATCCTTCCGGACAAGTATGAGGACTACAAGGATTCTTTTATCGATTATGAGGATTTTGAGGAGACGAGGAATCAGATCGGTAACCTGATCCTCCTTACCAGAGATAAGAACCGCAGCTATCAAGCAATGAATTATTCTGACAAAGTGCAGAAGTATGCCGGGGACAATGTGCTAGCACAGGCCTTGAACGACAATGCCTACCACAATAATCCGAAGTTCCTTGAGGTTGCGAACGAGTATGGCATGCATTCAATTCCTGTATTTAGCAAGACAAGTATCTCGGACCGTGCGGAAATCTATATGAAGATGGCCAGCGACATCTGGAACGCAGATGATATCAAAAAGCTGGCTGGAGGATGGTCCGACGAAGAAGAGAAGCAGCTCTTCAAAAATGTCAAAGGCCGTGAGTTTACTGTAGGCTATGCGAACCGGAGCTGGGCAGATGCTCTGAAGTACGGGTTCCTCTCCGCTAACCTTGGTGGAAGTGGAAAGTCAATCTATAACGTACAGGTCGGTGATACGGTTTTCTGCCATATTGCTGGATCTGGCTTTGTCGGTATCGGTGAGTGCACTTCGACAGCTGTGCCTATGAAGAACTTTACGGTTCAGGTCGACGGCGTATCTACACCAATAAGCGATACACCGTGGATTTCAGAAGAAGCCAAGAAACAGCTGGATCCCAATAAAGAGGTCTTTATAGGAATTGCTTGGAAGAAGTATGTCACTGACCCTGCAGACGGCTACTGGGAGAAGGGAATGACCAGTGTTCCATTGGTCGCCTATATGCTCAGCGATAAAACCACACACGATAGGGTAAGAGAACATTTTGGCTACGAGGAGGAGAATTGAACCATTTAACGACTATCAAACCTTTTAACGATATATACACTTTTTAACGATTACAGGATTTCACAGAAAGGAGGGGGTGCACTTTGGGAACAGCAGCAACATTACAGAGAGGAGCATTTCCTCTTTTTGTGTATCTGAATGTCGCAAGCCGGGCTTCCGGAACCGAAGAAAAGCCTTTATTTCAGGCTTTCCCGGCTACTTTTGACCGCACTGTCACAGATAGGCATTGTATCAAAGACGGTATGAAGATAGACCCGGCCTGTGGAACAGGCGGATTTTTGACCAGCGTAATTGATCGTTTTACTGTCAACACAACCGAGGAATATAAAACCTTGCAACGCACGATTAAGGGCATTGAGAAAAAGCCTTTTCCGTATCTGCTTTGCGTCACCAACCTGATTGCACACGGCATTGATGTGCCCGATATTCGCCACGATAATACCCTGCGCACCCCTACGACAGATTATACAGCGAAGGACAAGGTGGATGTTATTGTCACCAATCCGCCGTTTGGCGGCGCAGAGGAAAAAGCGATTTCGCAGTCTGTTCCCGCAGAGCTGCGCAACTCTGAAACTGCCGATTTGTTTTTGGTGCACATGATGGCACTCCTAAAAGACGGTGGACGCTGTGGCCTCGTTTTGCCAGATGGCTTTCTGTTTGGGACTGGTGTTAAAGCTGCCATCAAGAAGAAGTTGCTGGAAGAATGCAATCTACACACCATTGTTCGCTTGCCCAAGGACGTATTTGCTCCCTATACAAACATCAACACTAACTTGCTGTTTTTCACAAAGGGAACTCCTACAAAGGGCATCTGGTACTACCGACTGGAAACGCCAAAGGGGTATAAACATTTTTCCAAAACCCGCCCCATGTTGGATGAGCACTTCCAGCCGGTACGTGATTGGTGGAAAAACAAAGTGGAAAGCGATGTGTCGCAGTTTGTGCCAGCGGAAGATATCGCCGCCGCTGACTATAATCTGGATTTCTGCGGTTTCCCGCATGATACAGAAGAAATCTTGCCGCCGGAGCAGTTTATTCCGCAGTATCTAAATGAAAAGGCCGTTCTTTCCGCCCGCATTGAGGAAATCTTAGGGCGCATTTCTGCTGCCATGACGCAGGAGGACATGCTATGAAAGCCGCAGATTTGAGAAAGGCAATTTTACAGGCGGCAGTTCAGGGCAGGCTGGTGCCACAGGATAAAAACGATGAGCCTGCATCCGAATTGCTCAAACGGATACAGGTTGAAAAAGCTGCACTTGTTAAAAATGGTAAGCTAAAAAAAGAAAAGCCTTTGCCGCCAATTACAGAGGATGAAGTTCCATATGACTTGCCAAATGGCTGGACATGGTGTCATGTCGGTGATATAACGGTAATTAATCCAAGAAATTCTTTAAGCGATGAGATAAAAGTTTCCTTTCTCCCCATGTCATTGATTTCTCAGGAATACTTCGGTGGGCATCAGCAGGAAATTAGATTTTGGGAAGAAGTAAAAAGTAATTTTTCTCATTTTGCGGAAGGCGATGTTTTGCTTGCTAAGATTACGCCATGTTTTCAAAACGGGAAATCTTGCATTGCACATAATCTCTTATCTGGATACGGAGCAGGCACAACAGAGCTTCATGTTTTGAGAAGTATCTTGGTAGATTCTCAGTATCTGCTTTTATTTTTGAAAAGTCCAGTTTTTATCACGGTCGCTGCCAAGAACATGACTGGCACAGCTGGACAGCAGCGTGTGCCTACCAGCTATCTTAAAATGTTTCCATTTTCCGTTCCACCTCTTGCCGAACAGCAGCGCATTGTCGCTAAAGTTGACGAGTTAATGGCCATGTGTGACGAGTTAGAGGCCGCTGAAAAAGAATTGGATGCTCTGGAAGAACACTTTTTTGACTATCTGCCAAAGTCCATTTTGCAGGCGGCAGTACAAGGCAAGCTGGTGCCGCAGGATAAAAACGATGAGCCTGCATCCGAATTGCTCAACCGGATACAGGCTGAAAAGGCTATACTTATCAAAGAGGGCAAACTCAAAAAAGAAAAGCCCCTGCCACCGATTTCGGAAGATGAAATACCGTATGACCTGCCAGATGGATGGGTGTGGTGTCATATTGGTGACATTCATCAAATTATTCGAGGTATAACTTTTCCGTCTGCTGCTAAACATAACCAAATCGGTGCTGGATTGGCGCGTTGTGCAACGACGGGATCGGTTCAAAAGGAATACAATGAAGCCGCAGATGTATTCATTCCAATCGAATACGTTAAGCGTGAAGACCAGTGGCTAAAGGAAAACGACATTATTATGTCGACTGCAAATTCGAGAGAACTTGTCGGAAAAACATGTATTTGGCGTGAAAACAAGAAAAGAACTTTTGGAGGATTTCTTACCACACTCCGTCCATTGGGCGAAATAATAGCTGCCTATTCTTATTATGCTTTTAAGTATATGCAAGCTACTGGAGCCTTCAATATTTCGTCCACTCAGACAACCAACATTGCGAACATCAATAATGAAATATTGAAAAATACATTATATCCACTTCCTCCGATTGCAGAACAGCAACGCATAGTTGCCAAAGTAAATGAGCTGATGGCTATGTGCGACGAATTAAAGCATGTTGCCGAACCGCCGATCTGCCATGATAATGTGATACCGTTTCCAGAGGTACCAAAAGAAAAAGATGAACCGATTGCGATGGCCGCTCGCGGGGAAGTGGAGGGTATGTCCGACCAGGCAAAGCAAGCGATTGAAGATTTGTTTGGAGAGGATGGATGATGAACGTTGTCCCAACTCCTGCGGCAAAAGTAGAACAGGTTTTGGCAAGTATGGGAATCACCGATCCACCCGCCCTCCATTTAGATGAGATAGCAAAATCACAAAACATTCGTGTGGGCAAAAAAGAACTTCCCGATGATCCGAATCTCAGCGGTCTACTGTTGTTTCGCGGCGAGAAGCGCGCCATACTCATCAATACATTTATCCATAACACAGGACGCATCAATTTTACTTTTGCCCATGAGTTAGGGCACCATTTTTTGCAGCATTCCCCAACTTATTTCTCTGATGGGCAGCAAGGTTTTCGCTGTTCGCCGGAGGATATGCAAACCGGCATTCATTCCAAAGAAACAGAAGCCAATCGTTTTGCATCGGCTTTACTGATGCCGGAAGAACAGTTTTACCTTAGCATGGCGGGCGCGGTTTTAGACTATACCCTCATCAACAACCTTGCCCGACAGTTCTATGTTTCAAAGCACGCCTGCTGTAATCGTCTGCTTGAATTCACAAAAGAGCCTTGTATTGTGATTCGCAGTCAAGGCTATCTGATTACAGAAATAAGAGCTTCCGCAGCGGCCCGCCGCAAATTGCCAGCACTGAAACAGGTTCCGCCGGGTACTGTGTCCTACGAGGCAATCACAGCAAAGCGAAATCAAAATGCTTTTGAAGTAAGTGATTCTACAAAATGGTTCTTGAGGCCCAACTCATCTATTCAACTTTATGAGTGGACAAGGGGCGATTGGGAACACGGCGTGGCGATGACAATTTTGAGATGGTAAGCGGCTCACAAGCAAGTATACCTGCCGCCGCTCTCTGAAACCGAACAGGATTTTTGTTCACTTCCGTTCACAAAAACCTGTCCGCTTTCCTGCCGGTGAAAACGGGCGTGTCCATACACGACACCCCCGTTTCCCTCGTCAGCCGCGCCAGCAGGTATAACACACTACACTTTGCTTTGCAAAGTCGTGTGCCAAAGGGTACCCCTTTGGAAACCCCGGTTTTGTCGGCGTGTGGCCACAGATCGCATCTCTGCGCCTGTGTCCCCACCCCTCCAAAACCCAAAGAAACGGCGCACATCAGCCCACCCCACGGGCCGATGTGCGCCGCTTCTTTGTTCGGCCTGCGGGCCGGGACGAGGGATTGCGGTTGCACTTTGAGACGCAAAAAATGCGTTTTGTTTATGCGATTTTGATGTTGGAATATATGTCGTATTGTGGTATAATTATAGTATCAGATAGGGGGCGATTTGCTTGAAAGTAGTTGCAGAAAGAATACGAAGCCTGCGGGAAAGTGCAAGGCTGTCACAGGTAAAGATGGGGGAAATTGTAGGTGTAAGGCAGTCCAGCCTAAACCGCTACGAGCAAGACCAGTCCTCTCCCAGCTATGAAACCCTTGTGCGCTATGCAGATTATTTTGATGTGTCGCTGGACTATATTATGGGGCGCACCGATGACCCACAGGGCAAGCTGTACGAGTGCAAGCCCAAGTTTGAGGAAAGCGACCCGGGGATGGAAAAGTTTGTGGAGATGTGCTTTGACCCTAAATCGCCCATGAACGACCGCTTGAAGAAAACCCTGTTGACGATGTTGCGGGAGGGTAAGAAATGAAAGCTGTGATATACGCCCGCTATTCCTCCGACAGCCAGCGGGAAGAAAGTATCGAGGGCCAAATCCGGGAGTGTACCGCCTTTGCCGAGAAGAACGGCATCACCATCCTGCGCCACTACATAGACCGGGCCTTTTCCGCTAAGACGGACAACCGCCCGGAGTTTCAGAACATGATAAAAGGCAGCGGCAAACGCCTGTTCGATATGGTTATTGTCTGGAAGCTGGACAGGTTCGCCCGGAACCGCTACGACAGCGCCCGGTACAAGGCCACACTGAAAAAGAACGGCGTGAAAGTCGTGTCCGCCACCGAGGTCATTTCAGACGGGGCCGAGGGCATCATTTTGGAAAGCGTGTTGGAGGGGTATGCCGAATACTACTCCGCCGACCTGTCCGAGAAGGTAGTCCGAGGCATGACGGAGAACGCCTTAAAGACCAAGTACAACGGTGGCACCCTCCCTATTGGCTATCTAATCGACAGCGAGCGGCATTTCCAGCCTGACCCGCTGACCGCCCCTTTTATACTGGAAGCCTTCCAGCGTTACGACGAGGGGGACACCATGACCCAAATCCGGGACTGGCTCAACGAGCAAGGCGTGAAGAATACGAGGGGCCAAAAGCTGACCTATAATAGCGTCCAGCACCTTTTGAACAACCGCCGCTATATCGGGGAGTATACCTACCGGGAAATAGTAGTCCCGGAGGGCATACCCGCCATCGTCCCCCAAGACCTCTTTGACCGGGTGCAGGAAAAGCTGGCGAAGAACAAAAAGGCCCCGGCCCGTCACAAGGCCGAGGACGATTACTTATTGACAACCAAGCTGTTCTGCGGCTATTGCGGGGCGTATCTCTGCGGCGAGAGCGGCACCAGCCGCACAGGGAATGTGCACCACTATTACAAGTGCGTATCTGTGAAAAAGAAGCGTACCGAGTGCCACAAGAAGTCCGTCAAGAAGGGATGGGTTGAGGATTTGGTAGTCAGCGAAACCATGAAGCTGGTGATGGACGATACCGCCATTGAGGCCATCGTGTCCATGCTGATGGAGTTGCAGGACAGGGAGAATGTGAACTTGCCGCTGTATGAGCAACAGCTACGGGAGGCCGACACTGCCATTCAAAACCTGCTCAACGCCATCCAACAGGGTATTCTAACCAAGTCCACCAAAGGACGGCTGGAGGAATTGGAGGCCACGAGGGAGGAACTGGAAATCCGGATAGCCTGTGAAAAGCTGGCGAAGCCCAAGGTGAGCGCCGAGTTTATGACCTTCTGGCTCCACCGCTTCCGTAAGCTGGACGTGCGGCATAAGTCCCACCGCAAGATGTTGATTGATACTTTCGTCAACGCCATTTTCCTCTATGACGATAAAATGGTGATTACCTTCAACTACAAGGAAGGGACAACCGCCATCACCTTTGACGACCTAAAAGCGGCGCTGGACGGGAAGATTATGGGTTCGGATTTGGATTGCTTAACGGCACCAGAAAAGACAAAAGTAATCAATGCTTTTGTCTTTTTTATATTTCCAGTTTCTTTTAAAAAAGAATTGATGAAAAGGTGTAAAACCTATTGACATTTTTTTGTTTTTAGAATATTATAATGTAAACGGGCAAAAACAAACCGAAACAAACAATTTCGGGCGAATGATTGAAACTACTGAATTGATATCTCAACCTGGCGCGGAGGCAGAGGCATGCTGGCAGCAGAACGGAAAAGCAGAATCATCGATTTCCTGGAATCCAATGGAAAAGCGGAAGTGAATGAACTTGCCGACATGCTTTGCGTTGTACCGGAAACCATCCGGCGTGACCTGCGTGAGCTTGAGCTGCAAGGGCTTTTGGTACGTACGCACGGCGGTGCGGTCATGGGGGAGAAGAAGGAGCTCGAATATCCTGTTTTCGTCCGGGAAATGCAAAATTATACGACAAAGCTGGCACTTTGTAAAAAGGCTGCGCAGTATGTGGAAGAGAACGATACGATCTATATCGATAACAGCTCCACGCTGATCAACATCATGCGTTACATCGAGAAAGATATGAATGTCACATTGCTTACGAATTCCATTGGTATATTACAGTTGTCGGCGTCGATCGATAACAATGTGACGGTGATTTGCAGCGGCGGGGCTTTCAATAAGAAAAACATGTCGCTTTCCGGGTCTCTGGCAAACCATATGTGCATGGAATTCATCCCGGACAAGGCGTTCGTATCGTGCCATGGGCTTTCAGTCGAATACGGGCTGACGGACGGCAGCATGAACGAGGCTGCCTTTAAGCGCAATATGATGCGCGTCAGCCAGAAAACGTATTGTGTGGTGGATCATTCCAAGTTTGAAAAGACCGGGCCTGTGAAGCTTGCAGGGCTCGATACATGCGACGTACTGATTTGTGACCGTATCCCCGATCCACACTATCTGGATCTGTTATGCGAGGCAAATAAAGGGATGGATATCATTTGCTGCGACTATAAAAAGTAATTTATATAAAAGGTACTGATTTTCAATGAAAATCAAAAGGCAAGTTGTTGTGACGATCAATTATAGGAGGAATCAAAAATGAGTTATAAGGAAACCTTGCTGGCACCTGTCAAAATCGGCGAAAGAGAATGTAAGAACAGGTTTTTCGTACAGGCTATGGAATGTACCGATGCGGATGCGGACGGAAATCCGACCGACCTTACATACCAAAGGTATGAGAACCTGTACAAAGGCGACTGGGGCCTCATTGACCTTGAGGCGATCTCGATCACACAGGAGAGCCGCTCCCGGGCGAACCAGTTGATGATCATGGAGAAGAACGTTCCGGCGCTCACAAACTTCATGAAAAAGTTAAAGGAAGTAAACAAAGATACCTTGTGCGTGTTCCAGCTGACGCATTCGGGTGAACTGAGCAACCCGAATTTTTCCAGGAGGGTCACGGTTTGTCCGTCCTATACATACGGCGGAGACCTGCTTTCCGAAGAAGAAGTGGATAAGATCATGGACGACTTTGTACTGGCTGCAAAGATCGCGCACGACGTAGGGGCAGACGGTATCGATATGAAGCTGTGCCACGGCTACCTTGGTTCCCAGATCCTGCGTCCGTTCAACACACGCAAATGGAAATATGGCGGCAGTTGGGAAAACAGAAGGCGTTTTGCGTTCGATCTTTATGAGAGGATCGCAAAGGAAATCAATGATAAGAACTTCCTGATCGGTTCTAAGGTATCTGCATGGGAAGGATTCCCGGGCGGTTTTGGTACGGAAGGCCCGGATTCCCCGATCATGGATTTGACAGAGCCGCTTGACCTGATCAAGGGCCTTGAAGAACGCGGGGCGCAATTTATCGTGCAGTCGGCGGGAAGCCCGTCTATTACAGTCACGCTGACACAGGCGGAAAAGAACTTCCCCTATATCGCATACCTGCACCCGTACTGGCAGAAGGAATTCAAGAAAGTCCTGAAGCCGGAGACAGTGCTGATTGGCTCCAATTATTCCGTATGGGGAAAGGGGAATAAGAACCTGCAGATGGTTGATCCAAAGGAAAACACCATGTTTAAGGTTGGCGCTAAGAACATTGAAAGCGGCATCGTGGACATGATCGGCCTTGGACGCCAGTCGTTTGCTGATCCGCTCCTGCCCAAAAAGCTGGAACAGGGCAAAGAGGACGATATCCACTTCTGCACGCTGTGCGACAATTGCCTCGAGCTGTTGATAAGGCAGGAACGCATTGGCTGCTGCACCTACAATAAGTATTATACGGATGTGCTGGTAAACTTGCGTAAGGAAAAAGGCAGACTGACACAGAACCATACCTGATAGTAAAACAAGGAAAGCCCGGTGCAAATGTATCGGGCTTTTGGGGAAAGCGGAAACGTAAAGGAACCGCGAAGCGAAGGAGCATGCAAAAAAGCCCTCGCAACCAGCGAGGGCTTGAGCACAGCGTAGTGCGCTGCGACGTGGTGCCGAAGACCGGGATCGAACCGGTACGGGGTTTAACTCCCGCAGGATTTTAAGTCCTGTGCGTCTGCCAATTCCGCCACTTCGGCGCAGCCTGATTAAAAACTGCTTACATATTTTATCACATCGGCAGGCGCAATACAATATGCGAAACAAAAGTTTTGCAGGGAACTAGGAGCAAATATGATCAATACAGTGACATTGAATCCGGCAATGGATAAAATCATTTATCTGGATGCGCTCAACATCGATTGTATGAACCGGATACAAAAAACGGAAAAATGTATGGGCGGAAAGGGAACGCACCTTGCGTACAACTTTTCCCTGCTTGGCGTAGAAAATCGTACGTTCGGCGTCGCTTTTGGCGGTACGGGCAAAGAGATTATCGACATTCTGGAGGGATCGGGCGTTGAAACGAAATACCTGTGGTATGAAACCCCCGAATCGCGCACCAACTATTTGGTGGTCGATAACGACAGGAATTGTACTTTTATGGCGGAACGCGGCACGACGCTGACCGCAGAAATGACGCAGGAGCTCCTTGCTATGATGGAACAAAATATGGCGAAGGGCGATATTCTGGTCATTGCGGGCGACGCTTCCAACGTTGAAGATAAGGAAGTACAGGTCAAGCTGCTGCAGATCGCAAAAAAAATGGGATTGAAGCTTTATCTGGATAGCTCAGGGGCATTCATGAAAAAAGGGATCGAGTACCATCCGTACCTGATCAAGCCGAATTTGGAAGAGCTTTCCGAACTGGCCGGACGGGAAATCTGCGACGTCGCAGGCGTGACAACGGCATTGGATGAACTGCCGGATATCCCGGCGATCATGGTCTCCATGGGAGGCGATGGCTGGGTATTCCGTTATCAGGGAAAAACTTACCGCGGGCATGGACTGAAAGTACCCGTCGGAAATACGGCAGGCTGCGGCGACGCATTGCTGACAGGGCTGGTTTATTGCCTGGAATATACTGAAATGCCGGTGCTGGAAATGCTTGCATTCTCCACGGCGCTGTCGGCAACGTGCGCGATGAGCAACCAGACGGTGGGCTTTGATATAGCAAAAGCCAAAGAACTGCAAAAAGACGTCATGATTGAAGAATTATAATTTTTATTAGAACAGGAGAAATCAAAATGTGCGAATTGTCTTATATGGAACAGAGAAAAGAAATGCTGGAAATCATCAAATATCTGTACGACCGCAAACTCACCAATGCTGCGGGAGGCAACGTCTCTATGCGCGTTGCGGACAACAGGGTCTTGATCACACCGTCCATGATGTCGGAGCACCACCGCTGCTGCATCAATCCGGAGGATCTGATGATCATCGATTATGACTGCAACATTATCGAGGGGACGCAGAAGCTTTCGCGCGAAAGCAGGATGCATACCCTGCTTCTCAGGAATTTCCCGGAATTCGGAGCGGTTATCCATGCGCATCCGCAGTTTACGATGTGTTTTGCGGCATTCAGCAAGCCGATCCCGTCTGTAACGGAAGCAACGATGAAAATGGGCGACTGCGGCGTCATCCACCAGGCATGGGCGTATACGGAAGACCTCGCCATCAAGACGAACGAATACTTTATGGCGAACAGGGAACGGGCGCAGAAAATGGGCCTGGAAGGTATTTTGCCGCAGCACGGTATCGTGGCGGCAGGTCCGACGCTGAACAAGGCATACAGCATCGTGGAGCGCGTAGAATGTGACGCGATGGCCAATATTTTTGAAAGCGCGGTTCGGATGGCGGCAGCAAAAATAGAGGACTAAGATGGACAACAGCCTGGCTCTAGCGGTCGACCTTGGGGGAAGCGGCGGAAAGCTGTTTGTCGGCTCGCTCGAAAATAGAAAAGCAACCTTTACGCCGGTTTACCAGTTCAAAAATCGTATCGTGCCCGTAAAGGGACGTGCTTACTGGGATTTCCTGCATCTTTTCGACGAGATCAAAATGGGATATGCAGCGGCGCAGCGGGAATTCGGCGGACAAATCCAGTCCATGGCGATCGACGCGTGGTGCAATGATTATGCGCTGCTGACGAAGAACGGTACGATGCTGGAAACGCCGCGCAACTATCGAGACAGCAGGACGGAAGGCTGGATCGAGCGTGCGGACAAGCTGATACCTAAGTTTGAGGTCTACCAAAAGACGGGGCAGCAGTTTGCGCGTTTCGAGACCTGTTATCACCTTCTGGCGCAAAAGGAACAGGATGGCGATATCCTTGCCCTTGCGCACGATCTGCTGTTTGTACCGGACTACCTGTCTTACCTGATGGGGGCTAAGAAGTATACGGAATATACGATCGCCAGTGTAACCAACCTGTACAATATCCTCGAAAACAAGTGGGATGATGATATCTTTAAGGCTTATGGATTGCGGCAGGACTTATTTTCGCCTATTGTCCATCCGGGAGACAAGGTGGGACGCGTTTCCCGGGAGATATGTGAGGAGCTGCATACAGAGCCGGCCGATATTTACGCGGTAGGTGCGCATGATACGGCTTCGGCAGTAGCGGCGACGCCCGTACAGGGAGACGATGATTTCCTGTTTATTTCGAGCGGGACATGGTCTTTGGTGGGCGCGGAGCTCAAAAAGCCGATTATGACCAAAGAAAGCATGGAGGCTGGGTTCGGAAATGAAGGCGGCGTACAAAACCGTGTGCGGTATATCCGTAACGTAATGGGGCTTTGGATATTGCAGGAATGTGTGCGCGTATGGAAGCAGCAGGGCAAGGAATATACTTTTGCCGGACTTGCGGACATGGCGAGCAAGGTGAGATGCGACGGGGCGTTCATCGATCCGGATGACGAGAGGCTTTTTGAACCGGCGGATATGCCGGCCGTGATCGTGCAGATGTGCCGGGAAAACGGCTATATCCCGCAAAGCGACGCGGAGCTGGTACGCATTGTCACGCAAAGCCTGGCATGCAAATACCGTTATGTGGTCGAAAAGATCGAAATGCTGACCAAGCGCTGCTATAACGGGATACATGTGATCGGCGGCGGCAGCCAGAATGGGTTCCTGAACCAGCTGACGGCTGATTTTACCGGCAAGAGGATATGGGCGGGCCCCGCGGATGCGACAGGGATCGGAAATATCCTGACACAGTGGATCGGACGCGGTTATTTAAAGGATCTGCGGGAAGCGCGGGAGGTATGTGCGCGTTCGTGTGAAATCAAGGAATATATCCCATCCTGCCAGCAGGATGCAGGCGCACAGTACAAACTGTTCTTACAAGCTACCAAATTAAAATAATAGAAACAGCCTGCTTGCAGGCTGTTTTTTTATTCCTTTTCACTTGATGTTCACATTCATGCTTTATTATAGTATCATAAAAGAAAAAATGGCGGGAATGCTATGGAAAAAATCCTTGTAGTTGATGATGAAGAAAATATCCGCTCGCTGATCCGGAAATATGGCGAATTTGAAGGATATGAGATCGCGGAGGCGGCAAACGGCATGGAGGCGGTCGAGTTATGCAGGAAGCATGATTTCGATTTTATTATCATGGATGTAATGATGCCCGAACTGGACGGTTTTTCTGCCTGCGCCAAAATACGGGAAACGGGAAAGAATACGCCGGTATTGATGCTTTCGGCGCGCGGCGAAGAATATGACAAGATACATGGATTTGAACTGGGGGTTGACGATTATGTTGTGAAGCCGTTTTCCCCCAAGGAACTGATGATGCGCGTACGCGCAATTTTGTCGCGGGCGGGAAAAGGCGAGCGGGAAAAGCAATTGCTGGAATTCGGCGGCCTGGTGATCGATGTTTCCGCCATGGTCGTTTATGTGGATGGACAAAAGGCGGAGCTTTCCCCAAAAGGGTATGAGCTGCTGTATTATTTGGCAAAAAACAAAGGGATCGCACTGACACGTGAAAAGCTGATCACCGAAGTATGGGGATATGATTTCTATGGGGATGACAGGACGCTTGATACGCACATCAAACTGCTGCGCAGCGCGCTCGGCAATTACCGTGATTACATTGTAACGCTAAGGGGAGTGGGATACCGGTTTGAAGCGTGATGGGCTCAGCATCAAATGGAAAATTTTTATTTATATCCTGATTTTTGCGGCTGTAATGATTTTATTGTTATGGCTGCTTCAGATCGTATTCCTCAATGACTTTTATCGGGCGATCAAGCAAGGAGAGATCAGGGATGCAGCGCAGGTGATTGAACAGAATATCGACAATGAGAATGTCGATACGCTGATCGAGCGGATCGCGCACCGTTACGACGTGTGCGTGCGTATTGCGGATGTAGATGGGGAGAACGTCTATTCTTCGGATATCATGCCGGACTGTGTGATCCATAAGATGCCGGCGTTTGAATTCTCGATCCTCGCGAGGGATACACAGGAAAACGGCGGAAGCATGCTTCGGATCCTGCCGCAAAAGAAATTTTCCGAAGCCGAATACGACGAGCGGTATTTTATGGGAAATGTGCCGCCGCCGGACAACGGAATCACAGAAAGCATGATTTATACCAGTACATTGACGACAGCTGACGGACAGACGTTGCTGCTGGCCTTGAATTCAGTGATCACGCCAGTCAATTCTACGGTGGAAACGCTGCGTATACAGCTTCTGTATATTACGGTCATACTGATTGCCTGCGCGCTTGTTATCGCGCTCATGATTGCACGGCGTGTTTCAAACCCGATCATTCAGATCAATCAAGCGGCGAAAAAGCTGGCGAAAGCGCAGTATGATGTCCGGTTTAATGGGGAAGGCTACCGTGAGATCGCGGAACTGGCCGAGACGCTCAATTATGCGGCGCATGAGCTTTCCAAGGTGGATAATCTGCGCAAGGAGCTGATCGCGAATATCTCCCACGACCTGCGTACGCCGCTCACGATGATCATAGGATATGCGGAGGTCATGCGCGACCTGCCGGGTGAAAATACGCCGGAAAATGTGCAGATCGTCATTGACGAAGCACGGAGGCTGACGACCCTTGTAAACGATGTGATGGATATTTCCAAGCTGCAATCGGGAACGCAGGAATTGAATACGTCAACTTTTAACCTGACGCAGATGATACGCGACATCCTGACGCGGTATACCAAGCTGAAGGAGCAGGAGGGGTACCGGATATCCTTTGATTATAAAAAAGATGTCATGGTAGAGGCGGACGAAACGCGCATCGGGCAGGTCATCTATAACCTGGTCAACAATGCGCTCACCTATGCGGGAGAGGGGAAGAATATCATTGTCAGGCAGACGATATACGATGATAAGGTGAAAATCGAAGTGTGCGACGATGGGGAAGGGATCCCGCGGGAGCAACTCCCGTATATCTGGGAGCGCTACTATAAGGCAAGCAAAACGCATAAACGTGCGGCAATGGGAACGGGACTCGGACTTTCCATCGTGAAAGGCATACTGGATATGCATGGGACGGAATATGGGGTCAGCAGCGAAGAAGGCAAGGGCAGTATATTCTGGTTTATCCTGAAAATTAAGTGATTTTTAAGAAACAGGGGGGCAGTTCGCATTGTAGCGGCTGTCCCTTTTGATTATAATAAGAGTATGAAAATAGTGATTGCGGAAGATAATTGCAAAATTAGAAACGAACTGCAGAGTTTTTTGCAAAAGTACGGGTACCAGACGGCAGGCATCGAGCGATTCGATACGATCGTGCAGGATATCATTGCAGAAAAGGGAGACCTGCTGCTTTTAGACATCAATCTCCCGGAGGTGGACGGCTATTCTGTTTGCCGTGAGATCAGGAAAACATCGGATATGCCCATCATTATCGTGACAAGCAGGAACACGGAGATGGATGAACTGATGAGCATCAACCTGGGAGCGGATGATTTTGTAACCAAGCCTTATAATACGCAGATCCTGCTCGCACGCATCAATTCCGTATTAAAGCGTGTGAACAAGAGCGTCGACAGGATCGACTGCGGCTCCTTCGCGCTGAACCTGGCGCGCGGCGTGATCGAGGTTACGGAAAAGGAAATCGAGTTGACCAAAAACGAGCTGCGTATCTTAAATACGCTGGCAACGCGCCGCGGAACCATTGTGACGCGTGAAGAGCTGATGAAAGACCTTTGGAACGATAATATGTTTGTGGACGACAATACCTTAAACGTCAATGTCAACAGGCTGCGCAGGAAGATGGAAGAAGAAGGACTTATCAATGTGATCGAAACAAAACGCGGACAGGGGTACCTGCTGCGATGAAGCTGAGCGATTACCTCAAGGACAAGGTTTGGTTTTTGATTTGCGATTGCCTGATCCTCTTTGGGCTTCCGCTGATCCTCGGCTTACTTCAGGCGGACATTACCCTGATCCTGTTTTTTATAGCGGTACTGGCAATAGGCATCGTACTTCCGCTGGTGTTGGATTATCTGAAGCGCAACCGTTTTTACAGCGGGCTGCTGTCGCTTTTCGATTCGCTGGAGAATAAAAACCTGATCGCTGAAGTGCTGGAGCGGCCGGTTTCCCTGCGGGAAGGGATGATCCTCTATGACCTGCTGAAAGGGACGAACCGCGCGATGCTCGAAAAGATCGCGGAATACCGCCATGCACAGGAAGAGTACCGTGAGTACATTGAAATGTGGGTACACGAAATCAAAACACCGCTTGCCGCGTCCAAGCTTGCCGTGGAAAACCACAGGGAGCATGTCGCGGCAGGGATAGAAGAAGACATTGATAAAATGGAGGATCTTGTCGAGCAGGTATTGTTCTATTCCCGTAGTAACACTGTGGAAAAGGACTATATGCTGCGAAAAACGGATTTGCAGGAAATCGTATTCTCGGTCGCCCGCAGAAATGCGCAGCTTTTTATTGAAAAGCATATCCGGTTGGAAACGGATGTGGAAGGACTGAAGGTGTTCACGGATGCGAAATGGATCGAGTTCATTTTAAACCAGCTGATCGTGAATGCGATCAAGTACAGCGATAAAAAGGATGCATGTATCTGTGTGACGGGAAAAACGCAAAAAGATTGCGTGCTGCTCAAAATCGTTGACAATGGCGTGGGGATATCCGTTCACGAACTAGGCCGCGTTTTCGATAAGGGATTTACGGGAAGCAACGGAAGGAAAAAAGGGCAATCAACCGGGTTGGGGCTTTACCTTTGCAAGAAACTATGCGCAAAACTGGGACACGGGATCCGCATTGAGTCTGAAGAAGGCCGGGGTACGGCGGTTACGATTGTTTTCCCTAAAAGTTCTATGACCATGGTATTATAGCTCCTGAAAGGATCAGAAAAAGGCCGCCCATAACGGACGGCCTTTTTGATGTTCGTCAGCTTTCTGCGATGTGCAAGCTGTCCTTGACCCGATCGAACAGCCCGGCAGACTGAGAAAAGTGGTCAGCGCTATCCTGCAACTGCAAGCAATAAATCTTTTTGTCGGTCGCTACAAAGACCGTCCGCGCAGTGAAAGTTTCGCTGCCGTCCTGCAGCCTCCCTGTTACGTCAAAGGCGACGGCGGGATACCCATCGATTTCATAATAAGACGGTTCAGTTGCCGCGGATTCTTTCATGGAACCTTTTAACGTTTGGTTAATGTAGGTATCGACATTGCGTTCCAGTTCCTGTTTCAGGTCGTCGCTGCGGTCGTCGTAATGATCGGCCTGTGTCATCGTGATGTAAGCGTTTTTGGCATCGGGATTGGAATAATAAAAGAGATAATTCTTCATATCGGCAATATCGCTGAAATCTTCCAGCTTCCATGGATCGGCCAGCAGGGAAGAATCGATCTGTACTGCAACGTTCTTATCAGAAGCAGAAGAAGTGGTTTCCGGGGAAGACGGCTGCGCAGAGGGAGCGGAAGGAGCGGCACATGCTGCCATGAGCAATACAGGAAACATGAGGAATAGTATTGTAAACAAAATGATTTTTTTCATGGTTTGCTCCATTTCTTATTGTAGGATTAGCATTATTATAACAAATAGAATATCCCCAGACAAATGAATATTTCATGAATTGTAATAAAACAACGAAAGAAACCACATAAAACAACAAAAACACAAAAAAGTAATTGACAACGTCCCGGCAAACGATTAATATAAAAGTATCAAACAATGCTGTTTTACTATTGATTCTGTAACGTTGTGGAATCTTTTGAATTTTTTGGAAATTAATTTTTTTGAATAAAAATAAGGTATCGGTCAAATGGATAAAAGCGCGATCAGGAAAATTGTTGAAGCTGAAGTGGTATCTAGGTTGATGGAACAAACCGGCAGGCGTATTGTGCCTGCTGCCGTATCCAATCGCCATATCCATTTGTCGCGCAGCCATGTTGAGCGGTTATTTGGAGCAGGATACCAGCTTACACCAATCAAACCGCTGTCCCAGCCGGGACAGTTTGCCTGCGAAGAAACGGTGACGATCCAGGGGCCCAAGGGAGCGATCGAGAAGGTGAGGGTGCTGGGGCCGGAGCGCCCTGATACACAGATCGAGATATCCGCTACCGATTCTTTTAAGTTGGGTGTGCCGATCGTCGTACATATGTCAGGCGAGGTAGCGGGAACGCCGGGATGCAGGATTTCCGGCCCCAAAGGGACGGTTGAGCTTGCGCAGGGATTGATGGTATCCAAACGCCATTTGCATATGTCGGCTGCACAGGCCGATCAATATCACCTGAAAAACGGCGATACGGTCAAATTGCGCTTTGGTGGTTCGCGCCCGATGGTTTTTGAGGATGTACTGGTGCGCGCAGGCGACGGCCATGAACTGGAAGTGCATTTGGATATGGATGAAGCGAACGCCGCCCTGGTCAAAAATGGCGACTATATGGAGATCATAGGATAAATGGCGCAGACGGATAACTGGGATGAGCTGGTTCGCAGTATTGTGGACAGCGTATTGAATCGGATAGAGCGGGAGATGCCGCGCGATGAACATGTCGTGGGGACGCTTGCGCTTTTTACGACATATGTCCCCTCGCCTAAGACCGCGAATGAAAAGTTGGTTGCATTGTATGGGGAAGATATTGAGTGCGCTATGAGCGAAGAGGCGGATTTTGAGCCGTTCGGCTTCGAGTCCATGCGCATAGAGGATAAAACGGACGAGAAACTGCTGCTGCAAAAAGCCGCTTCCAAGGGAAGGATCGTACTGGTAACGCCGAAGATTAATCTTTTGCAGCGGATTGCGGACGGTGACGATGAAGGATTCATCGAGCATGTGGTGCTGCGTTCGCTCTTGTGGGGAAGAAAGGTATGTATCCTGCTGGATTTTGATACACCGAAGTTCAAACGGGGGACGTTTTTTGAAAAAATCGCTTCGATCATCGATTCCCTGACCTCGATGGGGATACAGGTAGCGCAATATAACTGCGCGGGGGAAAAGGAAACAGCTGTGCTCACACTGGTGACGGAAAATGAGATCGAACAGGCGCGCAAAGCGGGGAAGCATTCCGTTTTATGCGCCGCAGGCGCGATCATAACGCCGCTGGCGCGCGAGCGTGCGGCAGAGCTTAACATCACCATTGACCGATAGGAGGCAAAGATGCTGATAGGCAGGGTAAAAGGAACGGTTGTCAGTACCAACAAAGTAAATAAACTTACGGGTTCAAAGCTGCTGATCGTCCAGCCCGTCGACATCGAAACTTTTGAAGAAAAGGGCGAATATGTGATCTGCATAGACGATGTGGGCGCGGGAGATGGAGATATCGTGATGTGCGCTTACGGAAGTTCCGCCCGGCAGACGGATACCTCAAAGAAGTATGCGTCCGATTACAGCATTTACGGGATCGTGGATTACATTACGATCAAAGAGAAACAGACATATGATAAGGCGAAGGACGATTATGGTACGGCACAAAAGGAGAAGGAATCATGCAATTAGCGAGGGTGGTCGGCAGTCTTGTCAGCACAAGGAAATCCGATAAGCTGCAGGGAATGAAAATATTGGTAGCGGTTCCTGTGGATATGGACACTTTTGAAGAAAAAGGCGCGCCTTTTGTGACGATCGACGCAATCGGCGCCGGCGAAGGGGAAGTCGTGATGTGCGTAGGAGGAAGCTCTTCGCGCCAGACAGACCTGACAGACGGCAAGCCGGTCGATAATACGATCGTGGCGATCATCGACAGTGTGGATGTACAGGGGAAAAGGTTGTTTGACAAGGCCGAAGACGCCGGCAGCCTGAAAGAAGAACCGGGGATTGCCGCAGGGCAGGAAGAAACGGTTGTGGTGGAGATCGAAGAAAAACAAGGTGCAGAAATGGTACGGGAGTTCGTGGAACCGGCCGCAACCGTTGTCGCTGAGGTGCCGCAAGAACCTGGGAGCGGGAATGAATCCAGGTTTGAACGCGTGCAGGGATCGCGCAAGGAACGCAGCAAAAAGAAAAACAAGTGAATAAATCGATCGGGATTGAAAAGATAGAGAGGGTGTTGAAGGCATGGAATATTCGGATATTCAGTTGAGGGAAATGATTAAGGAAGCGGTGGAACGCGCCTTGAAAGGCGCGGCAGCCAGTCCTGCATGTGGATGTGCGGGTAGCGGCTTTGGTTCGGCGTGGATGTTTGACGATGCAAACCAGGCGGTTGCCGCCGCGAAGGCTTCGCAGAAACAGCTCGCGGGCATGACGCTGGAAAAGCGGGGATTATTGATTGCGGCAATGCGCCAGGCAGCTCTGAAAAATGCGGAGTATCTTGCGAAATTGGCGAACGAAGAGACCGGTTATGGAAGATATGAACATAAGATCCTCAAAAACAGGCTGGCCGCAGAAAAGACACCCGGAATCGAAGACTTAAGGCCGGTTGCTTATACGGGGGACAATGGAATGACGCTGATCGAAGGCGCGCCGTTTGGAGTGATCGGCTCAATCACACCCTCGACGAACCCGACTTCTACGGTTATCAACAATTCGATCAGTATGGTCGCTGCGGGAAATGCAGTCGTATTTAACCCGCATCCGTCGGCAAAGCACGCTTCACAGGAAACGATGCGTATTTTGAACGAGGCAATCGTCGGTGCGGGCGGCCCTCCGGCGCTGATCGCGACCGTGAACGAACCGTCGCTCGAATCGGGTAAGACCATCATGGAGCATAAGGATATTCCGATCCTTTCGATCACAGGGGGGGAGGCTGTTGTCGGCGTCGCAATGAAGACTGGCAAAAAAGTTATTGCGGCGGGGCCGGGAAATCCGCCGGTTATCGTTGACGATACGGCGGACATCCAGCATGCCGCACAGGCGATCGTAGATGGGGCAAGCTTTGATAACAATGTACTGTGCGTCGCGGAAAAGGAAGTATTTGCGATGAACGGCATTTTTGACGCACTGGTTTCCGCTATGATGCCGCTTGGCTGCTACAAGGCGCAGGGGGACGATATCCGGAAAATCATCGATACGGTATTGGTCAACAAAGACGGTCGTTATGTGATCAATAGAAAATATGTGGGAAGCAATGCGACGCGCATCCTTACGGACAGCGGGATCAGTTACAGCGGACAGCCGCGCCTGATCATTGCGGAGGTGGACAAAAACCATCCTTTCGTGGTTGTGGAAATGCTGATGCCTGTCCTTGGCATGGTACGTGTGTCAAATATTGACGAAGCGATCGAGGAAGCGTTTATCGCGGAACGCGGCTGCCAGCATTCGGCGCTGATCCACTCGACAAATGTGCATAATATGTCGAAGGCGGCGTCCGTACTGAACACCACGATTTTTGTAAAGAACGCGCCCTCCTATGCAGGACTGGGTTTTGGCGGCGAGGGATATGCTACACTGACGATCGCCACGCCGACAGGGGAAGGGCTGACCAGCGCAAAATCGTTTACGCGTTCCAGGCGGTGTGTGCTCCAGGGAGACTTCAGGATCGTATAAGGATAAATTGAATGGATATCGTTGAAAAAGTACGTGATGCCGGGATCGTCGGCGCGGGTGGCGCTGGGTTCCCGACGCATGTCAAAATCAATTGCAAAGCGGAATATGTGATCGCCAACGGTGCAGAGTGCGAGCCGTTGCTGCGGGTGGATCAGCAGGTCATGGCGGTGTATGCGCAGGATCTGGTTGACGGGATGCGCGCGGTCATGGAGCAGACGGGGGCGCAACAGGGCGTTATCTGTTTGAAATCCCATTACCATGAGGCGGTGAACGCTTTGAGCGCTGTGCTGCGGGGGGATGATAAGATCAGCCTGCACCAGATGAAAAGTTATTATCCTGCCGGGGACGAACAGCAAATGGTTTACGAGGTTACAGGGCGCGTTGTGCCTACGGGCGGGCTGCCGCTCGATGTTGGGACTGTGGTATGCAATGTGAGTACGCTTGTCAATATCGCCCATGCGATGTATGGTGAACCCGTAACGGATAAATTCGTCACGGTGGGCGGCGAGGTGGAAAACCCAGCGACGTTCTGTGTGCCCATCGGGACGCCGGTCAGCGCGATCATCGCGGCTGCGGGCGGCCCGGCAGATAAAAGCGAATATATTTTGATTTTAGGCGGCCCTTGTATGGGCGCGTTGTCGGAGGACTGGGAAACGCCGGTTACAAAGACCACGGGCGGCGTGCTGGTGTTCAAAAAAGACCATCCGCTGATCGCCAAAAAAGGGAATAACAGCAAGGAAGATATCAAGCTGGCACAGGCGGTTTGCTGCCAATGTTCGATGTGTACACAGTTATGCCCGCGCAACGCATTGGGACTGCGTGTAGAACCGCATAAGGCGATGCGGGCGGCGGCAAACGCACAAGGATCGCTCTTAGGGGATATCAACGGCGTTTTCTCTTGCTGTGATTGCGGTATTTGTACTTATTTTGCATGTAACTTTGGTCTGAAGCCGTCCAAAATGATGGGGATGTTCAAGCAATCCCTGGGTGCTGCGGGCGTCAAGCCCAAAAAGGAAGTATACGGACGGGTGGATCCCGGACTCGATTTAAAAAAAGTTCCTGTTTCGCGCATGATCAGCAGGATGGGCGTCAAGCAATACGACGTGCCTGCGCCGCTCGCAAGCGGTGTGACACGGGCAGGAAGCGTTAAAATCCCGTTGAAGATGCATATCGGCGCTCCGTCTGTTCCCGTGGTTGGACAGGGCAGCGCAGTGAGCAAGGGACAATTGGTCGCCGACATCCCGGAAGGGGCGCTGGGGGCGAAGATCCACGCAAGTATCAGTGGTACGGTAACGGATATTACGGATACTTATATTGAAATCCGCTTAAACGGAGGAGTAAGATGAATGCATTAGGTATGCTGGAGGTATTGAGCATCCCGCAGGGGATCGAGGCGGGCGATGCTATGCTGAAGGCGGCACAGGTAGAGCTCATTACGGCGCAGACGGTATGTGCCGGCAAGTTTATTGTCATTGTGGGCGGTGAAGTTGCAGCGGTAAAGGAAAGTGTGGAGGCTGGTACGGTATGCGCGCAGGATACGCTTGTCGACAGCATTGTGATCCCGCATGTACATCCTGATGTATTCACGGCAATCAATGCGTGCAGCGACATCGGAAACGTAGGTGCGATCGGGATATTGGAAACGTTTTCTTTGGCAGCGGCAGTGATGGCTGCCGACGCAAGCGTGAAAGCAGCGGATGTACGGCTGATCGAAGTTCGTTTGGGACGTGGTATGGGTGGAAAATCGTTTGTGCTGCTGACTGGTGAAGTGGCGGCCGTGGAAGCGGCGGTCAAGGCGGGCGAGAGTCCGGATGAGGTACAGGGACTGATGTCGAAAAGCGTCGTGATCCCCTCGCCCCATCCTGATATCATAAATGCAATTGTATAATAAGTAATCAATAGTTAAGTAAACGGAGGATACGAAAAATGGCAAAAGAAGCTTTGGGAATGGTGGAAACAAAAGGCTTGATCGGTTCGATCGAAGCGGCTGACGCAATGGTGAAAGCTGCCAACGTCACGCTGATCGGCAAAGAGCAGATCGGCAGCGGACTCGTAACGGTTATGGTACGCGGCGACGTCGGTGCGGTCAAGGCTGCGGTAGACGCTGGCGCGACGGCAGCAAAGAGGGTAGGAGACCTGTACGGCGTGCATGTGATCCCGCATCCGCATGATGATGTGGAAGGTATCCTGCCGCACATTGGGTAACGAACAAGAATATTGTACAGTATAAACGTGTAAGGAGAAAAATGATGGAAAAAGAAGCTTTGGGAATGGTGGAAACAAAAGGTTTGATCGGTGCGATCGAAGCGGCGGATGCGATGGTAAAAGCAGCGAATGTCAAGCTGATCGGCAAGCAGCAGATCGGCAGCGGACTCGTAACGGTCATGGTACGCGGCGACGTCGGCGCGGTCAAAGCAGCAGTAGACGCTGGCGCGACGGCAGCGAAGAGGGTAGGAGACCTGTACGGCGTGCATGTGATCCCGAGACCGCACAACGACGTAGAGGGTATCCTGCCGCATATGGAATAAAAAGACAGGGTAAATTGCTTTGAAAATCGCAAAGGTTGTCGGTAATGTAGTTTCAACGATCAAGGATAGAAGGTTCAAGGGCTACAAATTGATGATCGTAGAGTATCTTGATCTAGACGGCAAACCGCAGGGCGTCCGCCATATTGCCCTTGACGGTGCAAATGCGGGTATCGGAGACATTGTCCTGACCAATAATGACGGCGGAGCGGCGGTCATGGTCATGGAAGACAAGGAGCTGATTGCTGACGATACGATTGCAGGTGTGATCGATTACTATACGGTCGATGGCTGTACGAAAACAGCAAAGGATTTGTATTGATCTTTTCTTTTGCCTGAAACATGTGTAAGAATACGGTATCCGGTTTGTTTGGATACCGTATTGTTTTACCCTTAAATAAGGGAGTTTTGATAACAAAAAACTTTTATCATAATTTTGTTTTTAAAGATTGACAAAATGAAAGTCTGCGCTTACAATATAATTAACAAACCACATAAACCCACACAAATAAACAAAAACTGCATAAAAAAATGACAGAACTTGTAAGAATTGTACAGGAAAGCGGTTACGCATGAATATAGATACAAAAACGATTGAATATATTGTAAAGGAAGTTCTTGCAGGAATCGGGCAGCAGCCAGACGGCGTTTTATCTGGTTACTTGTTTGACACAGCAGACCAGGCGGTTGCGGCAGTAAAAAAAGCGCAGCATATCCTGGCGGGAATGGCATTGGAAGAGCGGCAGAAAATAATCCATTTTATCAGAAAAGAAACAAAGAAAAATGCGGAATACTTGGCAAGGCTCGCGTGGGAAGAAACCGGCTTTGGCAAAGTGCGGGATAAGATCGTAAAGAATACGGTGGCAGCTGTACGGACGCCGGGAACGGAAGACCTTACGCCAGTTGCTTATACGGGGGATTACGGCCTGACACTGGTGGAACAGGCGCCGTTTGGCGTGATCGGTTCCGTAACACCATCCACAAACCCGACATCTTCGATTATCAATAACGCGATCAGCATGGTCGCCGCGGGGAACGGGGTGGTTTTCAATCCGCATCCGGGGGCAAAAAAGTGTTCGCAGGAAACATTGCGGATTATACATGAAGCGATCGTAGCGGCCGGAGGGCCGGCTTCGCTGGTGGCCGCCTTAAAGGAACCGAGTATGGAAGGAAGCCTTGCGGTGATGAAGCATCCGGACGTCAAGTTGTTGTCTATTACGGGCGGCGAAGCGGTCGTCAAAGTAGCGATGGGTACCGGAAAAAAGGTAGTGGCCGCAGGGCCGGGAAATCCGCCGGTGATTGTAGACGATACGGCAGATATCGAAAAAGCGGCCAAAGACATTGTGGATGGAGCAAGCTTTGATAATTGCGTATTGTGTGTCGCTGAAAAGGAAGTATTTGTATTTGACAACGTGGCGGAACAGCTGATGGGCTCGATGGAGCAAGGCGGGGCTTTCCGGGCGCGTGGTGAAGAGATACAAAAGATCGTCGGTGCGACATTGCAGTGCAAAGACGGTAAGTATGTGATCAACCGTAAAATGGTGGGAAAAGACGCATCGGTGATCCTCAAAGCAAGCGGAGTGGATTTCAGCGGGGAGCCCAGGCTGATTATTGCGGACGTTCCGGCGGAGCATCCGTTTGTGACGGTGGAGATGCTGATGCCTGTAATGGGGATCGTAAGGGTTCATTCGATCGACGAGGCGATCCGTGAGGCAGTGAGGGCGGAAGCTGGCTGCAAACATTCCGCCATGATCCATTCGACAAATGTGCATCATTTGAGTATGGCGGCAAAGGCGCTCAACACAACGATTTTTGTAAAAAACGGGCCGTCATCCGCTGGCTTCGGCGTAGGCGGCGAAGGTTATACGACATTCACGATCGCAACGCCCACCGGTGAAGGGCTTACCAGCGCAAAATCCTTTACCCGCGCGCGTCGGTGCGTACTCTATGGGGATTTGAATTTTATTTAGCGAGGGGATCTGGTCAGATGTATACAGGCAGAGTAGAAGGCACGGTGGTGTCTACCGTAAAGAATGAACGGCTTACAGGAATCAAACTCTTAGTCGTGCGCCTGATAGAAAATGGTGAGGATAAGAACCTGATCGTGGCGGGAGATGCAACAAGGCAGGCGGGGATCGGCGATTTGGTATACATGATCGGCCGTAAGGAAGCGGCATTGATGTTTGGAATCAAACCGGAACCTCCCGTCGATGTGGCGATCGTCGGTTTTATAGATGATTATAACGAGGTAATGTAGTAATACGTTACGAATGATTAGGAATACCTTTTCGGTCGCTGGAAAAAGGGCAAAAAAAAAACACCCTTTCGGGTGCAAATACAGTGTATTCGGAATTAAACGAATATGACCGAAAAGGTATACAAAAAAGTGCTTGTAAAGTCTTTTTTGTAATATTATCGTAATAAGTGATATTTTTTTTGAAAAACTCAAAAATAAGTTGAAATGAGAGGAAAAATCTCCTATAATACAGGTAATGCCACAAAGGAGTACAAATATGGCGCATACATCGAAACGATTTTTTAGCACATTTAGCTTTAGCGGCCTTTACCGCTATGGCTTGTTTTTGTGTTAATCTGTCGGTGTGCGTATGTGTTCTTAAAGAATCGAAATCGAATGCTGTAAGCACCGGCAAGTGTTTACAGCATTTTTATTTTATCGGCAAATTTTGAGAAGAGGTATTAAGGTCATGATTGTAGTAATGAAAAGTGATGCGACACAAGCGGAGATTGTGAAGGTATCGGACAGGCTGGAGCAGAAAGGGATGCAGGTGCAGATCAACCATGGCGTCGATTGTACGGTGCTCGGCGTCTTGGGAGATACTTATACGGTAGACAAGGAGCGTATTGGCCTGATGGGCGGCGTTGAGCGGGTCGTGTCCGTCCAGGAGCCTTTTAAAAAAGCAAACAGGAAATTCCATCCGGAAGACAGCATCATCGACGTCAACGGCGTGAAAATAGGCGACGGGGAGGTGAAGGTGATCGCGGGGCCATGCTCGGTGGAATCTGCGGATCAACTGGCAAGCGTCGCCCAAAGCATCCGGAAATCCGGGGCACAGATCCTGCGCGGCGGTGCGTTTAAACCCCGCACTTCCCCCTATGCGTTCCAGGGACTGGGGGAGTTGGGACTGGATATCTTAGTGGATGTACGCAATAAAGTACATATGCCGATCGTAACGGAGATCATGGCGCCCCGGTATGTGGAATTGTTTGCGGAAAAGGTGGATATGATACAGATCGGCGCGCGCAACATGCAGAATTTTGACCTGCTGAAGGAGATCGGACAGACAAACAAGCCCATTCTTTTGAAGCGCGGGCTTTCCAACACGCTAGAGGAATGGCTGATGAGTGCGGAATACATCATGGCGGGCGGAAACGAAAACGTCATCTTGTGTGAACGCGGCATCCGCACCTTTGAAACATATACGCGTAACACGCTTGATTTGAGCGCGATCCCAGCGATCAAGAAGATGTCGCACCTGCCGATCATCGTAGATCCCAGCCATGCGACAGGGCTGCCTTACATGGTGGAGCCTCTGGCGCTTGCGGCTGTTGCCGCCGGAGCCGACGGTATTATGATCGAGGTGCACAACGATCCCAAACACGCCTTGTGCGATGGGGCGCAGTCCTTGACGCCGGAGCAGTTCGACGGTATCATGTCTAAAATCAATATACTGAAAGGTGTAATGTAAACGGAGGGAATATGGAAAAGGTACAGGTGCATGCCGACAACGGCAGCTATGATATCCTGATCGGCGATGGGGTCTTAAACGACGAATACCTGAAGCAATTTGAAAAATATGCCGTCGTTACGGACGACGTCGTCTATGATTTATATGGTGAGCGCTTTTCCGGCGCGGATGTGATTGTGCTGAAAGCAGGGGAAGAATCCAAAAGCATGCAGAATCTGGAGATGATCTACGACCGCCTTATGGATTTCGGACTGGACAGGAACAGCGTGCTTGCCGCAGTAGGCGGCGGTGTGGTGGGCGATATCTGCGGTTTTGCGGCCGCAACCTTCAAACGGGGCGTCCGTTTCGTACAGTACCCGACTACGCTGCTTGCGCAGGTAGACAGCTCTGTTGGCGGAAAGGTCGCGGTCAATTTGAAAAGCGGAAAGAACATGGTGGGGGCATTTTACCAACCTTGCGCCGTCTTTGCCGATACGGCCGCGCTGCATACGCTCGATGGAAGGCAATACGCGGCAGGAATGTCCGAAGTCATTAAATATGCGTATATCGCAGATGCCGGACTACACCGCACGCTGTTGCAGGAGAAGGTAAACGTAACCGCAGTTGTAAAGCGCTGCTGCGAGATCAAGACGGATTATGTACAGGAAGACCCGTACGATACGGGGATCCGTATGCAGCTCAATTATGGCCACA
This sequence comes from Christensenella timonensis, assembly GCF_900087015.1. Taxonomy (NCBI): domain Bacteria; kingdom Bacillati; phylum Bacillota; class Clostridia; order Christensenellales; family Christensenellaceae; genus Christensenella; species Christensenella timonensis. The sequence goes on from NZ_FLKP01000002.1 coordinate 1,550,045, forward strand.
CGATCGGCCATGCGATCGAAACGGTAGCCGGGTATGGTACGTTTTTACACGGCGAGGCTGTCGCTATCGGTATGGTATGCGCGGCCTACCTCGGAGAGCGGCTCGGCATTTCGCCCAAGGGCCTGATGCACGATACGATATCCCTGTTGCGAAAATACGATTTGCCTGTTATGCTGAAACAGGAACTTTTGGAGCATGCGTTACAGATCTTGTTAAAAGACAAAAAGGCAGAGGGCAAGGATATCCGTTTTGTACTGATCGATCAGATCGGACATGCGGTTCTGAAAAAACTGCCGGCAGAATGGATACAAAAAACAATAAAGGAAATGAAAGTATGAAGCAAATCACACCGTCGGTATTATCCGGCAGCATCAAGGTGATCCCTTCCAAGAGCATATCTCACCGCGCGCTCATTTGTGCGGCGCTTGCCCCGGGGATATCCTCGTTGAAAAATATTGCTTTTTCCGACGATATCAAGGCAACTGCACAGGCCCTTTGCGACATGGGGTTTTGCGAATACGACGTGGTGGACAATATTTGTGTCGTTTCCGGCGGGCTGCACAAGGAATGTAAAGAGGTGATCGACTGCGGGGAATCCGGATCGACGCTGCGTTTTTTACTGCCGTTGGCCCTCGATGGAAAAAAACACTGTTTTACCGGGCATGGCCGCCTTTTGCGGCGCCCAATGGACGGGTACGACAAGATTTTTGTGCGCAATCATGTGCTTTTTGAAAAAAATGAACAGAGGATCGAGATTTGCGGGGAATTATCGGGCGGGGAATATGCATTGCCGGGGGACGTATCCTCGCAGTTTGTTTCCGGCCTTTTGTTCAAGCTCCCGACCCTGTTCGATGATTCCGGGATTCATATTACGACCGAGCCGGAATCGCGGCCGTACATCGATATTACACAGGATGTACAGAGCAACTTCAAGATCCGAAGCCGTTGGGTGGGGAACAGTATCGAGATATCGGGAAGGCAGGGTTATGTCCCCAATGACATGGAAATAGAAGGCGATTATTCCCATGCCGCTTTTTTCGCAGCGGCGGCAGCGATTACCGGAAAAATAACAATCCGGGGACTCAAACAGGATTCCAAGCAGGGCGATAAAGCAATCATGGGAATACTGAAATGTATGGGAGCGGAAATTTCGGAGAATGAAGACGAGGTCACGATCGAAAAAGCCATGCTCAAGCCGATAGAAATCGATGTATCACAGATCCCGGACCTGGTGCCGGTGCTCGCGGTTTTAGGCTGCGCGATAGAGGGGAAAACAAGGATATACAATGCGGGCCGGCTTCGTTATAAGGAAAGCGACCGCCTGCATGCTATTACAACGGAGCTTGAGAAGCTGGGCGCGGACATTATCGAATACCAGGACAGCCTTGTCATCAACGGAAGCGGAAAGTTAAGCGGCGGCGAAGTGGACAGCCACAACGACCACAGGATCGCAATGGCGCTTACCGTGGCCTCTTGCATCGCGCGGGACGATATTATCCTCGGCGGTGCAGGCAGCGTCAGCAAATCGGCGCCGGATTTCTTTGAAGAATGGAAAATCGTGGGGGGAAAAGTGCGATGAGTGCTACCTTTGGAAAGATATTAAAAACGACGGTCTTTGGCGAATCTCATTCTGCGGCGATCGGCGTGGTGATCGACGGACTGCCGGCGGGGATGGAAATCGACGAGGCGCTTGTACGGGAAGGGATGAGACGGCGTGCACCCAATAAGAGCGACGCTTCGACTAAACGAAGCGAGCCGGATCTCTATGAGATCGTGAGCGGTTTTTTCAAGGGCAAAGCGACGGGAACGCCGCTGTGCGCGATCATCAGGAACAAGGATACGCGTTCGCAAGACTATGAAAAGACCGCCGCCTTGCTGCGCCCGGGACACGCGGACTATACGGGAATCGTAAAATATAACGGCGCAAACGACTATCGCGGCGGCGGCCATTTTTCCGGCAGGCTGACTGCGCCGCTCGTTTTTGCAGGCAGCATCGCCCGGCAGTTTCTGGATCAAAAAGGGATCAAGGTGGGGGTGCGTATCCGTTCCATTGCGGATGTAGCGGATCAAAAAGAATTTGCGCCCGGTTTGTTTGAACAAGTTGAAAAAAAAGATTTCCCGGTAGTGGACGACACGGCTGGAGAACGAATGCGTGAAGTGATCGCGCAGACGCGCCTTGAAGGCGACTCTGTTGGCGGCGTGCTTGAATGTGTGATCGGCGGCGTCCCGGCAGGACTGGGGGAACCGTTTTTTGACAGTATGGAAAGCAGGATGGCGCACATGATGTTCTCCATTCCTGCAATCAAGGGAATTGAATTTGGCGATGGGTTTGCCATCACGGTCATGCGCGGCAGCAAGGCCAATGACGTTCCGGCCATGGAAGACGAAAAAGTTACCTTCCAAAGCAATCATAACGGCGGGATAAACGGCGGGATCAGTAACGGTATGCCCATCGTGTTCCGCGTGGCTGTAAAGCCGACCGCTTCTATCTTTAAACCGCAGGAAACCCTCAACATCAAAACGATGAAAAATGAAACATTGCAAATACATGGACGACATGATACATGCATTGCACTGCGCGCGGTGGAAGCAGTCAAATGCGCGGCAGCCTTGGTGGCCGCCGACCTTTTTTTGGAGGCGCAGCATGACTGAACTGGAAAAATTGCGTAAGCAGATCGATGCGGTAGATCAAAGGATCATTGACGCGTTCATAGAACGACTGGGCATTGCACAGGGGGTGGCGGAATACAAAATCAGGCAGGGCTTGCCCGTGCTTGACCGTTCACGCGAGCGGGACGTGCTCAAAAAAAGGCGTGAAATGGCGCACGGTGCGTCGCTTGATACGGATATTGACCGCTTGTTTGAGCTGCTGATGAAAATCAGCAGGGAACACCAGGCGAGACAGATGCAAAAGCAAAAACCTGCCCGATCCAAAGTGGATTGTAAAGGTATTGTCGGCTATCAGGGCGTTCGCGGGGCCTACTCCGATCTGGCGCAGCACCGCTACTTTGCGGATGGTGTGCGCAGCAGGAGCTTTCCTTCCTTTGAAGGCGTTTTTCAAGCGGTAACGGATGGAGAAATCGAATATGGCGTGCTGCCTATCGAAAATTCGTATGCGGGCAGCGTGCAGCAGGTTTACGACCTTCTGAACCAATATGACGTAAAAATCGTTGGCGAGCAGATGATCCACATCGAAAATGCTTTGCTGGGCGTGCCGGGAGCGGCGATCGATGGGATCAGGGAAGTATATTCACACGACCAGCCCTTTTTGCAGTGTGCGGAATATTTGAAACGCCACCCGGACTGGAAGCAGATACCCTATTATAATACCGCCGCAAGCGCAAGGTATGTAGCGGAATGCGGGGACAAGGCAAAAGCGGCGATTGCGAGCAAATATGCCGGGCAAATTTATGGGCTGGAGGTGTTGGAGCCCTCCATCAGTACGAGCGGGGAAAATTCGACGCGTTTTATTGTGATCGGGGCACAGCTTCTGAAAGATGCCGCGGCAAACAAGGCGAGTATCGGTTTTGTATTGGAGCATAAGCCGGGCGCCCTTGCGCGCGTACTCAACGCATTTGCACATTTGCACCTCAATATGGTAAAGATCGAATCGCGACCACTGCGAGATAAGAATTTTGAATACCGTTTTTATGTTGACTTTGCGGGCGCGGGGATCGCGCAGCAGCTCGACCATGCATTGGAGGAGATCAAGCCGTATTGCGCGCAGCTGCGGCTGCTCGGCGTCTATAAGAACGGGGAGCAGGAATGATGGGAAATATCTACCTGACGGGAATGATGGGCTGCGGAAAAACAGCGATAGGGCGCAAAACAGCACGCAAGACCGGAAGAAAATTCCTAGATATTGACGCATGCATCGAAAAAGAAACGGGCAGTACGATCACGCATGTTTTTGAAACCCTGGGGGAAGCGGCGTTCCGTAAAATGGAAACGGATATGCTGCGCAGGATCGCCGTGAAAGAAAAGGATGCCATTGTTTCGTGCGGCGGTGGGATCATATTATCGGATGAGAATATCGATTTGATGAAGCAAAGCGGCGTGATTATTTATATCGAGCGGGATATCGAAGAGATCGCGGGGAGCGTCAGCATCAAAAACAGGCCCGTTTTGCGGCAGGATAGGGATAATATAAAAAGGGTATTTGAATCAAGGCGGCAGCGCTATGAATCATCCTGCGACCGCAGTATCCTGAATAACGCATCGATAGAAGAGGCTGCGGATCTATTGATCGCGCAGCTCAAGCTGTGAGAGGACAGCCGCATAGTCTTTTTGTCCGGGCATGATCCCGCAAAATTTTTCAAAAGCATAGAATGCCTGCCAGATCAGCATGCCAAGGCCATTCATTGTCTTTAAGCCGCGCGCGCCTGCATGTTTTAGCAACGTTGTTTGGGGAGGGCTGTAGATCAGGTCGCACACCACGGCGCAAGAGGGCAGCAGGTCAATAAAATCAAGCGTTTCAAAGTCATGGCCGGCGCCGCTCATACCGAGCGGCGTCGTGTTGACGAGCAGGCCGCATTGTGGCATATACTCGCTGATGTTGCTAAGGGAGTCGGAAGCAGCGCCGTAAGGGCGTGCCATAGCTTGTGCCTTTTCAAGGGTGCGGTTTACCACACAAATACTTTTTGCGTTTTTTTGCACAGCGTCTGCACACAGCAAGCCTGTCACAGCGCCCGCACCGATGAAAACGATGTTTTGGCCACTATAGCCTGCACCCAGCTGTTGCAGGGAGGAATAAAACCCTTGTGCATCCGTAGAGTATCCGGAAAGGCCGTTTTCTCCTACGACGACGGTATTCACGCCGGTACGCGCTTCCGGTGAGACATATGCCAAATGGGGCAGGATGTCCTGCTTTAATGGCATGGTGATATTAAAACCGCAGATGCCGCGCTCCTGGATTTGTGAAAGGAACCCGGAAAGGCCGTTATGGTCGACGGGGTAGGCGTCATATTTGCAGTCCAGGCCGTAACGCTCATACAATGCGTTATGGATTGCGGGCGATAAACTGTGTGCGATCGGTTGGCCGATGACGCAGTATTTTTTTGTCATACTATCAATGATCCTTTCAGTTATGCTATAATGAAAACGATTCAAAAAAATTATAACACAATTTTGAAGTCAGGTAAAAAGATGAAAAAGATATTGATCATGAACGGGCCGAACCTGAATATGCTGGGCATCAGGGAACCGGGCGTATATGGAAGCATGTCCCTTGGGGATATGAACGATTTTATCCAGGCGCAAGCGAAGGAGCAGGCGTATAATGTTGAGCTGGAATTTTTCCAGTCCAACCATGAAGGGGTAATGATCGACAAGCTGCATGAATGTTATGGCAGGAAAGACGGTATCGTATTGAATGCCGGAGCCTACACCCATTACAGCTATGCGATCCGGGACGCGATTTCATCGATCGGGATCCCGTGCGTGGAGGTGCACCTTTCCGATATCCACGCCAGGGAAGGATTTCGTCACGTTTCCGTCATCCAAGAAGTTTGTTTGGCGCAAATCTGCGGTATGGGCGTAAAAGGGTATATCGAAGCCTTAAAAATCCTGTTGGAGGAAGAAAAATGATACATGATTTGGCAGAAAAGGTAAGGATGAACAATGGACAGGGCATCCCCGGGTTTGGGCTGGGGGTATTCAATGCGGCAGGGGAGGAAGTTTATCGCGCCGTTCGCTATGCGCTTGACGCGGGCTACCGCCATATCGACACAGCCACGCTTTATGGAAACGAACAGGATGTGGGCCGTGCGATACGCGACTGCGGCCTGCCGCGTGAGGAGATATTTTTGACGACAAAGTTATGGCCGACAGATTTTGACGACCCGCAGCAGGCCTTCGATTTGAGCATGCGCAAGCTGGACTGCGGCTACCTTGACCTGTATTTGCTGCACTGGCCGGGCAAAGAAGAAACGCGGCGTTTAAAGGCATGGGACTTTATCCAGGGTCAGGTGGAGAAGCAAAATATCCGGTCGGCAGGGGTATCTAATTTCCTTGTCCCGCATCTTAAGGGCCTGGAGGAAAAAACAGGGACGGTACCCGCGAACAACCAGATCGAATTTCACCCGTGGCATCAGCAGCGGGAGGTGTGCGGTTATTGTAAGGAGCGGGGGATCGTCGTGACGGCATGGGGGCCTATGTTCCACGGGCATTTGAGCGAAGAACCGCTCATGGCGGAGATCGGCGAAAAGTATGGCAAAAGCGCGGCACAGGCAACGCTGCGCTGGGCGCTGCAAAAGGATATCGTCATCATCCCAAAATCGGTCAAAAGGGAGCGGATCATCCAAAACGCGGATATTTTTGATTTCACGATTTCTGATGAAGATATGCGCGCTATCGACGCGCTGGACGGAAAGGGAAGCTATTCTTTTGACGCTACATCCTTTGACGGCGATGTAGACGCGGAACGTTCAAAACAAAACTAATCGATAAAAAAACTGCGGTGCTCATGCACCGCAGTTTTTGTTTTGCGTCTGGGAATGGAATTAATACATTCCACCGGGCATTCCGCCGGGAGCGCCGGCAGGCATAGCCGGTTCCGGAGCAGGGATATCCGTTACCACACTTTCCGTTGTCAGCAGCATCGCGGAAACGGAAGCAGCGTTCTGGACAGCGCTGCGCGTTACCTTGGTAGGATCGATGATACCGACCTTGATCATGTCGACATATTCGCCCTTTGCAGCGTCGAAGCCATATGTTTTGGATTTTTCAGCATTGATTTTTTCAACGATGATGCTGCCTTCAAGACCCGCATTCGCAGCAATCTGGCGAACAGGTTCTTCCAAAGCGCGCAGCACGATCCTAGCGCCTGTCTTCTGGTCGCCTTCGAGCTGGTCGATCAATGCGGAAATCTTATCGCTCACTTTCAGCAGGGCGGTACCGCCGCCGGGAACGATCCCTTCCTCAACAGCCGCACGCGTAGCCGCAAGCGCGTCCTCGATTCTTAATTTCGTTTCCTTCATCTCTGTTTCCGTCGCAGCGCCAACGCGGATAACCGCTACGCCGCCGGCAAGCTTTGCAAGCCTTTCCTGCAATTTTTCCTTATCGTAATCAGAAGTCGTTTCTTCGATCTGTGAGCGGATGGACTTGATGCGTGCAGCGATGTCTTCCTTGTTGCCCATGCCTTCCACGATAACCGTATTTTCCTTGTCGACCTTGACCTGTTTTGCATGGCCGAGCATATCGACCGTAGCATCCTTAAGGTCGATGCCCACTTCTTCGGAAATCACCGTGCCGCCTGTCAGGATAGCGATATCCTGCAGCATTGCTTTTCTCCTGTCGCCAAAGCCCGGAGCCTTGACCGCAACACAGTTAAATGTGCCGCGCAGCTTGTTGACAACCAAAGTTGCAAGCGCTTCGCCCTCGACATCTTCCGCGATGATGAGGAGCTTTTTGCCTTGCTGTACGATCTGTTCCAGAACGGGGAGCAGATCCTGGATATTCGTAATTTTCTTATCTGTGATGAGGATGAGCGGATCGTCTAAAACCGCTTCCATTTTATCTGTATCCGTTACCATGTAAGCGGAAGCATAACCGCGGTCAAACTGCATACCTTCGACCACTGCGAGCTCTGTCTGCATCGTTTTGGATTCTTCAACAGTGATGACGCCGTCGTTTCCGACCTTTTCCATTGCCTGTGCAATCAGGGAACCGATTTCTTCGTCAGCAGCGGAAATGCTTGCAACCTGCGAGATCGCCTTGGAGTCCGCGATCGGCTTGGACATCTCCTTGAGGCCCGCAACAGCTGCTTCGGAAGCCTTCAAAATACCTTTTTTGATGCCCATCGGGTTTGCGCCTGCGGCGACGTTCTTAAGTCCTTCGCGGATGATCGCCTGTGCGAGCAGGGTAGCTGTCGTCGTGCCGTCGCCGGCTACGTCGTTTGTTTTTGTAGCAACCTCTTTTACGAGCTGTGCGCCCATGTTTTCAAAAGGATCTTCCAGTTCGATTTCCTTTGCGATGGTAACGCCGTCGTTTGTGATGAGCGGGGAACCGAACTTCTTATCGAGAACGACGTTCCTTCCCTTTGGCCCTAATGTTACCTTGACTGTATCAGCAAGCTGATTGACACCGCTCTCAAGAGCACGGCGCGCTTCTTCTCCAAATTTCAATTGCTTTGCCATAATTGTTTTGCCTCCTTCTTATTTTACAATAGCGAGAATGTCAGACTGGCGGACGATCACCAATTCTTCGCCATCTAGCTTCACGTCTGTACCGGCATACTTGGAATACAGAACCTTGTCGCCTTTTTTAACTTCCATTTTGATCTCTTTCCCGTCGACAACGCCGCCGGGGCCGACTTCGACCACTTCTGCGACCTGGGGCTTCTCCTGTGCCGAACCAGGCAATACAATACCGCTCTTTGTTGTTTCTTCCGCTTCGACAGATTTGATGACAACTCTGTCGCCTAAAGGTTTAATAGTCATATCCATGCCTCCTGTAAATCATATTTTTTAAAATTCTTGTTAGCACTCGAAATTGGTGAGTGCTAATATTGCTATCCTTATGATATATATAATCATGAAATAAATCAAATAACGAAATTAAAACAAAAATACCATAATTTAATGTTATTGAAGAATAATGATGTATATCTCTTGAATACTGCTAAAATCTCTTTATTTCTTATGAAAATGCTTTCGACGTTAAAAGATGAAACCATGTAAAATAATGTATAACGGCAAATCATATCGACTATTATTTTTATCATGTAATATGAAGGGGATTAATATGGATAAGTGGGATAAACGTTTTATGGATCTCGCGGGAGAGATCGCACACTGGTCTAGCTGCTATAAGCCGAACCGCAGCGTAGGGGCGGTCATCGTGAAGAATAAGCGGATCGTTACGACAGGGTACAATGGTGCGCCTGCGGGAATCGACAGCTGTAAGGAACGCGGCGAATGCCTGCGCAACAACCTGGGGATCGCCTCCGGTGAGCGTCACGAGCTTTGCTATGCGATCCATGCGGAGCAGAACGCGATCATCCAGGCAGCGAAGCTGGGCGTTGCGATCGACGGCGCGACCATGTATTGTACACACCAGCCGTGTTCGATTTGCGCCAAGATGATCGTCAATGCGGGAATCCTCCGTGTCGTTTATAAATATCCCTATCCGGACGACTTCGCAAAGAAAATATTTGAACTGGTGGATATGCAGATCGAGCAATATCAGGATTAGGGGATATAGGGAGGTTTTTATGGTCGTAAAAGAAATTGCTGGCTTATTGGATGCTGAATTCCTTTGTGGGGAAGATAAAGCTGGAATGGAGATCATATGCGCGTGCGGGGCGGATATGATGAGCGATGTGCTTGCTTTTACAAAGCACGATGCTATTTTGCTGACGGGCCTCGTCAACAACCATGTGATCAGGACAGCGGAAATGATGGATATCCAATGCGTCCTGTTTGTACGCGGAAAGCGACCGCCGGAGGAGATCATAGATATGGCAAAGGATCGTGATATGGTTCTTCTGGCCACAGAGAAGCCGATGTTTTCGGCCTGCGGGGTACTTTATTCAAGCGGTATCAAGGGCGGGATGCGGGAGGTATAATTATGATCTACTCCCAGGAATACGATGTGGCAAAAGATGATTTTGTCGCAGCGGGCGAGGTGTCCGCGGGGATCAAGAGCAAGCTGAAAAAAATGGGCATCGATCCCATGCTGATCCGCAAAATAGCGATCGCCTGTTATGAAGCGGAGATCAATATGATCATACACAGCTATGGCGGGCAGATGAAGTTGAACATCGACGACGATGGAATTGAGATCATATGCGAGGACACAGGCCCGGGCATCCCGGACATCGAGCTTGCGATGAAGGAAGGCTATTCCACGGCGTCGGATACGGTGCGTGAGATGGGTTTTGGCGCAGGTATGGGGCTCTCGAACATCAACAAGAACAGCGACCATATGAACATCGAGTCGAGCCCGGCAGGGACAAAGCTGACGCTCAAGTTCCTGATGTAGCTTGCACATACTCTGAAGAAGAGGGTTGTTATGGAAAAATATTTTCATTCGGTGCGTCTGGAAAAAGAAAAGTGCTCCGGATGTACCAATTGTATCAAAAGGTGCCCGACGGAAGCGATCAGGGTACAAAAAGGAAAGGCAAAGATATTGGCCGAGCGCTGCATCGACTGTGGCGAATGTATCCGCGTTTGTCCTTACCATGCTAAAAATGCGGTGACGGATCCGCTTTCCAGTATCAATAATTACAAATATAAAATTGCGCTGCCCGCTCCTGCTCTGTATGCGCAGTTCAAGCTGCTCGATAACAGAGACCGGGTCGAGCGCATCCTGACGGCCTTAAAATCAATGGGCTTTGACGATGTGTTTGAAGTGGCGCGCGGGGCGGAAATCTGCTCCAAGGCGATTGCGGAAGAATTGAGGACGCGGAACAAACGGCCGCTGATCTCGTCCGCCTGTCCCGCCGTGGTGCGCTTGATACAAGTCAATTTTCCGGAGCTTCTTGACAATGTCGTCAACGTGGACGCGCCTGTGGAAGTAGCCGCTAAGGTCGCAAAACGTGAATTTGCCGAAAAGAATAATGTGGATATTTCGGAGATCGGGGCTTATTTCATTACGCCGTGTCCGGCAAAGATGACAAGTATTAAATCACCCTTGGCAAAGGAAAAAAGCGACGTCGACGGCGCGATCTCCATCCTTGAAGTATATGGTTTGCTGGCGGGACAGCTCAAAACCGTTGAAACCAAACGCTTTGAGGGCGAAAAAGCCTCCGCCAAAGGTATCGGATGGGCAAATAGCGGCGGGGAGGCGTTCGCGATCGGCGAAAAGAACGCGCTTTCCGTGGACGGCATCGCAAATGTCGCGCGTGCCCTTGAGGATATCGAGAACGACAAACTGAAAGACCTGGATTATTTTGAAGGGCTGGCGTGCATCGGCGGCTGCGTCGGCGGCCCGCTGGTATTTGAAAGTTCATTTGTCGCACAATCCCGCGTCAATACGATATGCGATATCGTAGGGCTTGACCAGGGGGTGGAAAACCATGCCGAAGAGTATGCAAAAGAAGGCGTTGCTTCAACGGTCAAGACGATCGAGCCGCTGGATGTTATGAAGCTGGACGACGACAGGATGGTCGCACTCAAAAAAATACAGCAGATCGACGAACTGCTGGAAAAGCTGCCGGGTATGGATTGCGGGAGCTGCGGCGCGCCGAGCTGCCGGGCGCTTGCGGAAGATATCGTAAGGGGACATGCAACGGAGATGGATTGCGTCTTCATGCTCAAAGAAAAGGTGCGTTACCTGGCGGAGGAAATGGTGGATCTCGCCAGTAAGGATAAAGTAAGAGGGGACGGAGAAGAGGAATGACAAATGCGCAATTGGCACAGGAATTGGGACTGAAACTGCTTACGGCAGGGGTGGACGAAAAGGCAGAAGTGACTGACGGTTGCGTGTGCGACCTGCTTAGCTGGGTGATGGCGCGCGGCGAAGCCGGTATGGCATGGATCACCGTGCAAACGCACCTGAATGTCGTCGCCGTCGCCTGCCTGCATGATTTTGCATGTGTGATCATCCCGGAAGGGATCGAGGTGCCGCAAGCGACGGTCGATAAGGCGGCGGAGGAAGGGATCGCGATCTATTCTTCGGCGAAAACGGCGTATGACTTGTGCTGCGGGCTGTGTAAGCTTGGGATAGGACAATAGCTTTATGCGGCTTGCCTACGATTTCCATATCCATTCTGCGCTCTCGCCATGTGCGGAAAACGATATGACCCCCAACAACATTGTCAACATGGCAAAGCTGAAGGGGCTTGATGCGATCGCGGTATGCGACCATAACAGCACGAAGAACCTGCCTGCGGTGGCCAAAGTCGCCGAGGCAGCCGGTATCACCCTTTTGCCGGCAATGGAAATGACGACGGCAGAGGAAGTACATGTGCTGGCTCTTTTTGAAGATGTTCCTGCGGCGCTCGCCTTTGGCGATATGGTTTATGAAGCACTCCCTGACATCCCCAACAAACCGGATTTTTTCGGGGAACAGCTGCTGATGGATGAAAATGACGAGGTGACGGGACGCCTGGATAAGCTGCTCATTTCCGCGCTGCCGTTCGGTATGGACGAATGTTGCGCGTTGATTGCGCAATACGGCGGCTATTCTGTTCCGGCGCATATCAACAAAGGGGCAAATTCCATACTTGCAAACCTTGGCTTTTTTCCACCCCAACTGAGCTTTAAAACCATTGAAGTCACCAAAGGGCTTGCAATCATAAACGATATATCAGGATTCCAGCAGATCCACTCATCAGACGCGCATAACCTGTGGCAAATATCAGAGGCGGAGAATACGATCGAGGCGGAAGGAAATTCCGTCCGGGCGATCCTGAAAAAATTATGTGTATAAATTCACAAAAGGCGTGCATTGCGATTGATAATATGGTAAAATATTTTTTGTGTGAAGAACAACCAATAAATTAAGGGTATGGATGAAGGAGGCACTTTTTTGATGACCAACACAGCAGAGAACCAGGTAAAATATGACGAACTGAAGGTTTATATCAGTGAAATGATGGAAAAACCGGGCCCGCTGATGCCGATCATGCAGAAAGCACAGGATATTTTCGGCGCTTTGTCGTTCGATGTCCAGCGTTTTATCTCGGAAGAAATGGGCATCCCAATGACGGACGTATACGGCGTGGCGACTTTTTACTCGCAGTTCGCACTTGAACCGAAAGGCAAGCATGTGATCGGCGTATGCATGGGTACGGCTTGCTATGTTAAGAAAGCGGAAGGCGTTCTCAATGCACTGGCAGACGATTTACAGACCGCGCCCGGCAATACGACGCCGGACGGACTGTTTACGCTGGAAGCTACACGCTGCCTGGGATGCTGCGGGTTAGCGCCGGTCATCATGATCGACGACCAGGTGTATGGCAGGCTGAAACCGGAAGATATCCCGGGGATATTGGACATTTACAGAAAGAAGCAATAATACTTTTTTGCGGGCGCGGCAATGAAAGAGATTTCACTGCATATCATGGATATCGTCCAGAATTCGATCACGGCCAATGCAACGCTAGTCGAAGTCCGTTTGGATATCCAATATGCAAAAAATACAGTTTCGGTGACGATCAGGGACAATGGACGCGGCATGAGCAAAGAAATGCTCGAGCATGTGACCAGCCCGTTTGTCACGACGCGCACCACCCGCAGGGTAGGCTTGGGGATATCCCTTTTCCAGGCGGGGGCACAGGCAACCGGCGGGGAGTTCAGTATCGATTCTACGGAAGGCGTGGGAACGGTTGTCCGCGCCGTGTATGCTCTTGACCATCTGGACAGGCCGCCGATCGGCGATTTTGCGGGCACGCTGCACACTTTGATCGTCAGCAACCCTGACATTGATTTTTTGGTGGCGGTCGTGGTGGATGAATCGGAGGATGTGCTCGATACGCGGGAAGTAAAGCAGGTGCTTGGCGCAGATGTCCCGCTGGACACGCCGGATATATCGATCTGGCTGAAGGAAAACCTGGATGAAATGTTCAAACCGGAATATATCGATTTTTGAATGGCAATAAAAACAGGCTCTTGGCCTGTTTTTTATTGCTTGGTTTTTCGGAATTGATAATATGGTTAATTTTTCACAAAAGCAGTTGCGCTGGCCTTATTATGTTGATATAATAAAGAAGTATAATTTGTGTTTTTTTTCACTATGTGAGAAGGAAAGCGCTTAAAAAGCCGCGCAAGCGGCTTATGTTTTGAATTATTACGGTACGCCGTTCACCGAAAAAAGAAGCGGCAGCCGGAAAATATGCCGGCATATCCATCCGGGCATAAAGAGGCTACTAAAGGGGAGAGGTAATGAAATCACTTCAGGAATTGGAAGCAATCAGGAAGAAAATGCAGGACAAGGTCGACGTCCGTAAAAATGATGCGGATAAACGTATCGTCGTCGGTATGGCGACATGCGGGATCGCGGCGGGTGCGCGCCCGGTACTGCAGGCGTTTGTTGATGAAGTCGCGACGCGCGGCCTAAACGACGTATCCGTATCGCAGACAGGCTGTATCGGCGTATGCCGTTTGGAGCCGATCGCGGAGGTTTTCCTGCCGGGACAGGAGAAAGTGACCTATGTAAAAATGACGCCGGAAAAAGCCAAGAAAGTCATTGCAGAGCATATCGTTAACGGCAGGATCGTTACGGAATATACGATTGGGTATGCGGAACAGAACAACGCTTAAGCGACAGAATTTTGGGGAGGTTAACAGGTAAATGGATTTTTATCGCTCACATGTACTCGTGTGCGGAGGTACCGGATGTACTTCTTCCGGATCGGGGGAGATCATTGACAGGTTTGAAAATGGTCTGAAAGCACACGGATTGGAAAAGGAAGTCAAAGTAGTCAGAACCGGTTGTTTTGGGCTGTGCGAGGCAGGCCCGATTGTGATCGTTTATCCGGAAGGCTCTTTTTACAGCAGGGTAAAGCCTGACGACGTGGAAGAGATCGTTGAGGAGCACCTTTTAAAAGGGCGCATCGTAGAACGTCTTTTGCATAAAGAAGAAGATGAGAGCGGCGTGGCAACGACGCTTGACGATATCGAGTTCTATAAAAAACAAAATCGTGTGGCCCTTAGGAATTGCGGTGTGATCGATCCGGAGGTGATCGACGAATACATCGCTTTTGACGGTTATAAGGCCTTAGGCATCTGCCTGACCGAAAAGAAACCGCAGGAAGTCATCGACATCATCAAACAGTCCGGGCTGCGCGGCCGTGGGGGCGGCGGGTTCCCGACCGGCCTCAAATGGCAGTTTGGCGCCGATGCGAAGGGGGATAAGAAGTACGTTATCTGTAATGCGGACGAGGGCGACCCGGGCGCGTTTATGGATCGTTCCGTTTTGGAGGGCGACCCGCATGCCGTTATTGAAGCGATGGCGATCGCAGGATATGCCATCGGAGCGGATACCGGTTATGTGTATGTGCGTGCAGAATATCCGATCGCTGTAAAGCGTTTACAGATTGCGATCGACCAGGCGAAAGAATATGGCCTGCTCGGAGAAAAGATTTTTGATACGGATTTCAGTTTTGATATTGAGATTCGCTTGGGCGCAGGCGCGTTCGTATGCGGGGAAGAAACGGCGTTGATGGAATCCATCGAAGGCCGCCGCGGCGAACCGAGGCCCAAACCGCCGTTTCCGGCAAACAAGGGCTTGTTTGGCAAACCGACGATCATCAATAACGTGGAAACACTGGCAAATATCCCGCAGATCATCTTAAAGGGTGCGGAATGGTTTGCTTCGATGGGGACGGAAAAATCCAAAGGGACGAAAGTATTTGCGCTAGGAGGCAAGATCAACAATACAGGCCTTGTGGAGATCCCGATGGGGACGACGCTGCGCGAGGTCATCTACGAGATCGGCGGCGGTATTCCGGACGGCAAGAAGTTCAAGGCGGCGCAGACAGGCGGCCCTTCGGGCGGCTGTATCCCGGCGGAGCACCTCGACCTGAAAATCGATTATGATACGCTGATGTCCATCGGCTCTATGATGGGCTCGGGCGGGTTGATCGTCATGGACGAAGATAACTGTATGGTAGACGTCGCGAAATTCTTCCTGGATTTCACTGTCGATGAATCGTGCGGGAAATGCCCGCCGTGCCGGATCGGTACGAAGCGCATGCTGGAGATCCTCGAGCGCATCACGGATGGCAAGGGGAAACCGGGCGACATCGAAAAGCTGATCGAGCTTGGCGAAAGTATCAAGGCAGGCGCATTGTGCGGCCTTGGCAAGACGGCGCCGAACCCGGTTCTTTCCACGATCAAATATTTCAGGGATGAATATGAAGCGCATATTTATGATAAGCGTTGTCCTGCGGGCCAGTGCCAGCAGTTGCTCGTATACGAGATCATTCCTGAAAAATGTATCGGCTGCGGAATGTGCGCGAGGGTATGCCCCGCAGACGCTATCACAGGAGAAAAGAAGCAGCCGTATCACATCGATCCGGATAAGTGCATCAAATGCGGCGCGTGCGTGGAAAAATGTAAGTTTGCCGCGATCAAGAGATAAGAAAGGGGATAATGTGATATGGTTTCATTGACAATAGATGGCATTAAAGTGGAAGCGCCGGACAATACGTCCGTGCTTGACGCTGCCAGAAAAGCAAATATTGATATTCCGACGCTTTGTTATTTGAAAGGCGTAAATGCGATCGGCGCATGCCGTATCTGCCTTGTTGAGGTAGTAGGCAACCCGAACCTGCAGGCGGCTTGCGTGCTGCCCGTTTCGGAAGGCATGGAGGTGCTGACTTCGTCGGAAAAGGTATTGAAAGCAAGGAAGGTCAGCCTTGACCTGTTGCTTTCCAACCATGACCGCGAATGCCTGACCTGCGCGCGTAACGGAAATTGTGAATTGCAGACGCTGGCGGAAGAATTCAACATGCGCACCATTCGCTATGAAGGCGAAAAGATCAAAAAAGACGTGGACGAGGAATCTGTGTCCGTCGTGCGCAATCCGAATAAATGCGTGATCTGTAAGCGCTGCGTCGCCGCTTGTGCAAAGCAGCAGGGCGTTGGCGTGATCAGCGCTACAAACCGTGGCTTTAAGACGATGATAGAGCCTGTATGGGGCAAATCCTTAGTGGACGTACCGTGTATCAATTGCGGACAATGCATCGTTTCATGCCCGGTGGGGGCGCTTACGGAAAAAAGCGAGATCGACAATGTGTGGGCTGCGCTGCATAACCCCAATTTGCACGTTGTAGTACAGCCGGCTCCGGCGGTTCGCGTGGCGATCGGCGAGGAATTCGGTATGCCGATGGGCACGCGCGTAACGGGCAAGCTGGCCGCTGCGCTGCGTAAGATCGGTTTTGACAAAGTATTCGATACCGATTTCGGCGCAGACCTTACGATCATGGAAGAGGGGTACGAGTTTATCAACCGTGTGAAAAACGGCGGGACGCTGCCGATGATCACGTCCTGTTCGCCGGGATGGATCAAGTATGCGGAATATTTCTTCCCGGACATGCTGGATAACCTTTCCACATGTAAATCGCCCCACCAGATGCTGGGCGCGATCATCAAATCCTACTATGCGGAGCAGAACGGGATCGATCCGGCGAAGATCTTCACGGTTTCCGTCATGCCGTGTACGGCGAAAAAATATGAAAAAGACCGTGCGGGCGAGGCAGGCACAGGCTACCAGGATGTCGACGCCGTGCTGACGACGCGTGAAATGGCGCAGATGATCAAGGAAGCGAATATCGATTTTGCCAACTTGCCGGACGAGGATTTTGACGAGGTGCTTGGGACTTCTACCGGCGCCGGCGTTATCTTCGGCGCAACGGGCGGCGTTATGGAAGCTGCGCTGCGTACCGTAGCGGAGGTACTGACGGGCGAAGAGCTCCAGAATGTTGATTTCTGTGATGTGCGCGGTATTTCCGGTATCAAGGAAGCGGAAGTAAAGATCGGCGACCTGGCGGTGAAAGTAGCGATCGCAAGCGGTACAGCCAATGCGAAGAAGCTTTTGGAAGCGGTTCGCCGCGGCGAAAAGGAATACCACTTCATCGAGATCATGGCTTGTCCGGGCGGCTGCGTGAATGGCGGCGGACAGCCTATCGTATCGGCGCGTATCAAGAACGTGTTGGATCCGCGCGTAGTGCGGGCGCAGGGCCTGTACGACGAAGATTGCGATAAGCCATTGCGGAAATCGCATGAAAACCCGGATATCCAGATGCTTTATAAGGATTTCTTAGGGGAGCCGAACAGCCATAAGGCGCATACGCTTTTGCACACGTTCTATGAACAGAAGCCCAAATACAGGGAACAATAATCAGGAAAAACGAGGCGGTTGCTTATGGCAGCCGCCTTTTTCATCTTCGGATAAAAGGATTTTGAGGCTGGCGTGTGTAATATTATATATAAGAAAGTTTTTACGAGGGGTTCTGAATGCCTTATTTTTCGGAGGAATGGATACAGGAGTTACTGCAAAAAGTAAATCTTGTGGATTTGATCGGTGAATATGTGACATTGCAAAACAAGTCCGGCAGGTGGTGGGCTTGTTGTCCTTTTCATAACGAAAAAACGCCCAGTTTTTCTGTGACGCCCGAAAAAGGCTTTTTCCATTGCTTTGGCTGCGGAAAGGGCGGTAATGCGATCCATTTTGTCATGGAACAGGAGAAGATGACCTTCCCGGAAGCGTGCCGCTACCTAGCGGATAAGGTCAAGCTGCCTGTGCCTGATATAAAAGATGATTCCAATTATGAAAAGCGTAAGCAGCAGCGGGAAAAGATCTTTGCCATGAATAAAATCACGGCGCAGTTTTTCCATAAGTGCCTGTATGAACCGCAAGGCAAGGATGCCCTTGCATACCTGCATGGCAGGGGCCTTGACGACCGGATCATCAAAATATTCGGGATGGGGTACGCGCCGGACAAGTGGGACAGCCTTTTAAACCTTCTGGGCAAGGAAGGCTTTACCAAGCAGGATATGCAGCTGGCAGGACTTGTAAAGATCAACGACGGAAAGTGCTACGATATGTTTCGTAACCGCGTCATGATGCCCATCATCAATACGTTTTCAAACGTGATCGGTTTTGGCGGCCGGGTGATGGACGACAGCTTGCCCAAATATTTGAATTCACCGGAAACGGCGGCTTTTAATAAGAGTAAGAACTTGTACAACCTGAACATGATCCGTAAGCAGAAAAACCTCAAGCGCCTGATTTTGGTGGAGGGGTATATGGACGTGATCGCGATGCATGCTTATGGGATCCCCGAATGTGTGGCTACGCTTGGGACAGCTCTCACGCAGGACCAGGCACGGCTTTTGAAACGTTATGTAAACAATGTGTACGTCTCTTATGATGGCGATGGCGCAGGTAAAAAAGCGACGCTGCGCGCACTCGATATCCTCGCGCGTGAAGGGATCGAATCCCGTGTGGTCAGCATCCCCGGAGGGCAGGATCCGGATGAGTTTTTAAAGCAATATGGGAAAGACGGATATATCAAGCTGATGAAAGCGTCGCTGCCGCTGATGGACTATAAATTCAGGGTGACGGCAGAGCAATATGATTTAAACGACAGTTACCAGAAAGAGAAGTTTGCAAAAGAATGTGTCCATCTCTTAAAAGGGGTTACCAGCGCGATGGTGCGGGAAAAGTATATGAAAAAGCTTTCCGAGCTGACCGGCTTTTCCGTCAATGCGATCGCTCAGGACGCGGGCGCGCAGCAGGGACAGGAGATTTCCTGGAAACTGCCTGCGAGGGAGACGGAAACGGAGAGCGCCGACCTCAAGACAGAAAATTGCCTGATACGCCTGCTCGCGACCAATCCGCAGACCGCGCTCAAGCTGGATGGTAAGCTGGATGAAGGGGATTTCAGGCACCCGGCAAACAAAAAAATATTTTCATATACTTTACTGTGTGCAAAAAAAGGGTTTTCGCCCACCAATGCCGAAATATTATCCGTACTGCAAAGTGAAGAGGATTTACGGCATGCGACCGAGCTGTTCAGTATGCCGGAAGAGGTGCTGGGAGAACTAAAGAATTTTGACGACTTCTTTGACGATTGCGTGCACCGTATCCAGCTGGGCAGGCTGGAAGCGGATCTCAAAATCGCAAATGTGAAATATGAAAGCGAGACAGACCCGGAAGAAAAGAAGGCGCTGGTGACAAAGATCAGTGCGCTTACGAAAGAGATACATAAACTCAAGACCAGTTTTTAAAAATTATATAGTAGGTGAAGTTGATTTGGCAGACAAAAAAGAAATCATAGCGTCGAATGACGTGACACAGGCACAGGCAAAACAGGCGGACGAGCGTATTGCAAAGATCGTCGAGATGGGCAAGGCGAAGGGCATGGTGAAATACCAGGACATCATGGGCTCTTTGGACGATGTGCAATTACGCCCGGATCAGATCGAAAAGCTGTACGAAACGCTGGAAGAACAGAATATCGACGTTATAGACGAAGAAGTAGAAACGGAAAAAGAAACGGAAAAAGCGGAAGAGGAAGTCAGCGATTTTGATATTTCCATGCCGGAAAACATCAACATCGACGACCCAGTCCGTATGTATTTGAAAGAGATCGGCAAGGTTCCGCTGCTGTCGGCGGCAGAGGAAGTCGAGCTTGCAAAGCGCATGGGCGAGGGAGACCAGGAGGCGAAGCGCAAACTTGCGGAAGCCAACCTGCGCCTTGTTGTCAGCATTGCCAAGCGTTATGTCGGGCGCGGTATGCTTTTCCTCGATTTGATCCAGGAAGGGAACCTGGGATTGATCAAGGCTGTTGAAAAGTTTGATTATGAAAAAGGGTATAAGTTCAGTACTTATGCGACATGGTGGATCAGGCAGGCGATCACGCGTGCCATTGCAGACCAGGCGCGGACGATCCGGATACCCGTGCATATGGTGGAAACGATCAACAAGCTGATCCGTGTGTCCCGCCAGTTGTTGCAGCAGTATGGACGCGATCCGCTGCCGGAGGAATTGGCCAAGGAAATGGACATTCCCGAAGAAAAAGTGAGGGAAATATTGAAGATCGCACAGGAGCCGGTGTCTTTGGAAACGCCGATCGGCGAAGAAGAAGACAGCCACCTCGGCGATTTTATCCCGGATGACGATGCTCCCGCCCCGGCGGAGGCTGCGGCGTTTACTCTTTTAAAAGAACAATTGATCGACGTGCTCGATACCTTGACGCCGCGGGAAGAAAAGGTTTTGAAGCTTCGCTTCGGCCTGGAAGACGGCCGTGCGAGAACTTTGGAAGAAGTGGGTAAGGAATTCCAGGTGACGCGCGAGCGCATCAGGCAGATCGAGGCAAAGGCGCTTCGTAAACTGCGCCACCCCAGCAGAAGTAAAAAGCTGAGGGATTTTCTCGAATAGATAACTGGATTTCAAAAATAGCAGCATGCCAAAAAGGGGTGCTGCTATTTTATTGCGAAAGGGACAAACAGCATGCAAATAAGGCTGAAAAATGATATTATGGTAATGATATATGAAAAAGGAAGGTTGACGTATGCCTGAATTGCCGGAAGTTGAAACCATAAGGCGTGTGCTTGCGCCGCAAATCAAAGGGCAAAAAATAATGGGGATCGGTATCGCCCATAAGCAGGTGATCGCGCATCCGTCTGCAGAATTATTTTGTGACCGGATCATAGGACAGGCTTTTAGTCATATGGAACGCCGTGGAAAGTTTTTGATTTTCTGTTTTGCCGGCGGAGACTCTATGGTCGTTCATTTGCGGATGACGGGTTCGTTGCTTGTCACGCCGCCGGAATATCCGCAGGAGAAGCATACGCATGTCGTGTTTTCGCTGGGGGATGGCAAAGAGCTCCGATACATCGACGCCAGAAGATTCGGCAGGCTTTGGCTGCTGGAAAAGGGGGAAGAGG